>JAYSYN010000245.1:0-11281 GCA_043727575.1 Fimbriiglobus sp.
CCCGCTCGGGGCGATGCGCGGCGAGAAACCGACCGTCCGCGTCCGCGGCGTCAACCTCGGTACGCCGGATGGCTTGGAGATGCCCGTCGCGATTCCCACCGAGGCCCCCTTCGGCAGCCGCGTCCCGGTCCCGCTCCCGACGATCCGGGGTGGAATGCCCCTCGGCTCGGCGTACCTCATCGTCGCCGAGACCGCCGGGACCGAAGGCGTCCTCGCCAAACCGAAGGCCGACGTTTCGATTCCTTTCCAAGCCCGAGCGGGGGAAGTCTTCGCCGTCGAAGTCCACGCGGCGCGCCGGGGCTCGAGTCTCGATTCCCTCCTCGAAATCCGGGATGCCCAACACAAGCCCGTCGAACAAGCGACGCTGCGCAGCGTGTCGCAGACTTACACGACCTTCCGCGACCACGACTCGAACAACCCCGGCATCCGCCTCGACACGTGGAACGAACTGCGCACGAACGACTACCTCTTCGCCGGGGCGGAATTGATGCGGATCAAGGCCCTCCCGAAGAACCCGGACGACGATTGCCAATTCGTCCAGCTCGACGGCAAACGCCTTGGCTTCCGCGGCACGACGCCCACCCACCACGCCCAGAACGCGCCGATGTACAAAGTCGAATTCCACCCGCCCGGCTCGAAATTCCTGCCCAACGGTCTGCCCACCTTCGCCCTGCACTACCGCAACGACGACGGCGGCCCGGGCTTCGGCAAGGATTCGTTTTTGCTGTTCACCGCGCCGGCGACCGGCGTCTATTTCGCCAACGTGCGCGACGCCCACGGCGGCGGCGGCGAACGGTACGACTACCGGATCGCACTGCGGCCCGCGCGGCCCGATTACCAAGTGCGGATGGGGCCCCGCGATCCGAAAGTCTGGAAGAACGCCGGCGTGCCCCTCACCGTTTCGGCGACGCGGTCCGACGGATTCACCGGGCCGATCCGGGTGAAACTCGAACTCCCAGCCGGGTTCGCCGCTCCGGACACGGTGATCGAAGCGGATCAAGCGAGTGCGACCATCGCGTTGAGTGCGACGGGAATCGCTCCGCAGACCGGGCCGATCCGCGTCCGCGCCGAAGCCGAGATCGCGGGCAAGTCGGTCGTGCGCGAAGCCGCCGGCGGGACGCCGAGCCTCGTCGAACCGGGCGAGCTGACGACCGCGACCAGCGTCACCGCGTTGACGGCCAAGCCGGGGCAAGAATCGAAAATGAAGGTGACGATCGCGCGGGCCAAGGGCTTCGCCGGCCGCGTGCCGGTCGAGGTCCGCGGCCTGCCCCACGGTGTCCGCGTCGAGAACATCGGCCTGAGCGGCATCTTGGTCCTGCCCGAAGAATCCGAGCGCGAAGTCACGATCTTCGTCGAATCGTGGGTGCAGCCGATGGAGTTACCGTTCGCGATCGTGTCGAAGAACGAAAAAAACGGCACAGAGTACGCGGCCAAGTCGGTGGTGTTGAAGATCGGGAAGTGATGATCGGGGTTCCGTCCGTCCGACATTGCGATTTCCATCCATCCGGTGTCTCAATGACTTTCAAAAGGCCAACCATGTTGCGAGCATTTTCCCTCCTACTCGCATTCTTCCCCGGCGTCGCCGCCGCCCAAGAATCCGAGGCCGCGACCAAAGCGCTCGCCAAGATCAGGGAGTTCGGCCGAGTCGATGATGTCGGCTCGAAAACCGCACCGCTGTTCAGACTGAATTTGGGTCGGTCGCGGATCACCGACGCCGACATGATTCATTTGAAGGACATCGCGACTCCTTTCATTCTCGATTTGACCGGCACCGCCGTCGGCGACGACGGATTGAAGCACGTCCAAGGCCTGTCCCACGCCTACGCGGTCTTTCTCGGCGAGACCAAGGTCACCGACGCGGGTCTCGCGAGTCTGAAGACGTGCCCCAACCTCGTCGCGATCAAACTCGTCGATCTCGCCGTTACGGCCGCCGGGATCGAGCATCTCGCCGGTTGTCCAAAATTGGAAGTGCTCTTGCTCGGCGGTGAAAAAGGAGCGTTCACCGACGATAGTTTGAAGCCCTTGGTCGACTGCAAGAAGCTTCGAACATTGACGGTCGAAACGTCGCGGTTGACGAAAGCAGCCTTGCCGCACATCGCCAAAGTGACGGGGTTGGAGCAACTGGCTCTGAGCGGGACGACAAACGGGGAATTGATCCGCGCCGACATCGGCGACGCCGATCTGGCCTCGCTCGCGCCGTTGACGAAACTCAACCTCCTCAATTTGATCGGGTTGAAAATTGATGGCCGGGGACTGGAAGCGCTCAAAGGCTTGGCGAATCTTCAACAACTGAATCTGGCGTACTGTGAAACGACCGACGATGGCCTGAAATCGCTCCGGCATTTCCCGGGCTTGCTCGGTCTCGTCCTCGATGGCCACATCGAGTTGGGCAAGACCGTTCCCTCGGCTGTGACCGACGTCGGTTTGGAGCCGGTCGCGGCTCTCAAGTATTTGCAAATACTGGATTTATCGCAGAGCAAAGTCACCGACGCGGGGTTGGCCAAACTCGGAAATCTGACAACGCTGCTGCAAATCTCCCTGGATGGCTGTGCCGTGACCGACGCCGGTTTGCCGGCGTTGAAAACGCTCAAGGCGCTGCAAGTCGTGAAGCTCCGGGATACCAAGGTGACGCCCGCGGGCATCGACGAATTGAAGAAGACCTTTCCAAAATTGTTCGCGATGCAAGGGTCGCTGCTGACCGATTTGGCGAACGCCGAACTCCGGAAAGTGGAAGGGGTCGGCGGCTCGATCGACGCCGCCGATCCGAAGCGCCCGGTGTTCCGAGTCCGCAGTTCCGGGGAAACCCACCCGACCGACGCCGAGTTCGCGACGATCCGTGCCACCCTCGAAAAAATACCGATGCCGGTCGCCTTGAATCTGTCGTACGGCAAATCGTTCACGGCCGTTGGCGTGGCCCATTTGAGCGGGTTGAAGAATCTCGATTCGATCAATTTGAACTATGTTGCGGTCACCGATGACTTCCTGCCGCACCTGGCAAAACTACCGGCGCTGCGCGTCCTCTACCTCAGCGGCACGAAGGTGACCGACGCGGGGCTGATCCATTTGGCCAAGATGAAATCGCTCGAGGATTTGTCGATCGGCGGCGACGCCGGCAGCGACATTTCCGACGCGGGTCTGGCCCATTTGAAAGGCCTGACCAACTTGCGCGAGCTGAGCATTTACAGCAAGACGATCACCCCGGCCGGTTACGCCCACGTCGCGGCCATGACGGAATTGCGGAAGCTGGTCCTCGGCTCGAGTCGCGCCCTCGGCGATCCGGAACTGAGTTCCATAAAAGCGCTCGTCAAATTGGAGGAGGTCCAGGTCGGCGGTGGAAACCTGACCGACGCCGGCATGGCCGATCTCGCCCGCTTGAAGGGCTTGCGCGCGCTGGAAGTGGGAGGCGAGAAGTTGACCGCCGCCGGATTGAAGCACCTCGCGGCCCTCGCCGATTTGGAGAAGCTCAAGTTCTACCGCTGCGCCGGGATGGAGGGGGACGGCTTGGCGCCGCTGGCCGGACTGAAGAAACTGAGCTACCTGCACATTTACCAAAGCGGCAGAATTCAACTCGACGCGGCCAAACGGATCGGCGAGTTGAAAGGTTTGAAATTCCTCCGGATGGAAGCGCTGGAGGCGGACGCCATGCCCGGCATCGCCGGAATGACGGGCTTGGAAGAACTCGACCTCTCGTACGCCTACGTTAACGACGAAGCCATGAAGTCGCTGGCGGGTCTGACCGGCTCGAAGAAACTCGATCTGGCGTCGGCCGCCATAACCGACACCGGGTTGGCGCACCTCAAGGATTTGAAGAACCTCGAGAAGCTGCAACTCTATCAATGCAAGAGCATCACCGACGCCGCGCTGGAAATCGTGAAAGGTTTGCCCGCGTTAAAATCCGTCAATTTCGGCGACACGAAGGTGACGCCGAAGGGAATCGAAGGACTCCGGGCGGCCCGGCCGAAGTTGCTCGTGAATTGAACGAGCGAAGTAGGTCTCACGCGGAGCCGCAAAGGCGCGAAGAAGCCAAGATAAAAACGTCGAAACGAGTAAAAGGTGTTTGAAATGCCGCCTTTCGGTGGCTCTTTTGCGTCTTAGCGGCTCCGCGCGAGACTCTTCATTGCGCGGTCGCCACCGGATCGATTCACTCCAATCCTGCGAGAGGCCCGTAGCCCACGACCGTGAGTTCGTCGATGGGGTGCTTGTCCAAATAATCGCGGATGGAATCCAAACTCACCGCGTCGTAGCGGGCGAGTTCGACGTCCGGGTCGGAGAACTCGGCGTTGTACAACCACGCCCCCGCGAGCGCCCGCATGCGGCCGGAGGGGCGTTCGCTGTAACGCACGACCCGCGAGGCGATCTTGTTCTTAGCCTGCGAGAGTTCGTCGGCCGAGATGTTCGCCTGCCGCACGTCGCCCAACACCTTCCGGACGATCTCCAGATTTCCCGCTGCCGATTCGGGATCGCAGCTGAAGCTCGTGCCGAGCAGTCCGCAGGCTTGGCTCGCGTCGACGCCGCAGCTCGCGGATTCGACGAGGCCCGGGTCGACCAACTCCCAATGCAGCCGGCTGCCGGAATCGTCGCCGATGGCGATGGCGAGCGTCGTCGCCGAGTAGCGCAGCGGCGATTCCGCGGGGACGGAACTCCCCAAACAGAGGACATGCTCTTGGGACAGCCCCTCTTTGGCGACGGCGTGGACGCCGCCGGGGCCGGCGTGGCCGATCAACCCGCCGCGACCGGCCGCACCCGTTGGCCACGTCGCGGTGGCGCGCTCGAGCAATTCGGCGAACGCGGTCCAATCGAATTGCCCGGCGACCGACACGAGAATATTCGGCGCGACGTACCGCCGGCCGAAGTATTCGCGCATCGCATCGCGGGTGAGCGCCGTGACGCTCGCGTTCGTGCCGAGGATCGAATTCCCGAGGCTGTGGCCACCGTAGTAAATGCGTTTGGCGTTGTCCCACGCCATCGACCCCGGTTGGTCGTCGTACATTTTGATTTCTTCGAGGATGACGTTCTTCTCGGTATCGAAGTCCTCGTCGCGCAGGCTCGGCCGCAAGATGTCGGCGAGGATGTCCACGGCGGTCGGCAGGTACTCGGGCAGCACCGAAGCGTAATAAGCCGTGATTTCTTCGCTGGTGTAGGCGTTGTAGGAGGCGCCGATGCGGTCGAAATCGCGGTTCACGTCGAGGGCGGTGCGACGGGGCGTGCCTTTAAACAACATGTGTTCGAGGAAGTGCGACACGCCCGACTCGGGCATGGATTCATCGCGGCTGCCGGTCTTCACGTAGAAACCGACCGAAACCGAGCGGGACGAGGGGATCGTCTCGCCGATGAGTTGCAAGCCGTTGGGCAACAAGCGAGTGTGAAATGGCATGGGCGTTCGCGGAGTGTTGGGGGAAGGTCGGGCCGAAGCGATCGCTGTCAAGCCGGTGTCACCAGCGGGGCCGGGCCGAGCGTGACGACGGTGAAATCTTGGGCCGGGAAGCGTTCGAGGTAGCCGAGGATCCCCGCGGGGGTGAGGGCGTCGATGGCGGTTTGCACTTCATCGATGCGGCGAACCCGCTTCAGATAGAACCAATCGGTCGCCATCGAACTGGCCCGCGACGAGGTCGATTCTTGCTGCATGATCAGCGACGTTTTCAACCCGGCGCGAACGCGGTCGACCTCTTCGAGATCGATGCCATCCTTCAATCGCTTGAGTTCGCCGATCATCACGTCGAGGGTCTGCTGCGCGCGGTCGACCCCGGTGCCGGCGTAGCAGACGACCGCAGCGCGGTCTTTCACCGTGTCGTAACTCGCGCTGACGGAGTAACAGAGGCCGCGCTTCTCGCGGACTTCGGTGAAAAGGCGGGCGCTCATGCCGCCGGACAGGACGCTGATCGCCCCGCGGGCCGGGTAAAAATCGGGCGTGCCGAATGGGGCGCTCGGGAAGGCCAGCGCGATCTGCGTCTGCTGCGTTTCTTTGGGAATATGATGCGATGTCGGCACGTGCGGCCCGGGCGTTGTTCCCGCGTCGGGGGTGCCGGTCCAATCGCCGAAGGCCGCGCCGATCAGCGCTTTCAATTCTTCCCAATCGCAGTTTCCGGCCACAGACAGGATCGACCCGTTCGGGCGGAAGCGCGCGGCGTAGAAATTGCGAACGCCTTCCGGGGTGATCGCTTCGATCCCGGCGCGGGTGCCGTATTGGTTGCGGTTGTACGGCGGCGGGAAGAAGCGGTTCTTGAGTTCGAGCAGGCAGATTTCCGACGGCGAATCGTCCAGTCCTTGCAAGTCTTGCAGCGACAATTCCTGCGCGGCTTCGAGTTCGTCATTCGGCAGCCAAGGTCGACGGATGATGTCGGCGTAAAGACCGAGCGCTGCCGGGATGTTCCGCGCGAGTGTCCCCGCCGAGAGGGTGACGTTGAACGCTCCGCACGATTCGCCGCGGTCGACGCCGAGGTTGTCCAGGGCGAGCGACAGGGCTTTGCTATCCCGGTCCCCGGCGCCGCGCGTCAGCATCTCCGCCAGAATCCCCGCGAGGCCGAGGCGGTCGTCCGGTTCGTAAGTGAACCCGGCCGGGGCCATGAAGTAGAGCGTGGCCGAGCGGACGTGGTCCATCCGTTCGAACAAGAGGGTGAGCCCGTTGGGGAAAACGTGTTGATAAAGCTGTTGCGTCACGGAGGATTCCCGATCCGAAGAGCGTGCCGAGGCGTATCCGGAGATTATAGCCCGGCCGGTTGCAAAACCGTCGGCAGCGGTCGATAAAAGACGCGGGTCCGGCGGAATCCGCAGCTCGTGTAGAGCTCCATGGCGCGCCGATTGTCGGCGGTCACCTCGAGCACGCAGCGGCGGGCTCCGGCCCGTTCGAACCCGCGGAGCGCGAGGATCACGAGCGCCCGGCTCAACCCCCGGCCTCGGTGCTCGGGGATGATCCCGAGGTTCTGAATCGCCCCGGTCCTGCCGGGTTCGAGCACGCCTTGCACGGTACCGCAGTAGCCGTCCGGCCCCGCGATCAGCCACGTTGCGCCGGGGCAGAATCCGTCCCGCGCCCGGATCGCGGCCATCAACTGGCGGCAACCATCGCGGTCGGCCAAATTGGGGAACAAGCGGCCGTCGCGGTCGTCGCGGAAACTCTGGTACTTCACATCCGCGTGCAATTGCAGCAGGTGTTCGCGCCACGGCACCGGCACGTAACCCAAAGGCAGCGCCATCGGCTCCGGCACCCCGGCCAAGGGGCGCTCCAGACGGTACCGTTGGAAGTGGGTCGGTACGCTCATCGGTTCCGCGCGAAGTACACCACGGCCCCGAGAAATCCCGAGCCGATCCCGACCGTCAGGATAAACCCGAGCACGAGCCAGAGCCAGAAGCGCGGGGGAGAGTCGGCGACCGCCGCGATCTCGAGCAGTGGCGACTGTTCGGCGGACGGGGAATCCTTCGCCGCGTCGCGGTGGATGCGCCAGCGCGCTTCGACTCGCGTCAACACCTCGGCTTCCCACGCCGCGTCGTAACTGGCCCGCGTGGCTACGACGGGGGCCGGCGGCGCGAAGCGCTCGAGTTCCTCGGCGACGACCCGGCACGACGGCGGACGATTCTCGGGCCGCTTCGCCATCATCCATTCCACCAACTTCACCAAACCCGCCGGGATCGTGGGATCGAACTCGCCGAGCGGAGGCGCGGCGTCCGCGCGGTGCTGCCGAATCTTTTCCCGAGCCGTGCCGTACGGGAACGGGACGGCGCCGCTGAGGGCGTAGTAGAGGCTGCACCCGAGGGAGTAAATGTCGGTCTCGGCGCTGACGCTCACGGCGTCGGTCGCCTGCTCCGGCGGCAGGAAATCCATCGTCCCCATCGTGTAGCCCCGGCCGCCGAGGATCGCCGGGTCGGCGGGCGGTTTCTCCCCGCGCCGCACGGCGAAGCCGAAGTCGAGCAACTTCGCCCGGCCGTTCGGCGTCGCGATGATGTTCGACGGTTTCAAGTCGCGGTGGATGAACCCCGCCGCGTGAACCTGCTGCAATCCCCGCGCCAAGTCGGCGAAGAGCCGGCCGGCTTCGGGCGCGGTCATCGGTCCGCTTTCTTGGACCCGCTGTTTCACCGTCGGACCGACGACGTATTCCAAGGCGAGGAAGTGGATGCCGTCCGCTTCGCCGGAGTCGAGCGCCCGCGTCAACGCCGGGTGGGCCGGCAACTTCGCCCCGATTTCCATCTCGCGCCGAAACCGCGCCAGCGTCCGCGGCTCGTTTTGGGCGCGCTGGGGGGCCAGCAATTTCAACGCGACCAGCCGGGGCGCCGGGCCGCCGGCGGACTCGCCGATCCGGCGCGCGAGGTAGACGATCCCCATGCCGCCGCGACCGATGGGGCAGAGCAGCGCGTACCGCCCGACGACGAGCCCTTGCCAGCGGCCCGCGAGGAGCTTGCCGGATTGGAACTCGGTGAGGACGCCGCGCCCGATCAAAAAATTCGCGAATTGTTCGCGGGAGGCGATTGCGCCCGGTTCCGCCTGCGCGTACAATCGCATCAGCGAATCCCGATCCGTGATCCGGCTGCGGACCGCGGCGTCGACGAAGGATTCGGGGGGACCCGGTGCGGGCATCGGATATCCGGTATCATGTGGGCCGGTCGGGAATCATCTTACGGCGGGGAGAGACCCCGCGGGGAATCGGGGGGTCGGAGACCGTGTCGAAGCACATGCAAAAAGATTTGGACCGCCTCCTCCAAGATGTCCTCCGCATGGCGGGGAACGTCGAAGAGGCGATCCAAAATGCGACCCACGCCCTCGAAACGCGGGACTCGGCGCTCGCCCAGGAGGTCCTCGACCGCGACGACGCGATCGACCATTACGAAAACGACGTCCAAGAAGAGTGCCTGAAAGTCTTGGCGCTGCACCAGCCGGTCGCCATCGACCTGCGCCGCATCGGCGCGGTGTTGCGGATCGCCACCGACCTCGAGCGCATGGGCGACTTGGCCGTCGGACTCGCCGAAACGGCCGTCGCCCTGTCGCACCCGCCGTTCCCGGTCATTCCCGCCCGCTTCCACCCGATGACCCTCCGCGCGATCGACATGGTGAAACGCGCGCTCAACGCGCTCGTGCATTCCGACGCGGCCGAGGCCCGGACCGTGGTGCGGATGGACGACGAAGTCGACGCCGACAACGATGCCATCATCGCCGAAGTCATCGCGCGGATGAAGCGTTCGCCCGACGAGATCGATCCGGGGCTGGCGCTGCACGCGGCCGTGCGCTACGTCGAGCGGATCGCCGATCACGCCACGAACATCGCCGAGGAAGTCGTGTACGTCGTCGAAGGGGCGATGGTCCGCCATCATCCGGAAGCGTTGCTGCCGGCCCCCGCGAATTGATCCAGCGCGGCCCGCACTTCGCGGACGCAATTTTTGAAGGTGCCGTGGACTTGCCGGCACCCGGTGGCGCGCAGGATCTCGGCGACGTTTCCGGGGGTGATTCCGGCTCCGGGCAGGATTTCGATCCGCCCCGCGGCTCGTCCGACCCAGTCCCGGATGGCCAGTGCCCCTTCCGAAGCGCTCTTCGCCCCGCCGCTGGTGAGCAAGCGCCGAAAACCGAGACCGACGAGCAGTTCCAAATCGACGGCGGAGCGGGGCCGTTCGTCCCACGCCCGGTGGAAGATGGCCGGGGTCCCCGAGCACCGCCGCAGGAATTTTGCGCAGGTCGCCCGGTCGATCGCCCCGTCTTCGGCGAGGGCGCCGAAGACGAATCCGTCCGGATTGAATCGCCGGAAGGACGCCATCGATTTCCCGATCTCCGCACTTGCGCGGCCGTCGAGGACGAAGTGTCCGGGCCGCGGGCGGATCATGACGGCGATGGGGATCGACACGGCGGCGCGGACCCGCCGGAACAATTCGAGCGAAGGAGTCAACCCGCCGACCTCGAGGCGCGAGCAGAGCTCCAGCCGGTCGGCGCCCGCCGCGGCGACCGCGATGGCGCCTTCGAACGAATCCACCGCGACTTCCAAAAGCACCCGGGTCATTTCGATCCTTTGTTCATCGCGGCGGACACGATCTCGGCGTCGCGGAAGACGCGCAGAATATTGCCGCCGAGGATCTTCAAGATGTCGTCTTTCTGGTAGCCCCGGTTCAGCAACTCCTGCGTGATGTACGGGTAGCACGACACATCCCCGAGTTGTTTCGGCGTCCGGCCGATGCCGTCGTAGTCCGACCCCAAACCGACGCAATCGATCCCGGCGACCTCGATAATGTTCTCGATGTGATCGACGACATCGTGGACGCTGCCCGCCGGGTATTCGTTGTCTTTCTGCCAAGCCTTCATCGCTTCTTTGAACTTCGCGTCGTCGTCCGGGTACTTCTTTTTCAATTCGCGGCCGACGTCGAACATCTTCTGCATGGCCCGCGCGCCCTCGGGGACTACGAACCCCGAAAAGAAGTTGACCATGACGACGCCGCGGTTCGCCTTCACCAACTTCAACACGTCGTCCGGCACGTTGCGCGGGTGGTCGGCGATGGCCCGCGCCGACGAATGCGAGAAGATCACCGGGGCCTTGCTGACCTTCAGCGCCGCTTTCATCGTCTCCGGGGAGACGTGCGAGAGATCGACGAGCATCCCGAGCGAATTCATTTCGAGCACGACTTCTTCGCCGAACGGGCTCAGGCCGTTCGCCCTCGGTTTGTCGGTGGCGCTGTCGGCCCACGCCAGCGACTCGGAGTGCGTGAGCGTCATGTAGCGGACGCCGAGTTTGTACAGCATGCGCAGCGTGCCGAGGGAGCCGTCCATGCTGTGCCCGCCCTCGATGCCGATGAGCGACGCGATCTTGCCGCCCTTGCGGATGCGTTCGATATCGGCGACGGTGTAGGCCATCTCCAAGTCTTTCGGATACTGTTTGACGAGGCGGTGGATCGTGTCGATCTGTTCGAGTGTGGTCGTGACGGCCGCGCCTTTCTTGGCCGTGTCGACGGGAACGTACGCGGACCAGAATTGGGCGCCGACTCCGCCCTTTCTCAACCGGGGCAGGTCGGTGTGGAGCGCCGGTTGATCGCGGGTGATGTCGAGGCTGCGGAAGGTCTTGCCATCCTGAGATCGCAGCGCCCACGGGAGGTCGTTGTGCCCGTCGAACACCGGCGCCTCCGCGTGGATTTTCAGGGCTTCTTCGGAGAGAACCACCGCCTTGCGGGACGGCTTGGGCGGCTCGGCCGCAAGGAACGGGGTGACGGTCCATGCGAAAAATGCGACGAGGACAATACGGAGCATTGGGATCCCTGCTGTTGTAGGACAGGCCTCCAGGCCTGTCCCAATGATCAGTTTGGACAGGCCTGGAGGCCT
>JAYSYN010000246.1:0-11231 GCA_043727575.1 Fimbriiglobus sp.
CGCGGATATCTGGAAGTCGGTCGGCGTCCTCGATGGTCACATCCATTTGGGGAACAAGAAGGACAACTTCTGGGAGATGGGCAGCACCGGTCCGTGCGGACCGTGTACCGAGATCCATTACGACAAGACGCCCGACAAGAGCGGGGCGAAGCTCGTCAACGGCGGGTCGGATCAATGCATCGAAATCTGGAACAACGTTTTCATCCAATTCAACCGGAACGAGGATCAATCGCTGACCCCGCTGCCGGCGAAGCACGTCGATACGGGGATGGGCTTCGAGCGAATCTGTGCTGTGCTGAACGATGTGCCGAGCAACTACGACACGGATGTGTTCACACCGCTCTTCGCGGCGATTCAGTCGGCGACCGGCGCTCGACCCTACGGTGGTGTGCTCGATGATCTGACGGATACCGCCTACCGCGTCATCGCCGACCACATCCGCACGCTGACGTTCTCACTGACGGATGGCGCCGTGCCGGGAAGCAAAGGCCGCGGGGCCGTGGTGCGCTCGGTGCTGCGCCGCGCGTCGCGCTACGGCTGGCAGGTCCTCGGCATGAAGGAGCCGTTCCTGCACAAGCTGGTGGGGGCGGTGGTGACGCAACTCGGGGATGTGTTCCCCGAACTGAAGCGCAACCCGGAGAAGGTGCGGGAGACAATTTACGACGAAGAGAAGAGCTTCCTGCGGACGCTGGACCGCGGCATGAAGCTCTTCGAAAACGAAATGAGTGAAGCTCTCAGCTACTTCGAGAACGAAATGAGCGTAGCCGGCAGCAATTATCGGTTGATGCATGGCCGTGCACCAAATGAGCCTGTCTCTGCAGTTCAGTCGATTCCAGGAGAGCATGAACACAATCGAAAATACCCTCGATCCAAACACTCCAGACCAATTCTTTCAGACGATGCAGCATTTCAGCTACACACAACCTACGGTCTCGACATTGGCATTACAGTTCAGATGGCGACTGAAAGAGGGTTTCATGTAGATGTAGAAGGTTACAAACGACTACGGGAAGAGTTCCAACGCATCAGCAATGCTGGAGCGAAAAACCTCGTTGTCACCGCAATCCAAGGCACCCTCACGACAACGGACGACTCCGCGAAGTTCGATGCGTCCGAGATCACGGCGAAAGTCGTCGGCTGGGTCGTGGACAATACCGTCATCACCGAAGGCTCTCTGCCCGTCGGGTTGCCGGTGGCGCTGCTGCTCGATCGCACCAGCTTCTATGCGGAGCAAGGCGGGCAGGTCGGCGATGTCGGCACGCTGAGTACGGCCGACGGAGCCGATTTCGAAGTCGAAGACACCCAACGCCTCGGCGATACGGTGCTGCACCTCGGCTCGCTGCAACAGGGGCAGTTGAGCGTCGGCGACACGGTGACCCTGCGCGAATCGGCCTTCCGCGGCATCGATGTCGCCCGTAATCATACCGCCACGCATCTGTTGAACCTCGGCTTGCGGACCATCCTCGGTAGCCACGTCGAGCAGAAGGGTTCGCTCGTCGACGACGCTCGGACGCGGTTCGACTTCAGCCATGACAAGCCGTTGTCAGCGGATGAAATCCGCCAGATCGAAGCGTTCGTCAACACGCGCATCCAGCGCGAATGGCCCGTCTCGGCCGTGACACTGCCGTTGGCGAAGGCCAAGGAAATCCCCGGCGTCCGCGCGATGTTCGGCGAGAAGTACCCCGACCCGGTGCGGGTCGTGCTCGTCGGCCCCGAGTCGCCGGAAAAAGCGACCCACGACGATTCCGTGGAGTTCTGCGGCGGCACGCACGTGAGCAATACCGCCACTATCGGCTATTTCAAAATCCTCAATCAAGAAAGCGTGGCGAAGGGCGTCCGGCGGATCACGGCCGTGACCGGTCGCACGGCGACGGAGCTGCTCGCGAAGGTTACCGGCACTCTCGACGAACTCACCGCGAAGTTCCTCTGCAAGACCGAGGAACTCCCGGCCCGCATCGAAGCGCTGCAAGACGAACTGAAGAAGCTGAAGGGGCAAATCGCGAAGATTCAAGCGGCCGACCTCGGCAACGTCGTGGACAAATTGATCGCCGACGCGACGGAGATCCACGGCGTGAAGGTGATCGTCGGTCAACTGCCGGCGGTGCCGATGGAAGCGGTGCGGGCGCAGATCGACCGCATTCGCCAGAAGCATCCGTCGAGCTTCATCGTCTTCGGCTGGGTCGACGAGGATGGCAAAGTGCCGGTCGTCGTGGCACTGTCGAAAGATTTGGTCGCGAAGGGATTGAAGGCCGGTGACTTGGTCAAACTGATCGCGGCCATCGTCGGCGGCAGCGGCGGCGGCAAGCCGGACATCGCCCAAGCCGGGGGCAAAGACGCGACACAATTGCCGGCCGCTCTCGAGAAGGCGCGGGCGCTCGCGGTCGAAAAACTTTAAGCCGGTTGACGCAACAGCAAGACGAATGACACGCCGTTGAAGAGGCCGTGGACGACGACCGCCGGGACGATGCTGCCCGTCCGCGCCGTGAGGGTGCCGAGGCCCAAAGCGAGGACGAACAGCGGAATCGGGCTGGGCCAGACGCTCGAATGGACAGCGGCGAAGAGCAGGGACGTCGAGACGATGCCGAGGATCGTGCGCCTCGGTTTGGTTTTCGGGATCAGGTGGCACAGCCCGACTGCGATGGCACCGAGCCCGATGAACGCGACCGCCCCGAAGTGCGGATCGTCCCAATTTCCGAAGGTCATCCCCGCGAAGAGCAACGACCACCCGACCAGCAACCAGGGGCGGTACCCCGCACGCAGCACCCACGGCAGCAGCAAGCCCCGGAAAATGAACTCCTCGAACCACGGGGTGAACACGCACACGCTCGCGGCGAAGAGCCAACCGTTCAGGCGATCTTGCTCCGGGTGCAGCTTCGCCAGCGGGTGCGTGTCGATCGGCCCGCCGAGTTCCTGCTTCACCGCAATGGTCGCAGCATGCACGGCGAACGTTAGTAGTACAATCGGCAACCACGCCGCGGCCCCGAGGGCGATCCACCCCGCGAGACGCGGGACGCCGGGCACCCGGATCGGGCCGAACGCGTTGACGATGCCGATGGAGGTGAAGAGGAAGAACAACGGTACCGCGATCGCGCGGGCGGCGACGGCGTTCAACGTTTTTTCGGTGAGTTCATTCGGGGACGGGAACCAGCCCAGCCGATGGGCCGAATCGGCGATTAGCCCCACCGCGACTTGGAACGCACCGAACGCGAGGACGATGGCGAAGCCGTTCCACGGTAGCGGCGGAAAGGCCCACGTCGGCCGGAGCCAGCTTCGCACCCGCCCGGCCCACGCTCCTGAGACGACCACCGCGAACGCCGCCGGGACGGCCGCGATGGCGAGCGCGATCCCGAAGGCCCGCAAGTCGAACGGCTCATTCGGATTCACGGGCGCTCCCAGCGATTGATCGAACGGCCGAAGCGTCTAAGATACGCTCGCTACCCCCGCGTGCCAGCCGTCGAGTCGATCCCGAAATGACGCCGAACATCCTCGAACGAATCGTCGCCACGAAGCGGATCGAAATTGCGGACGCGAAACTCCGCCTCCCCGCGTCGATCCTCGAGCGCCAAATCGAGTCGATGCCGGCTGGCCGAGACTTCGCCGGGGCACTGCGCGTTCCCGGCGCCGTGACCGTGATCGCCGAAGTGAAGAAAGCCTCGCCGTCGGCCGGCGTCATCCGCGCCGACTTCGACCCGGTTCGAATCGCGTCGATTTACGAGTTCCACGGCGCCGCGGCGCTCAGCGTCCTCACCGACGAGCAGTATTTCCAAGGGCACCTCGACTACCTCCGCGCAGTTCGCGCGGCGGTCGCCATCCCGGTGTTGCGGAAAGAGTTCATCCTCGAGAGTTACCAACTGCTCGAAGCCCGCGCCGCGGGGGCCGATGCGGTGCTCCTGATTGCCGAGATTTTGCCGGGGCAGGAATTGGCCAACCTCCACCGCGACGCGAGATCGCTCGGTTTGGACGTACTCGTCGAACTGCACGATGCAGAACAATTGCCGCGCGTCCTCGATTGCGGAGCGACGGTCGTCGGCATCAACAACCGCGATCTGCGGACCTTCGTGACGCGGCTCGAACAGACCCTCGAATTGCGGCCGCGCATCCCTGCGGGAATTGTCGTCGTCAGCGAGAGCGGCATTCGCACGAACCGCGACCTCGAGGTGTTGCGTGCGGCCGGGGTCGACGCGGTCCTCGTCGGCGAATCTCTGATGCGCTCCCCTGATATAGGCGCCGCGCTCGATGCGCTACGCGGTTGAAACGAAAGAACCCCGCCATTGGGCGGGGTTCTCAAGAGTGTTTATTTCGGGTCGGATTCCGTGAGGAGTTTGTCGACGAACTTTTGAAGGTCGTCCCCGCGAAGATGCTTGGCGCGGATGATCCCTTTCCCGTCGATGATGTAGACGGTCGGGTAAAACCGGACTTGATACTCCTCGACTAAGCCGCCCTTGGCACCGTTCCACCAATGCGTCCAAGGCATTTCTTCCTTTTCCAAAAACTTGGTGAGGGTGTCTTTCTTGGCATCGGCGCTCACGCTGACGAGTTTGAATTTCTTGCCTTCGAAATGCTTCACCATTTCCCGTTCGTGCGGGATCATCGCCCGGCACGGCCCGCACCAAGTGGCCCAGATGTCGAGCACCACGACGCTGCCGCGGTAGTCGCTCAACTTGGCCTTCTTGCCCTCTTCGAGCAATTCGCACTCGGCGTCCGGAGCCACTTTGCCGACGATGAGGTTTTCGACGAAGAACTTGATCTTCTTCGAGGCTTGGGCCACGGTCGGCGCTTCGCCCAGCCCCATCGCGGCCGTCTTAACGTCGCCGAAGTCCTTCACGATCTTTTCGAGCTTCTGAGATGCGGCGGCGAACTTCGCGGCCGCTTCCTTCTCCGGCAGCGGCTTGCCCGTGCTCGGGTAGTCGGCGCTCTCGATTTCCGAAGCCACCGAGGCGAACTTGGCGGCGCCCTGGACGTCCTTGCTCTTCGATTTCTCACCGATGAGGTCGAGCGTTTTGGAACCGTCCGGCCCACGGCCGAGTTGCGGGATCGCCTTCACGATTTTGGGATCGTCCACGAAGGTCGCGACGAGGTAATCGCTGGCCCCCTTCGCGCCCATTCCCACGGCCGACATCGTCGCATCGAAGGCGCCTTCGTCCTTCGCGAACTCCTTAGCGAGGGCGAGAATTTTATCGCCGGAGGCGGCGCGGATTGTAGTGAACTCCACGCGGACTTTGGTCTTCTCTTCTTCCGTCTTCGCTTCGCCGAAATTCTTGTTCGCCTCTTGACTCGCCTTGGCGAGGTCCTTGTTCACTTCGGCTAATTTCTCTTTGAGCGTCAGAACTTTTGGCTCTTCCTTCTTGTCGTCCGCCGAGGCGAAGCCGACGAACGCCAGAAGGAGCAGAGCGGACAGCAGGACACGCATGGGGTACACCTCGACGGGGTTGGGCCGCGGGTCATCGGCGCGGCCGGGGTGACAAAAAGGCCTTTTGAGAGAGTGCCAGTATAGACGGGATCCGGCGTTAGGCAATTCAATAGGCCCGCGCGAACACGACCATCCTTGCCGAGGGCTTGCCCGTAAAGGGGCAGGTCCCCGGTTCCGTCGGCCCGTCGAACGGCAGGCAGCGGATCGTCGCTTTGTACTGCTTCTGCACGAGGTCTTCCGTCTCGCGGGTTCCGTCCCAATGCGCGTAGACGAACTTCAGCGTGTTCAGGTCGAGTTCCTCATCGTCTTTTTCACCCGCCTTCACGGGGAAGTAGCCGGCGAATTCTTCAAGCGTGTTCGCCGTGACGGTGCGAGCGTCGAGGTACTTTTTCGCCCGGTCGAACAGGACGCGTTGGATGTCTTTCAACGACGCGGCGATTTCCGAGGCGGCTTGGATGAGCGGGGTTTCCGCTTTCTTTTGGTGGTTGAGATCGGGTTCGATCTCGACGCGGTATTGGAAGTCGCGGCGGGCGATCATGCAGGTGGGTGTCTCTTTCGCCAAGTCTTTGGGCCCGATTTCGACGCGGATCGGCACGCCGCGGACCTCGTGCAAGCCGAAGCGGTAACCGGGGGAACTCTTCAAATCGTTGTCGACGGTCACCCGGATCGGCTCGTAGCCGAAGAATTCCTCGCGCGGGATCGCCTTCAATTCGTCGGCGAGTTTCTTCGCGGCCGCGAGCGCCGGCGCCCGTTCCTCTTCGGTCTTGCCCAGCGGGCAAATGACGACGTGGGTCGCGGCCAATCGCGGCGGCACCACGAGACCTTGATCGTCGGAGTGGGTCATAATCAACCCGCCGATGAGGCGTGTGCTGGCTCCCCAGCTCGTCGCCCAAGCGAACTCTTTTTTGTTGTCCGCCGTCGTGAACTTCACGTCGAACGCCTTCGCGAAGTTCTGCCCGAGGAAATGGGACGTGCCCGCTTGCAAAGCTTTCCCGTCTTGCATCATCGCTTCGATGCAGAGGGTATAAATCGCGCCGGGGAACTTCTGCCCTTCGGTTTTGGGCCCCACGAGCACCGGCACCGCCATGAACTCCTCGGCGAACTTCGCGTAGACCTTCACCATCTGCAGCGTCTCGGCTTCCGCTTCGGCCGCGGTCGCGTGGGCCGTGTGCCCCTCCTGCCAGAGGAACTCCGCCGTGCGCAAAAAAAGCCGCGTGCGCATCTCCCAGCGGACCACGTTGGCCCACTGATTGATGAGCAGCGGCAGGTCGCGCCAGCTTTGAATCCAACTCTTGTAGGTACGCCAAATGATCGTCTCGGACGTCGGCCGGACGATCAGCGGTTCTTCGAGTTCCGCCGTCGGATCGACCTTCAACGGCTGGCCCTTCTCCGCCTTCAACCGGTAGTGCGTGACGACCGCGCATTCTTTGGCGAACCCCTCGGCCATCTCTTCTTCTTTGGCCAAATAGCTCATCGGAATAAACAACGGGAAGTAGGCGTTGACGTGACCGGTGTCTTTGAACATCCGGTCGAGGCCGCGCTGCATGTTCTCCCAGATGGCGTAGCCGTTGGGCTTGATGACCATGCACCCGCGCACATCGGAGTTGTCGGCGAGCCCCGCTTCTTGGACGACGTTCAGGTACCACTTCGGGTAGTTCTCGGCGCGCGGGGTGATCTTCTCGGCCATCGGCTCGGCTCCGGTTCTGGGCGGGTCTGTGAGGTCAATATAGAAATCGCGCACACAGACGAAGGAGCCCGGCGGATCACCGCCGGGCTCTTGGTCGGTCCCGCGCCCGCGATCAAATCCGATCCAGAGCATCGAGCCAGTTGCAAATCTCGGTGAGCGTCTTTTGATCCAAATACTCTTTGCCGAAGTCTTTTAGCTCCCGGAATATCACCGGGAACTTCTTCGCCTTCAACTTCTCGTTGGTATCTTTGATCTCTTTGATCAATGGATCTTTGTCGCCGGCGACGACGTAAAACGACAGCGGTTGATTCGGCAGGTTGTCCTTCGCATTGCCGTTGAGAACCGCCCCGCTGACGACCGCGGCGCGGATCAAATCGCGGGAGTTGAAGGCCAAGTACATCGCCATCGAACCGCCGTTGCCCATACCGTGGACGACGACGCGGGAGCGGTCGATGGTGAACCCGGCGACGGCTTGCTGGATCGTTTGCGTGAGTTCTTCGGTCTCGTTGGCAATCCAATCGACGCCGTTTTTCGCCTGCGGTCCGATCAAGATGAAGTTCGCGGAGTCGCAATACGTTTCCCAAATCTTGAAGACGTCTTTTCCTTCCTTTTCTTTGCCCCCTTTGCCCGCGTCGTGCAACCAGACGATGACGCCGTACGATTTGTTTTTGTCGTAGTTGTCCGGGAGATACATCCAATATTTCCGGCCGGTCGTTTTGTTGGCCAAATCGTATTTGAACCCGAGTTCCAATTCTTTGTCGTTCTCTTTTTTCTCTTTGCCGAGGGCCCGTTCCAAGCTGGCCGTCGGCTGCGATTTCTCCGGGAGTTCTTCTCCGAGCGCCGCCAGCTTCAACGTCACGACTTCGACCTTCGCCCCGTCTTTTCGCTTCAACTCGACTTTGAAATCGAGGCTCAGCGGCGCGGCCCGCACGATCTGCGATAACTGCGTCCGCCCCGTCGTGATCGGCGTCAGCATCGGTCCCGCCGACGGGCCGAACTTCATGATGCGATCCCCGTCCTTGATCCCCGCGGTGTCGGCCGGGGACTTCGGATAAACGTACCGCACTTCGACGCCCGGCTCGGGGTCGTCCCGCATCGGTAAGATGCCGAGAAACGGTTGGGAAATGGTCGCCGAAACGCCGCCGAGAGTCACGTCTTTGAAGGTTTCGGTCTTGCCGTCCCGATCGACGGTCAGGGTGATTTTGTCCCCGTCGTACTTCGGCCCGAGCAACATCATCAGGTCTTTGAAATTCTCGACCGGCTTGCCGTCGATGGTTGTGATCTTATCGTTCGGTTTCATACCGATTTTTTCGGCGACCGACTGCGGGGCGACGTTGCCGACGATGACCGGGACGTTGTACAGTTCGTCGGGAGTTTTCGGATTGAAACCGAGCATCCCGCGGCGGAGTTCTTTCCCCTCTTTCAAGCGCGGCAAGATCGCGTTGATGTCGTCGAGCGGCACGGCGAAGCCGATGCCTCCGTCATACCATTCGACCCCGGCCGCTTCCCCTTCACCATTTGGGGACGCCGGAACCAAGACGCCCATCACCCGGCCGTCGACGGAGACGAGCGGGCCGCCGTAATTGATCGGCGAGACTTTGCAATCGGTTTGGGTCAGCTTGCCCCAAATGCGGTCGGTGGCGCTCACGATCCCGCGGCTGACCGATGGCGTTTTACCATCTTCGTTGTCGAGAGCGCGGCCGAGGGCGAGGGTCCACATGCCGACTTTGATGTCGGTTTTGGGGAACGCAACGGGCACGGCCAAGCCTTTGAGATCGACCTTCAGCAGAGTCAGCATGCGCGAAGTATCGTTGGCGACGATCTTGGCGACCTGCCGCGGATGGCCGGGGACGGTGATGAAAATATCGGTCGGCTTATTGGCGAAATTGAAGGCGCTGGAAATGACGAATCCGTCGGCTCCGACGACGACGCCGGAGGTCGGGCCGACGCCTTTGCGAACGGGGGCCGGACCACCCGGCGCGCCGCCGGCACCCCCTACGGCCCCAGTGCCGCCGGCCGTCTCGATCTTGACGATCCACGGCGCCGCCTTGGCGATCGCCGCCTTCATCGCCTTCTCGTTCGCTTCGTTCACATCTTGGGCGACGCCCGCCGACGCGAATCCGAACAGGGCCACCAAACTATAGCGGAGCATGGCGAATCTCGTTGTGTTCTGAATTCTGTGCAATCCGCATTGCGATCACTTGGGAGGGTCGGGATTCTTCGGCAAAGGAACTGTCGGAAGCAACCCCTTGGGCCACTCTTCGAGTTTCAACTCGATGGTTTGCAGGTTGTCCCCGCGGCGGACTTCGAGGCGGATGGTCATACCGGGGCGCGTCTTTCGCATGTAGTCGTTGAACGACTTGATGCTGTAAATCGGTTCGCCGTCGATGAAACTGACGAGGTCGTTGACTTGCACGAGCTTGGACGCCGGGGAATTCGGATAGAGTTCGTCGACATACGGCGGCGTCCGCTCCAAAATATTCGGGACGAATCGCATGCCGTGGAATCCGCCGGCGGTCAGCACGACCACGGGTCGATCGACCGGCTTGTATTTGAATTGCATCCCGAGCGAAACGAATTCGGGGAAGCTCACGGTCTTCGGTTTGTCGCCGTCTTTGGTTTCGACTTTCGCGTTCAACGGAATCGCGTAATTGATCCACGTTTCCGAAAGCGTGTTCTTGATTTCCCGACCGATGATTCCCAGCAACTGCCCTTTGCGGTCGGTGAGCGCCCCGCCGCCGGCGCCCGGATTGTTCGTGATGGCGTCGACGACGTAGACATCGCCGGTGTACGGGAAATCGAAGATCCCCCGCCGGCCGTGGAGCTTGGCGTACGACGAGATCGTCCCTTGTTGGACGCTCATCGGCTCGTTCCGGGTGGCGATTTCGAATTGATTGCTGAACCCCAGAACCCAATCGCCCGCCTCAGCGGTGGGGCGTTTTAGGCTTTCGGCATAGTTGAAGTAGGGCAGATCGAGGCCGCTCGGCTCATCGATCTTCTTGCCGTCCACTTTGATTTTGAGCAAGGCGATGTCGAGCACCGGTTCCGTCACGACGACGACCGCCTTCATCTTCCGGCCGTCGTACATGTGGATTATGAGTTCCGACGTATCGAGCGTTTGGCTCGCCACGGTGAGGATGAATCCATCCGGCGAGATGAGGATGCCGGTCGTATAGTTGACGACCCCTTTGAAGCCGCCGGAGCCGAAGATCTTGACCATCTTCTCGTTGACTTGCTCGGACACTTTCGTCACCGGCTCGGCGGCCGAAATCGGCATGGCAGCGACCAGACCGAAAGCAAACACGGCGGGGACGATCCGGCGGAACATGGGTCAATCCAATGGTGTTTACAAGCTGGAACCGGCGTCTCGCCGGTTTGAAGATCACGGAAACAATGTTACTTCTTCACGAGCCCGTACGTCCGGGCGGTGATGGTGGCGAACGTCTTATCGCCGAATTTGCAGACGATCTTGTGCGGCAGTTTCACACCGCCGACATCTTTCCAATCGTAAAAGAAGAGTTCGCAGGGGTCTTCTTCTTTGACGAAGATCGCCTCGCACCCGAGCAGCGCATGATTCTTTTGGTCGAAGTACCACTTCGCTTCGAACTGCCCTTTCTTCGTTTTGAGCACGTCGCAATCGACGCGCAGATCGGTGATATTCGCGGGCAGCTTCCCATCCGCCGGGGGCGGGTAAAACGGCTCGGAACCACCGTGGACGAATCCGGGGCTGAAGCTCGTATTCGGGTTCATCCCCTCGCGCAATTGCGTCATCAACAACCGGAACTGCCACAGTGACACCAGCAACCCGCCGCTGCCTTGAGGCAGGCTCAGTTCGCCGACGCCGATGCCCGGTTCCAGCGGTTTCACGGCGTCTTCGATCCCTTCGCGGGACATCTTGACTTCCATGGTGCCGGTCTTGTCGTCGATCCATGTCAGCTTGACGTTGCCGCCGCGGTCGGCGAGTTGGACGTTGCCGTCGAGCGCCCAGTTACCCGTGAGCTTGGAGAAGTCGCCGTAGTTCTTTTTGATCTCCGCCAGGAGTTCGTCTTGGGCGAGCACATTGAAGTAGTAGTTGGCGTAACCCTTCTTCACTTCGACCATCTTCGCGGCCGGGGATTGCTTGGCCTTGTCGGC
>JAYSYN010000247.1:0-3703 GCA_043727575.1 Fimbriiglobus sp.
CGCTGCTGGCCGGGCTGCTGCTGGTGTCCGCGCCGATCATCATCCACCTCATCAACCGCATGCGCTTCAAGCGCGTCCGGTTCGCGGCGATGGAGTTCATCCTCAAAGCCCAGAAGCGCATGAAGCGCAAGATGATCATCGAGCAGATCATCCTGCTGCTCCTGCGCATCCTGCTCATGATCCTCATCGGCTTCCTGCTCGCCCGCTTCCTCGGCTTCGACCTCTCCGGCCAAGAGGCCCGCAGCACGCACCACCTCGTGCTGATCGACGACAGCCCGAGTATGGCCGACTCCTATAAAGGCGAAGACGGCCAACAAACCGATGCGCTCGAGCAAGCCAAGAAGGTTTTGACGGATCAAATCGCCCCGACGGCGTCGCAAGCGACCACGCCGCAGAGCCTCGAAGTGATGTGGATGTCCGACCCCGCGAATACCCGCAACTTCGCCCGCTTGAACGGCGGCAGCGCCGACGAAATGAAAGTGTATTTGACGAACTACGCCCCGACGACGGTGCGGACCGACCTCGCCGCGGCCCTGCGCAACGCCAAAGAGCAAATCCTGAAAACGGGCGGCTCCGACACCGCCCGCGTTTTGCACGTGATGACCGACTGCCGATCGAATGACTGGGCCGAGCACGGCCCCGCCGTCAAGGGCGTCGTCGAAGAGATGAACAAAGCCGGGATCAAGGTCCACATCATCGATACCTCCGCGCCGTTCCGCAAAGCGGAGAAGCGCGTCCCGCTGTTCAACGACAACATTGCCATCATCGACTTCGCCCCGTCCAAGACCGTCGTCGCCCAGTACGAACCGGTCGAGTTCACCCTGCGCGTGCAGAACTTCGGCACGAGCGAACTCAAAGATGTCCTCTTCTCGATCCGCGTCAACGGGGACGAAAACCTCGGCAAGTCGGAAAACATCGCGAGCCTGCCACCCGGGCAGATCATCACGAAGAAATTCGACCTGACCTTCAACAGCGACAAAGACCTCAACGCCGAGAACCCATTCAAACGGTTCCAACTCGTCAGCGCCGTCATGAAAGCCGAAGAGCCGGGCGGTCTCGCCGTCGACAACTCCCGGCACACCGTCGTCGAAGTCCGCAAGAAACTCCCGGTGCTCGTGATCGACGGCCAACCGAGCCTCCGCGACACCCGCGCCGGCGATAGCATCTATTTGAAGGGGCACTTCCAAGCCAACGGCTCGGGCTACCAGTGGACGCCCGGCACCGTCGGCGATTTGGAAAAGGGCGAGCTGAACCAATACTCGTTCATCCTGCTGTTGAACGTGCCGAGCCTCACGAAACCGGCCCGCGAAGCCTTGGAAAAATACGCCCAGAGCGGCGGCGGCGTCGGCTTCTTCCTCGGACCCAACGTCAAACCGGCCGAGTATAACAAGGAACTTTACCGCGACGGCACCGGCCTCTTCCCGGTGCCATTGCCCGACGCCCCGAGCGCCGAATTGCCGCCCGACAAGCTGGAAGAAAAGCGGTTCAGCTACTTCCACATGAAGATCCTGCTCCGCGATCCCGCGATGCGGTTCCACCCGGCCCTCGTAGGCATTTACATCAACAAGGCAGGGTTGTACGACGCGAAAGAAGCGGATCAACTCACGAAGTTCTACCGGCTCGTCACGGTCGCCCGCTATTGGCCGGTCAAACGCTTCGGCAAATGGCGCGACGACAAATCGATCTCGGAACTGTACTGCATGCCGAACGAAGACCCGCGCAGCAACTTCGAGAGCCAGTCCCTCGCCGCGGGCAAGAAGATCGAAGAACTCGCCGGCGACGCCGACTTCGCGAAGTTCAAGAAAGTGTTGACCGACCTCGTCGCCAAAATCCGCCCCGTGATCAGCTTCGCCGGGGACCTTTCCGACGCGGCCGCGCTGTTCGACCGGATCCTCAGCGATCAAACCGCAGAAGGGGATGCCGAGGAGGCGCTGCTCCGCGAGTTTTGGGCGAACCCGAAGAACGCCGACTTGAAAGCCGAACTGAGCCGGCTGCGCGACACGATGAAATTCGGCGACCCGCTGTACATGGCCAAGACCTTCGGCCGAGGGCGCGTCAGCGTGATGTTCACCACGGCGGGCGAGGCGTGGAACGATTGGCCGTCGGGGCCGGGCAATCCGTCCTTCTCGCCGTTCATTTTGGAAATGACCAAGTACCTCTCGGGCGGCGGCTCTGACGAAAACCGCTCGTGCGGGGACGTTGTCCAACTGAAAGTCGATTCAAACAACTACGCGGGCAAAGCGCGGTACGCCTTCATCACCCACGACGGGAAGCCGGGGAGCGGTCGGACGCCCGGAACCGAAACGGACCCGGCCCCGTTGAAGGTCGGCGACAAAGAAGAAGTCCTTGAGACCGAGAAGTTCGAAGAAAACATCACCGTGAAAGAAGGGGACAAAGAGGTCGTCAAGACTGAGACTCGCGATCTGTTCGTCGCCAAAATCCGCGACACCAAGAAGCCCGGTGTCCACCTGTTCGAGCTGACCCAACTGCGGGCCAACCCGAGCAACCCGACCGAGAAGATCGAAATCAAAGAATACCGCGCCGTGCCGGTGAACATCGACGCGATCCACGAAGGCGACCTGCAGCGCGCCTCGAGCGACGACATCGCCCAGCAGTCGCCCGGGGTCGAAATCCACGCCCCGGACGACACCGACTGGATCGACAAACTGAAGAACAAGAAGACCGACCTCACCGAACTCGGTTGGATCTTCCTCGCGTTCATTTTGGTGTTGATGATGGAACAGGCGATGTCGGTCCGGCTGAGCTATCACGCCAACGCGGACGCCCTCGGCAACCAGTCCCCCGCGGCGGCGATGCGGAAACCGACCGTTCCCCAAGACGTCTACGAAGAGTAAGGGATCCTAGTAGCAGAACCGGAAGTCTGGCGACTTCCGCTACGTCCGGAAAAGTCGAATCACCGTCGATGAACGAGATACCGATGACCCAGAACGGCGTGACCCAAGAAAGCGTGTTCATCCTCCGGCGGTTGGGGGAAGCGTTCCCGTTCGCCGCGCCGGAGTACGGTTCCGTTCCGGGACAGTTCTACTGGCTCGGCACCGTATTTCTGCTGGTGCTCCTCGGTTCGGGGCTCGCCGCGCGCACCCTGTTCCGCAACCGCGACGGCCGCGGGATCACGGTCGCCAAGATCGTCATGGCCGCGACCCAGGCGGCGCTGTTCCTAATCCCCGCGATCTGCTGCGGCGTGGCCCGCGAAGTCGACGGCGAAGTGCTCTGGTGGGCCCTCTCGGCGAACACGTTGATCTGCGGCTGCGTGCTGACGGTCCTGTACTACATCAAAGACTCCCGGACCATCGGCCTCTGGGCGATCGGTTTGGCCCCGCTGCGGATGTGCGTTTACGCCGTACTGCTGGCGTGCTTTCTCCTTCCGGCGATGCAGACTTGGGAAGAGACCGAGAAGCGCTCGCGCGTGCTGATCGTCATCGACGTGTCGCCGAGTATCGCGAATGTCTCGGACGAACTTTCTCGCGTGCCGGGGGTGAAGCCGAAGACGCGCCTGGCCAAGATTCTCGACTTCCTGACCGATGACGAAATTAAGTTCATCGACACCCTCACCGAAAAGAACCCGGTCTTCTTGTACCGCCTCGGCACCCGGCTCGACGAGTCGAGCGACGAACTGCCCCAAGGCGCGGCGAACTGGACGCGCGAGGAGTGGAACGACTGGGCGAGCTACGATTTCAAACGC
>JAYSYN010000248.1:0-3689 GCA_043727575.1 Fimbriiglobus sp.
GGCGGTGAGGGCGTCGGTCAATTCGAGTTCGGTCATCACCTCGAAGGAGATGCAATCGGTGAGCGACCATTCCTTGTCGGGCCGGGCGGCGAAGAGGTCGCGCCCTCGGGCGTAGAGGTCAGTAGTGACGGGGAGGATTATGACTTCTTCTGAGATCCGCAATTCGGCATCGAGCTTCAAGAATGCCTGTCTCTGGGCGTGCGAACGGCTGAGAAAATTGGCCACTTCTACGAGGACGAACTCGGTCGTAATGATCTCGCCGCTGTACGTGCCGAGAAACTCGATCGCCACCGCGTGAAATTGATCGCGGGAATTCGTGATGGCGACGTAATATCCCGTGTCGGCGAATACCCGGTTCATTTTTTGGGATGCCCGTAGAGGTAGTGGTCGACATTCACGGAGGCATCTTCCGGCAGATCGTCCACCGCCCCGATGAAGTCTTTCAGTCGCTCTGCCAAAGTCGGCCCGGGCGGGGGCGGATTTTCGCGTTCGCGTTCGAGCGTCTCCTTGAGAGCTTGCAAAGACGCAATCGGCTTGCGGCCCGGTGTGCCGACGGATACTGGCGACGGCGCGGGGACGGGTTCGATCCGCACGCGAGTGCCATCGGGAAGATCGGCGCGGTCATCGAGGACAATCGCACCGTCCAAGATCGAACCTTCGAGCGACATGGCGAAACTCCTGATCAACGTGTCGGCAGTTGACAGCACCGAGGTAGTGGTTACTCTACTGTGTGCCCCCCCCCTGGAGATAGCATCTCCGGGCCGACGCCTCGGATTCGTCCGGGGCGTTTCTCTTTACCTATCTTACCGATTCTTGTTCCAGCATCTTCAGCACGTCCTCGATGTCGGGTCAGGGCGGTGTCTTCAACCGTCGCCGAAGTCCAATCCGCGGGCAAAAGCACCCTTTCCCCCGGTGAAGTGAGGGGTACGGGACGGGCGCCTCGAGCTTCTGCCCGTTTTCGTTTCCGCCGTGATTGATCAGTGGCTGTATCGTACCACGGGCACAAAAACGACAATACCCCGGCCGATGCCGGAGTTCATTCCTACGCTGTTTCCGGCCGTTGTGGCAACTTCGACTGCCAACTTCCCGTCGGCACCTTTGGCGTAGTGGGCGCTCAAGCTGGCGTGGGAGTGCTCCAGCGCGGCCCGAACGTGTTCGAGAGAGAACTTTTCCCGGAGTTCCGCGCCCTTCAAGTGGCGAAGCTGGTAAGGGCTCCATAAAGGAAGTCCGGCTTTCTTGCACGCCTTCCCGACAGCGTGACCGATGGCGTTTGCGTTGAATCGTTCACCCGGCAATCGCTTCCCCTTCGCCTTCTTGCGCGATACCTGGGACGGTTGCACCTTCGTTTTCCGCTTGGCTCGCATCGCAGCGAAGAGTTCTTCACGTTGGCGTCGCGGGCTAAAGAGTGGGTCAGCGTCTCCAAAAGTACGACCGGCCAAACGCGCTTCGATCACGGCCTGCGCGGCCGCGCCGAGGGCCACCATGCGGTGCTGGCCACGGTGGTGTTCTTGTGCTTGGTCGGTCGGTAAAGCCAAACTGTACCCGAGCGGTCGATCTGTTCGAGGGTCATTTTGCAGACTTCGGACGGACGCATTCCCGTGTGTCGGAGTAGTTCGACAACGGCCCGGACATGCGGCGGCAAGAAAGGCAGCGTTGCGGCAACGCGTTCGGGGTTAGCTGGTGCACGGGGTTCCGGATCCGGTGCGTTGCAGTGGCCACGACGAAGCGGAGCGAGCGCTTTCAAGGCTTGGTAGACAATTGCGGGAGCCAGTTCTTCAGCAACTGCCCACTTGAAAGCCCGGATGAGCTTCCCAATTTGCGAGTTGATGTAAGGCCGGCTCCACCTCTTTTGGATGAACGCTTCCCGGACGGCGGCCAGTTTCTTTGGCCCGAACTCGACTACCGGGATCGTGCCGTACAACTCCCGGACCGAAAGCGACAGCCCCGAAGCAAACGAGCGCTTCGCCGTCGCAAAGTACGCCGAACTCGTCGCCCTCGGCTTCCGCCCGCTGCTGACCGAGTCCGACGGCAAGGGCGGATATCACCTGCGTATCCTATTCCGAGAGTCCGTCGCCGGCCCGATCCTCCACCGCTTCGCGCTGTGGATGACAAAGGGAAACACGCTCGGCAAGCGACCGGAGTCGTTCCCAAAGCAGGCCGAGATCGGCCCGACCTGCCCCTTCGGGAATTGGCTTCGCGCACCCGGTAAGCACCCCAATCGCGAGTTTTGGTCCCGCGTGTGGAGCGGGTCCGAATGGCTCGAGGGCCGCGACGCCGTCGCCCACATCCTCGGTCTGGCCGGCGACGATCCGGCGCTGATCCCCGCCGAAGTCGTTTCGCCTCCTGAGAAACAGAACCAGCCTCCGCCGCGAACAAGCGGCTTCCGCGCGGGCACACGGCCCGACACATTTGAGAGGGCCTGCAGATACCTCCGCAAGTGCGAACCTTCCGTGAGCGGGCAGATGGGACACGACTGCGCCTTCTCCGCCGCCCGCGCCGTCCGCCTCGGCTTCAACCTTTCCGAAGGGGATTCGCTCGCCGCAATCCAACAGGAATTCAATCCGCGCTCCGAGCCGCCGTGGTCGGAGCGGGAACTTCTCCACAAGATCCGGGAATCCGACACGAAGCCCTACGGCAAGCCGCGGGGATACTTGCTCAACAGCGGTTCGGCTTATGATCCGACCGCCCGCGCCCGGCAATGGGGCGGCAGCTTCGGGGCGACGGCGGCGACCGATGCCGAGCCGTGCAACTCACCTCCCGAACCCCCAGACGACGAAGGCCCTGACGACGAGGCCGATGGCGATTGCGAAGCGCCCACCAACTTCGCCGATCCCTTCTACGTCGCACGCCTGTTCCTCGGCCATATGTCCGCGGGCGGATGGTTTGCCCCACTGCCGCGCGGCGCCATGCCCTTCGTCCGGACGTGGCGGCAAGAGTTCTTCCGATTCGATGGCTCGCGGTACCGCAAGGCGTCCATGGCAGAGATGGTGGCCGAACTGGGGAACTTCCTCGAAGCGCTCTACCTGAGCCTCTACCTCCGCGCTCTCGAGAAGTATCGCGAAGGCGAAGAGGCCGCGGCCGAACGCGGGGAGGAATCCAAGGACGAGCCCAAGAAGCGGCCGCCGGCGAAAGCCGTCGTCAAGAAGAACTTCGTCGCCGAAGTGCGGGCCGCGCTCGAAAGCTTGACCATCCTGCCCGACGATCTCGAACAGCCCTGCTGGATCGGCGCCGGCGCAGTCGATTCCTACCGGCCGAATCCGCTCTCTCTGCTGTCCGTTCAGAACGGGCTCTTCGAATTGGCGACGGGGCGGCTTTTGCCCTCGACGCCCAACTTCTTCAACTGCAACGCCGTCCCGTACGATTACGATCCCAAGGCCCCGCGCCCCCTCGAGTGGATGAAGTTCCTGAGCCAACTCTGGCCGGACGATCCCGAAGCGATCGCGTGCCTTCAAGAGTGGTTCGGCTACCTCCTGACACCAGACACCCGCCTGCAAAAAGATTCTGCTCCTCATCGGCCCCCGCCGTGGCGGCAAAGGGACTATTTTCCGCGTACTTAGAGAACTCCTCGGCCCCGCCAACGTGGCCGGTCCGACCCTAGCAGGGTGTTGAAATACGGGTCGTTCCTTTCGGAATATAGCCGTCTCCGAGATTCTTCAGGAGTCCGGGTTACCGAGTCTCAGCGCGGCGAC
>JAYSYN010000249.1:0-11114 GCA_043727575.1 Fimbriiglobus sp.
CCGGGTCGAATCCATGACTCCGCTCCGCAATCGGGGAAAGCGGATAACGTGCTCAGAAACAAACCTTTACGAACAGGTCACTTTTCGGATAGCTTCTAACTCCTCCGCACCCCTCATCGCTGGGGAAAGCGATAATGCATAGGCTACAAAGGGTTAAGGCAAAGCCACCTGCGAGACTTGAACTCGCGACCTACGCTTTGCGAAAGCAAGAGTTGCCCAACCGATAGCTTCTCCAAACGCCATGAATTTGATCGTATTATACACTTTTCGCTACTTTGCGTCAATCAACAATCACTGCGAATCGCAAGATGGAAACGCAAGGAATCGTGTGCAGTTTCGTGAAACGAAGCGTTTCGTGAAATATCGTGAAACGAACATTTTGCAACCTACCGGAGCAGTACCTGAGAACTCGGCCACAGGATCAGACGGTAATTTTCTTGGGTTTGGATTTCTTCTTCGGAGCCTTCTTTTTCGCGGTCCTCCGTGTCTTTGATTTTCGGGGCTCAGGGGGTGTGGAAGAGGTGTGGATGTCCCCCTTACAGGGGGACAATCCTTCCACACCCCCCCCACACGCCCCATCGCTGAGACCTGATGGGGGGTCTGTAGGTGTGGAAGATTCGCCTTCCACACCCCCCTGACCCATCGGTGAAAGAGGGTTGATGTTCCTCGGATTTTCGCCTGTAACCATCGACCTTTCGCCCTGCATCTTTCTTGTACCAGGAATGCGGTTCGACTTTACCCTCTTCCCCTAATCCAGTGAGTATTTTCTTGATTTTTGATTCTTCCATTCCGAGAGTCTTGCGGAGTAGGCCAATGGTTATTCCGCCTTCTTTTTTTGCGACTTCGGCATCGATGATCTCCAGAACCGCATTCTCATCCTTACGTATCTTTTCACGAACTCCGTCTTGCTTCTTTTCCTCGCGATTCACGCCATTTTTGACATCTGACTTGTCAAACACCTCAACATTCCAGTGCCGTCCCGTGAAATCGTGGTTGTTGAGAATGCCTTCGTTGATATCGATGGCGTAAAGACCACCATGGCCGGCGCTCCCCCCGATTCGCGCCCAAAGTTCATGCACTCCGTCTTGTTGGTAGGCTCGACGGCGGTTCAGAAGGGTAAACTGCCGGAAGTATTGACTGAATCCGGCATACGCCAAGTGGCTGAACTCCATCACGGCGCCCACTTCGAGGGACCGATTTGAGTGGTGAAGGAATATCGGAGTGATGCCCTTGGAAAGAAACATGGTACCCACGATTCGCAACACGCGACCGACCTCGAACATACTCCTGGCGTCTACGTCTCCGAGCATCAAATACATCGGGTCTAGGATTGCCACTTCGACGCCCAGCGCAATCAGCTTTTCAACGAACGCAGACATGCTGGCGAGGTCAGAAAGAACTGGCACTTCGAAGCACCAGTGGATCCGATTCGGTTCACGTAGGAGGCCTTTCGATTCAATGATCCGTTTGCCGGTCGCTTGCAAAGTTGACGGTCCGCTTTCGCCCGACACAATTGCGACCTTTACCTGCCGAGGGACTTCGAAATAGTTCAGGAACGGAGACCCATACGCCAATGAGATCGCGAGATCGACGGCCGTGCTTGTCTTCATCGACTTCTCCGGACCAGCTATGATTCCGGGTTCGCCCTGGACAAGTACGCCCTTGATGAGCCATTTCGGGCGATAATCGCCATCAGCAAAGTTGACATCATCAATGAACTCAAAGCGATGCTGTGCGTCTTCTTTAGGCGTGTCGGATGTCCCGGGTGTCTGCCACTGAGTCGAGCCGTTCTCGCCGAACGTCGCCCGATGGCCCGACGCGGTGTAAAACTCGGTTCGGCCGGCAAGCGCTTTGCCAATTGTCATCTGCCCGTAGGTGCGGCCGTTTGCGGAGTGGATCGCATCCCACTTCTTCGCTCGACCGTCATTCGCGTACAGCCCGGAGCGCCGGAACATCCCGTCAATGCGCTGGACTTCGGGGCCGAACCAGAAGGCGAGGTAGTTGCACAAAGCGAGTTCTGCTGACGATGCATCCCCCTCGTGGCCTGAAGTGTGACCCGTCCAAAGGCGGGAGAAGGGTTCGCCATTGGCGGAAGCCGCCTTGCGAAGTACTCCTTCAACGTCGATGGGCATCCGAGTCGATTCCGACTTCGGCGGCTTCGCTGGTGCCGGGGTTTCTTTCTTCGGACGGTATTTCAGATCGATCCACGCCAGTAGGTCGGTAGCGTCGCCGAGGTAGTGCTCGTTCAAGTTGTGCCCGGTGACGGTGAAGTAACGGCCGGAGTCGTAGACTTCGATTTCCCCGCCGTCTTCCGTCTTCGCCTTGTGCCATCCACCAGTCCATTCGCCGAGGCCGAATATCTTCGCGCCGGTTCCGCTGGGGGACACCTCGGCGTAGATGTCGCAGTCGTCGAGGATCTCTCTGACCCACAGAGAGAATTTCCCGGTTCGCGGGTCTCGGCAGTTGTCGAGGTCGACCCCGCAATAGCCGGCGCCGAGCTCGATGCCGATGCCGTCGAATTGGCCAGTTGCATAAGCGGCGACCGCCTCGTCAAACGTCGTCCACGTCGAGGCGTCGTTGCTCTTCGCTTTGAAGCCGGTGGCTTGATAGGGCGGCTTATCCCACTTGCGCTTCTCTTCGCTCCATACCAACCGCCAGAGAACCCATCGATCCAGACCACGGATCGAAGCGGGGACGGCGGCGAAGATTGGCGCAAGCACCTTCGGTTTTTCGTCGGGGGTGCTGTAAAACAGCTTCTTCGGCGTTATCATGTAAGTGTATCCGTTCGTGTCGAAGCCAACCGCCCCGGTGACACGGGGCGTTGGCGTTGGGTGAATCGGTTAAGCCCCGGCCGTTTCCATTTCGCGTGTTGCCGCTTCGATGGCTCGGCGGCGATCATTCGGAGTGGGGAGCGGGATCGTCGAGGGCTCGGCGGATTCCGTCGGGTCTTGCTGCGCGGCCAAGAATCGGAAGATCGCGTTCTTCGAGGTCATCAACTTCCCGGCGCCGCGGAAGTGTTCCAGCTTCACCCGCCTGCCGTCTCGCACCCGGACTCCCGAGATGCACCAGCGGCTGATCGTCGCCGGGTGGCACGGGCGACCGGAGCGGAACGTCCCGAACAGGCGGGACGCTTCGGCGCAGCCGATGGCACCTTCAGAAATGATGCGTTCGATCAGTGACGTATCGACCATGGGAAGTCTCCGGAGTGTCTCGGCGTCGGTCGTTAACGGGTGGTCAAGACGGTTTGCACTTTCGCTTTGCTCGCCAACCATGCTTCAAGCGTCGCCCGGTGGAACAGCACCCGACGGCCGACTTTCATGCGGCCGACGGGCTCACCTTCGAGGGCGCGGCGTTCGAGCGTCTTCGCCGACAATCCGGTTAGCCGTGCGGCGGCCGGGCCCGCGAGCGCAACCGCTTCTTCCACGGACTTTTGCTGAGTCTGGATCATTCGAGATTCCTCAACGGGGTTTAGGTCGGGTCTTGTTAGGCCGGGGGGCATTTTGCCAGATCTGCACTTCGCGGATCCATGCTGCCAACGAGTCTATTCGCGACATTTTCGCCCTCACTCGCACCCTACCGGCCGGGCGGGAACCTGCTGTGGTCACACACCCGCAGCATCGGGCGAAGTTTGCCCGCATCGCATCGGGACAAGGCAGATTCTCACGGTACGGGCCGGGCGAGAACCTGTTCGGACTGACTGATCCATGGACGTTACAAGCCAATGTTGCCCGAATGTTGGGTCATTCCAAAAAACTTTTCAGCCAGGCGTTTCTTCCTCCCAGTCTCGCTTAGGGGCATCATCTGCCGCTGACCGGAAAGGCCGGGGGTTGTTCCGCTTTGTTCCGGGATCTTCCGGTGGGCAAACGAAAAAGGCCCTGAGACTTCAGGGCCGGACGTGGGGTGATTTCTTGCCGGAACAATTCATCCGGGCTTGACCGTGTTTTCCGACGCTTCCTTGCTCTGCCATTTTCGCTCGCGATCCATCGCGGATTCCACCTCCTCTTTTTTGAGGCCGAGTTCGCTAGCCAAGCCTGCGTAGTCGGAATGAAAACCCGTCTGCCAAGCATTCCATACTCGTCGATCCAGCTTCGGGTTGATCGCTTTCCGGCCACCTTTCCTTTTCGAGCCGGTAAGAGGTTTGCGTTTCGCGTTCCCGGTCCAGAGCTCGATTACTTGTCCGAGGGCCAGTCCGTCTAGCCCTGCGGCCGTCAACTCCGGGTTGTCATTCAACAGCGCCGCGGCGATCCGCAAATGCCTGAACTGCTCCTCGTGGACGACGAACCGGGGATCCAGCACGGGTTCCGGCGGGCCCTGCAAAAGGACGACTGGATTCTCCGCAGCGCCGGCACGGCGGACGCGGCCATCTCCGAGTTCCGTCGCGCCCGCCCGGACGTCGTCGTCCTCGATGTTCACTTGCCCGATGCGACGGGCCTCGAGACGTTCCGGCGATTGCGCGATCTCGACGCACGGATCCCCGTGATCCTGATCACGGGGCACGGGACGACCGAGTTGGCCATCCAAGCGATCAAAGAAGGGGCCTTCGAGTACCTGCTCAAGCCGGTCGAATTGCCGCACCTCCGCGAAACCCTCGATCGCGCCCACCGGTCCGGTTCGGCCATGCGCACACCCGCGGTGATGGCCGAAATCGAAGACGCCCCGGCGGGCGGGGACTACCTGCTGGGCAGCTGCGCGGCGATGCAGGAGGTCTACAAGGCCATCGGCCGCGTCGCTGCGCAGGACGTGACCGTGCTGATCCTCGGGGAGAGCGGTACGGGGAAAGAGCTGATCGCGCGGGCGATCTACCAGCACAGCCGCAGGTCCGAGAAGCCGTTCCTGGCGATCAACTGCGCCGCGATCCCAGAGAATCTGCTGGAAAGCGAGCTCTTCGGGCACGAGAAGGGGTCCTTCACCGGGGCGGACCGCAAGCGCATCGGCAAATTCGAACAGTGCCACGGCGGGACGATCTTCCTCGACGAAATCGGCGAGATGAGCCCCCTGACCCAAGCCAAGATCCTGCGGCTCATCCAGGAGCAGCGCTTCGAGCGGGTCGGGGGCACGGAGACCATCCGGACCGACGTGCGACTGATCGCCGCGACGAACGCCGACTTAGCGAAGCTCGTGGACGAGGGGCGCTACCGCAGGGACCTCTACTTCCGGCTCAACGTGTTCTCGATTTGCCTCCCGCCGCTGCGCGTCCGGGGCGACGACGTGGCGGTCCTCGTCGAGCACTACCTCCGCTCGTTTTCACACGAATTGAACAAGCCGGTGAAGGAACTCACCCCGGATGTGCTCGCCGCTTTCCGGGCGTACGCTTGGCCGGGCAACATCCGCGAGCTACAGAGCGTGTTGAAACAAGCCCTGCTCCGCATGACCGGGACGGTGATGCTCGTCGACTTCCTCCCGCCGCTGCTGACCGGTGCGACTCCGGTCGGCGCTCCGATACCGGCGGCGGGCGGCCCCATGGAATGGGATCGCTTCGTGGCGGACCGCATCGGCGCCGGGAGTTCGGATCTTTACGGGGAAGCGCTCGAACGGATGGAGCGGGAGGTGCTCGTTCGACTGCTCAAGCACACGCGCGGCAACCAATTGCAAGCCGCGAAAATCCTCGGCATCACACGCGGGAGCCTGCGGACGAAGATTCGCGCCCTCGGCATCAAAATCGCGCAGTCCGTATGGTCGGATGACGACCGCTGAGTGAATCGGCTGGTGTGACGGGTTAACACCTGATTGCCGGAACCGCTCTGGACGGGACGTACACCTGGGTGTGCGCGCCGACGGCGCAGTCGATCATCGTGTTGATTTGCTCGACTTTCAACCCGCCCGCCCGGACCCCGACCGGAGTTGGGCGAGTTCGTCCACGGTGTCCGCGTTGAGGTTGCCGGCGAGCTTCTTGAGGTCGGTGATGTCGACCCCGGTCGGACCTTTGGCCTTGTCGACGAGCCCGCGAATCATCGCGTGCGTTTCGGCGATGGGGACCAAGCCGGATTGCCCGGTCTTGCTCAACCCGGTCGTGCCGCGTTGTTAAAAAACAATTTGTAGTTGAAAGACTGTACCCTTCCACCCTTCAGGCGGGAGAGATGTCAACCAGAGCGCGAGCACATCGCGAAAACGGTCGTGCTCTCAAGCGAATTGCCAGAGTGCTGAGGGCAATGGCTGTAGCTTCAAAGGTGTTGTTTTTGAGAGCCATTTGCGCATGCCGAAGATTGTGTCTTTCGATTGCGAGTATTAGCAAAGCAACCCGGATGATTTGCCGAGGTCGATCCGTCGGTGAAAGCTCCGAAGTCAGGGCTTCGATAACTGCTTCGCCTTTGGCCACTGGCCAACTTTCTCGAAGAGATTGCCGGATCAATGCGGCATCTTCCACCGAGGCTTTCGTCCAATCCGCCCGCAACTCTCCCCTGACCCGCGAGTACGCGCCGGCTTTGGGGCAGTCGCCTCGGGCTTTCGCCCGTTTTCGTTTCCGCCGGGATTGTGCCATCGCTGAAGTATACCACGGACATGAACAAGAATCCCCGACGGAAGGCCTTGGGTTGGAATTGACCGTTTTCTTGACTACCCCACCGCTGCGGCGACTTCGGCCGCGAGTTTCCCATCGGCACCTTTGGCGTAGTGGGCGGTCATTGAGGCATGGCTGTGCCCCAGCGCGGCGCGCACGTGCTCGAGGGAAAATTGCCCGCGGAGTTCCGCGCCCTTCAAGTGGCGTAGCTGGTAAGGAGTCCAACCGGGGACGCCCGCTTTCACGCACCCGGCGCCCACTGCTCGGCCCAAGGCATTGACCGTGAACTCTTCGCGCAGCTTCCGCGGCGTCTTCGCTTTCCGCTTTTGGGGTTTCGCTTTCGACAGCAATCCACCCCGCTGGCGTTTCGGCGAGAAAAGCGGCTCAGCGTCACCGACCGGATACCGATCTATGTGTGCGGCGATGATGGCCTGCGCCGCGTTGCCCAGTGATACCGTGCGCACATGCCCCCGGTGAGCCCCTTTGTGCCGTAATGGGCAATAGTTCCAGAGCGGGTGGGAGCAATCGATTTGTCCGAGTGTCATCCGGCAGACTTCGGATGGCCGCATTCCGGTGACGCGGATCAGCTCGACGATGGCCCGGACGTGGGAACCGAGGAAGGGCAGGGTGGTGGTGACGTGCGCCGGATCCGCCGGCAGCCGCGGGACGGGTTCCGGCGCCGGGCAATGGCCGAGGCGGAGCGGTGCGAGCGCCCGGAGGGCCTGGAGGACGTTCGCCGGGGCAAGTTCCTCGGCGACCCCCCATTTGAATGCGCGGACGATCTTCTGCGTCTGGCGGTTGATGTAGGGCCGCGACCACCCCATCCGCACGAACGCCTCCCGGCAAGCGGCCAGCTTCTTCGGGCCGAAGTCGGCGACGGCATCGGCGCCGTACAACTCGCGGACCGTCTTCAACGCGGACTTGATCGCCTTCCATTCTGATCCCGGCCCGTGGTACTCCGCGGCGTAGCGGAGGTACGGGGCCAGCACTTCCACGACGGTCGGACCGTTCAAGCTCGGCGCGGGCTTCTCCGGCGAACTGGCGAGTTCCAGTTGAAACCGTGCGAATGCTTGAAGGGACTCGGGTGAGTTAAACCCGCCGGGCAGCATCTTCTCCCGCCGGCCGGCGGGAGAAGTCCAGACGACGCGGGCTTTGCCGGACGGGTGGGAAAGGTAGCGCGGGAGGATCTTGCGGGGGCGGGGCATGGGTGCAGACTCCGGCGGTTTCGTGGAAAGCTTCCACGAAACCGCGTTTGGAGTGCCGCGCCCGAAACTCATCGGGGTAAGGGTGAAACCCTTCGGCTGCTAGGGGTTCAGAACAAAGGCCTGGCCCGGATTTGAACCGGGGATGACGGTTTTGCAAACCGTTGCCTTACCACTTGGCTACCAGGCCGAATCGATATCTTATCGGACGCCGGGGCGCCGTCAATCGCTCTCGGAGTATCGGGTCGGGCCGCCGAGGCACTTGAGCCGTTCTCAACTGACCTGCGTTCGCGCGGGGAGGTTCGGTAAAATCCGCCGCGGTGATATTTCGCAACTCAACAGTACACCCGTGGTACACTGCGAATCCCGCCCGACCTATCGCTTCAGGTATTTCCAATGCCCCGATTTTACTCCCCACTGGCGATTCTGTTCGCCATCGGTTCCCCGGTCGCGGCCGCGGAGCCGATCCGGGTCGGCATCATCGGACTCGACAACTACCAAGCGGTCGCCTTCACCGAACTCTTCCACAACCCGAAGGTCGACGGGGATCTGAGCGGAATCAAGGTCGTCGCCGCGTTCCCCGCGGGGAGTCCGGACATCCCCGAAAGCGTGCGCGAACTGCCGAAGTGGATCGATGCCATCCAGAAAGTCGGCGTCGAAGTCACAAAAACGCCGGAGGAGGTGCTGAAACGTTGCGATGCCGTGTTGGTGATGAGCGTCGACGGCCGGGCCCACCTCGAACAGCTGAAGCCGATTTTGAAGGCCGGCAAGCCGGTCTACGTCGGCCGGCCGCTCGCCGCGTCCCTCGCCGATGCGGTAGAAATTTTCCGCATCGCGGCGGAATACAAGACGCCGATCTTCACCTGTTCGCAACACCGTTTCAGCCCCGGATTCATCGGCATGCGGAAACACGACGATGTCGGCGAGGTCCTCGGCGTCGACGTGTATGGCGGTGCCCCGCGCGAGGAGCACCACCCCGATCTCTTCTGGCACGCCATCCACGGCGTCGAGACGCTCTACACGATCATGGGCCCCGGTTGCGTCTCGGTGAGCCGCACCAGTACCGATACCGCGGACGTGGTCTCGGGAATCTGGAAAGACGACCGCATCGGCACGTTCCGCGGCATCCGCAAAGGAACGCCCAAGTACAGCGCCACCGTTTTCGGCAGCAAAGGCGTCTCGACCGCCGGCATCTACGGCCACGGCGTTCCGGTTAAGGGGGTGGTGCCGACGAACGACAAATACATGGGCTACGAAGCGACCGCGATCGAAATCGCCAAGTTCTTCAAGACCGGTAAGCCCCCCGTGAGCGCCGAGGAAACGATCGAGATGTTCGCTTTTTTGGAAGCCGCCGAAGAGAGCAAACGGACGAAAGGCGCGCCCGTGAAATTGGCCGACGCGCTGGCGAAGGCCAAGCGGAAATGAACGGGTACCGCGTCGAACCGCGATGCGGAATTCCGTTGGTATCCGCTCCGCCGTCGGGTTATGTTGTCTCAACCCGCCTCGCACTCTTCATTCCGCCGGTTCCTCGATGTCAAAGCCGATTGCAATATTATTGACGTTGCTGATCGTGGGGTTCGCGCCGGCAGGGGTCGTCGTCACGCCGGCCGCCGTGCGACTCGACAGCCCCGAATCGTCGCAGCAATTGCTCGTGACACTCGATGGCGTCGACGGTACGCGCGGCGCGAAATACGTAGTCGCCGACCCCGCCATCGCGACGGTCGATGCCTCCGGGCGCGTGACCCCGAAGGCCGAAGGGAAGACGGAGATCGTCGTGACCCACGCCGCCGTTACGACCCGCGTCCCCATCGAAGTCGCGGGTCTGAAATCCCCGAGACCGGTGTCGTTCGAACAAGATATCATTCCGATTCTCACGAAGGCCTCGTGCAACAGCGGCGGCTGCCACGGCAAAGCCGAGGGGCAAGCCGGGTTCAAGCTCAGCGTCTTCGGGTTCGATCCCGAAGCCGATTACCGAGCCCTCGTCCACGACAGCCGCGGTCGACGCACGTTCCCGGCCTCCCCCGCCAACAGTCTTCTGCTCGTCAAGGGGGCCGGTGTCGTCCCGCACGGCGGCGGCAAGAAACTCGATGTCGAAGGGCTGCGTTTCCGCCGGGTGCTGCGCTGGCTGCAAGAGGGGAGCCAGTTCACCGGCGGGAAGAACTCGCCCGTGATGGCGCTCGAAGTCGAACCGAATCAACGGACGATGGCCCTCGGCAGCGCGCAGCAACTCCGGGTGACGGCGATCCACGCCGACGGTAGTCGGCGGTGCGTGACCGCCGAAGCGGAGTACAGCTCGAATGCGGAGACCATCGCCGGGGCCGACGGGCGCGGGTTGATCACGGCCGGGGGCAAACCGGGCGAAGCGGCGATTCTCGTGCGCTACATGGGGCAAGTGACCGTCTGCCGGGTGACGCTGCCGCGACTCGGGGTGAAGTTCGCACGGCCGGCGGAAGCCAACTTCATCGACAAAAACGTCTGGGACAAACTCGAACGCCTCGGCATCCCGCCGAGCGATCTGGCCGACGACGCCACCTTCCTTCGCCGCGTTTTTCTGGATGTCATCGGCACGCTGCCGACCTCCGCGGAAGCGAGTGCCTTCCTCGCGGATACGGCGCCGGACAAACGCGCCAAGTTGATCGACAAGCTTTTGGAACGGCCCGAGTACGCCGATTTCTGGGCGATGAAATGGGCCGACATCTTGAAAGTGGACAAGGACGCCGTGACGCTTCAAGGGGCAGTCGCGATGACGCGCTGGATCCGCCGGCAGTTCGCCGAGAACCGGCCGTACGATCAATTCGCCCGCGATGTGGTCACCGCGAAAGGGAGCATCAGCGCCGACGGCCCATCCGCGATTTTCAAAGCCCTCGGCACGCCCGAAATTGCGGCGCGGGGGATCAGCCAAGTCTTCCTCGGCGTCCGCATCGAGTGCGCCGAGTGCCACCACCACCCCTCTGAAAAATGGGGTCAGGATGACTACTGGGCACTCGCCGGAATGTTCTCCGGCGTCGCGTTGAAGCCGCTGCCCGGCGGCGCCGAGGCGGTCGTGTGGAAAGTTGGCGCCGACCTCGGTCCGAAGGTGAGCAAGAAAACCACGGCGACAATCCCAGCGAAGTCGCTCGGTGCTATCGCGACGACTTTCGCCCCGTCCGATGACCGCCGCAAGGTGCTCGCCGACTGGATGGCCGCCGCGGATAACCCCTACTTCGCCACCGTCATCGTGAATCGACTCTGGGCGCACTACTTCGGCCGCGGGTTGGTCGAACCGATCGACGACATCCGCGCGACCAACCCGGCATCCAACGAACCGCTGCTCGCTGCGCTGACGGTCCACCTGCGCGACAAGAAGTACGACCTCAAAGCGTTCACGAAGACACTGCTGCTGTCGCGGGCCTACCAACTCAGCAGCAAATCGGTGC
>JAYSYN010000250.1:0-11114 GCA_043727575.1 Fimbriiglobus sp.
GATCGAAGAGCAGGATGTCGTCGCCGTCGCGGATGCCGAGACCCCAGAACGGACCGCGCGGGAATTCGGTTTCGCGGCCGGAGGGTTGATACAGCATCGGTCGATCCGCTGCCGCGGCGGGGCCGATGAGGCACGCGTCGAACCCCATCTGCCGGCCGAGCGCCGCGACGATCAGCATGCGTTCTAAACCGCTGCCCCAACCGCGCCGGAGGACGTACGTCGGCGGCAACGGCGGGTTCGGCTTGAGGCTGTTCTGCCCGATCGAGATCGTCCACGGATTGAGAATGACTTGCCGGCAGACCCACTCGAATGCGGCGCGGGCACGCTCGGCGACCGGCAGATTGGCGACATCGAGCGAGCGGGCGATATCGCGGAGGTAAAGCGCTTCGGCCAAGTGATTCGGATCGAGCGCGGTGTGGCCGGTCGACCGGATTTCTTTCATCTCGGCGTCGTCGAGATTCAACGCGCTTTTGGCGAACGCGGCCTCGGCGTCGGCGAGTTTGGGTTGCTGGTCGACCGGCGTCGAAGCGAACGCCTGATTCAAATCGTTGAGCACGCGCCGGCAGGTCGTCGCGTCCGTCTCTTGGCGGATCGCCGTCACGGCTTTCTGCCATGGATCCTCTTGCGTTTTCTTGCCCGTGTCGGTCGGTTTGGCCTTGTCCGGGGTGCCGCACCCGGCGGGCACCAGAGCGAGCAGCAGCATCGCGGCGAACAGCGGAATCGAACCGACGAGCCGCAAACGGATGCGCATGGTGGGAATTCTCATTCGTCGGTCGCCAAGAGGGCCGCCCGCAGACGCAGGCAAGATCGGACCAAAGCCGGGAACTCCGCGAGCGGGATCATGTTCGGCCCGTCGCTCGGGGCGCGGTCCGGATCGGGGTGGACTTCGAGGAAGAGACCGTCGCACCCCGCGGCCACGGCGGCCCGGGCCAAGGTCGGCACTTGCTTGCGGTCACCGCCGGTCCGGTCGCCCAACGCACCCGGTGTCTGTACGCTGTGGGTGGCGTCAAAGATCGCGGGGGCGCCGGTTTCCTGCATCCACGGGATGGCCCGCATGTCGTTAACCAACATCCCGTAGCCGAAGGTGGTGCCGCGCTCGGTCAGCAGCACGCGGTGATTGCCGACTTCGTGAAGCTTTTTCACGACGTTTTTCATATCCCACGGGGCCATGAACTGGCCTTTCTTGACGTTGACCACGCGGCCGGTTTCCCCCGCGGCGATGAGCAAATCGGTTTGCCGCGCGAGGAACGCCGGGATTTGCAGGATCTCGCAGACTTCCGCGACCGCCGCCGCCTGCGACGCTTCGTGGACATCGGTGGTCACGGGCAGGCCCGTCTCCTCGGCGACGAGTTCGAGGATCCGCAAGCCTTCGTGAATCCCCAACCCGCGGTAGGCCTTCCCGGAAGTCCGGTTGGCTTTGTCGAAGGAGGCCTTGAAGACGAGGGGAATGCCCGCCTCCTCCGCGATCCGTTTCAAATCGAGCGCGAGCTGGAGACAATGCGCTTCGGATTCGATGACGCACGGACCCGCGATGAGCAGCAGCGGATGGCCCGCGCCCACGGTGTACGGGCCGACGTGAATAGGATCGGTGTACGGGCCGACGTGAATAGGATGGACGGACATCGGGGAGGCTCCGGAATTGCGAGCCGGCCGCGTCAGCGGTCGGTGTTGTTCGAGCTATAGATCGTCTTCGGTCAAACGGTCCTGCGCGGCGTGGAGAACGCGGAGCACGAGAACGGTGTCGTCCGTCACGGTGAACAAGATTCGGTAGACATGCGGCCGACGACCGTGGAGTTTGCAGCGGACAATGGGGCCCAGTTCGCAAGCCTCGTCGGCCTCAGGATGTTGTTCGGGCCGCTTGGTCAATGCAGCTATGGCAGCGATGATCCCGTCGTTCCACCGATCTGCCGTCCGCGGGGAAAATGTGCGCCGTAGCCAAATTGCATTGTGGCGGATGTCGCGCTCCGCTTTCGGCTGCACTACGAGAGTATGGGTCATTGTCTGTCCTGCTCAACGCCGAATTCCCGCTTCAGCTCGGCTGCGAACTCCTCCAGCGTTTTACCCCGTACCCCCGCTCGGATCTCTGCGAGGTCCTCCCGCAAACTCGCGATGAGTTCCTCGCGCGTCTCCGTCGAAGGGGGTGGCGGACAATCAGGCGGCCAAGCGCCATCCTCATCGTCCTCGGCGAAGTCCAAAGTGATCCTTTGCCCTTCCGGGATCGCGTCGGGTTCGTCGGGGATGATCACGCCGTTGCGCATTGTGCCGAGTTTCACCATGGCGGTCTCCTCAAGATTCGATGGCGTCGTCGCGCTGGCCGGTCAGCAGTTTCTTCGCGGTCGCATTCATCAGCAGTTCCGCCAGCGGCAAAGTCGCGGCGCCGAAGGCATCGACGGCCCGGTGCAATTCGTCGGCGTCGGTGCCCGCCATCGCCGCTGTCAGTGTCGCGGTCGCGGAGTCGATCCGCAACCGCTGTTCGGACGTTAATTCCGCGCCGGCTTGGTCGAGGGCTTTCGCCGTGTGCCGCAGGTCGGCGTCGGCTTTGTTTTTGTATTCGATGAACCGGCGGGCGCCGAAATCGGCGCGGGCGTGATCGACGCTCTCGAGCACCAGCCGTTCGACTTCGTCTTGGCTCAGGCCGTGGGCCGCTTTCACTTCGATGGTCGCCTGCTGCCCGCTGCGCTGCTCCTTCGCTTGCACCCGCAGCATCCCGTTGGCGTCGACGCGGAAGGTCACATCGACCTGCGCCATCTGCGCCGGCATCGGCGGGATGCCCCCGAGTTTGAATTGCCCGAGCAGTCGGCAGTCCTTCGTGAGTTCGCGCTCGCCTTGGTAGATGTTGACGACGATGGCCGTCTGATTGTCGACGAACGTCGTGTAGCGCGTCGTCGCCTGGCAGGGCACGGTGCTGTTGCGGTCGATCACTTTATCGACGACTCCACCGAGCGTTTCGATGCCGAGTGACAACGGGATGACATCGAGCAGCAGCCGATCCCGCCGACCGCTCGTGAGGATGTCGGCTTGCACCGCCGCGCCGAGCGCGACGACTTCGTCCGGGTTCAAATCGGTGTGCGGCTTTCGGCCGAAGAAGGCTTCGACCCGCTGCCGGACGTAGGGAATCCGCGTCGAACCGCCGACGAGGACGACTTCGAGGATGTCGGACGGTTTCAGCTTGGCATCGCGCAGGGCGGATTGGCACTTGGCGAGCGAGCGGTCGATGAACGGGGCGATCAGCGCTTCGAATTCGACGCGGGTGAAGGTGCGCCGGTAGGCGATACCGCGCGATGGCAGATCGATGGCCAATTCCGCAGAATCGACGCCGCTCAATTCGATCTTGGCCCGCTCCGCAGTTTCCCGGAAATATTGCAACAGTTCCGCATCGGGTTCGACGTTCATCTCTCCCGAGACGATATCCATGATCGCGCGGTCGAAGTCGTCGCCGCCGAGGTGCGTGTCGCCGTTGGTACTGAGGACTTTGAAGACGCCGTCGGCGACCGACAAGATCGAACAATCGAACGTCCCGCCGCCGAGGTCGTAGACCGCGATGACACCGGCGTCCGCTTTGTCGAGCCCGTAGGCGAGCGCCGCCGCCGTCGGTTCGTTGACGATGCGGAGCACGTCCAACCCCGCGATGCGCCCGGCATCGCGGGTCGCTTGGCGCTGGGCGTCGTCGAAGTAGGCGGGCACCGTGATGACGGCCTTCGTCGGGTTGCCCGCGCGCTTCCGCACTTCGCCGAGGATCATCGCGCTCAGTTCTTCCGGCGTGTATTCTTTGTCGTCGATGCGGACGCGCAATACCTTCCGGCCGCCGTCGACTTCGCGCTCCACGATCTGTTGCGGGATGTGTTTCAATTCGCTTTGAAGATCGGCGAGCGTCCGGCCCATCAGCCGTTTGACACTGAAAATCGTATGCGTCGGGTCGAGCAACGCCCGCTCTTTCGCGGCGCTGCCGACGAGCACCGTGCCATCGGGGTGAAAACTGATGCACGAAGGAACCAAGGCGATCCCCGCGCCGTCGCGGAAGACTTCCGGGCGACCGCCCCGCATCGTCGCCGCGAGGCTGTTGGTTGTGCCGAGATCGATGCCGACAACGGCGGCGGACGGGGTGGGTTCCATCCTATTTTGGTAGGCAACCGCGGGGCGTTGTCAATCGGGTTCGCCCCGCCGCGCCGCGGTCAATACCGAAGGTTCATGTTCAGCACGAACTCGTATCGCCACGGGTTCGGCCCGATCGTCGGGACCGCGAAGGCCGGGCTGATCGTCCCGCGCCCCGTGACGAAGTGGACGCCGGTGGTGATGTTCACCTGGTCTTGGACATAGACGCTGCCGGCGGGGTCGCGTTTGCTGAACGGCGTCGTCACGTGCAGTTCGACGACCGGCACGAGCCCCGTGACGAACCGGTCCGGCCGGTTGCGGTAGAGCCAATACCCGGCCGCGACGCTGTTCCAAAAGAGCGTCGGATCACGCGAATCGGTCGGGGCCACCAAGCTCGAGATGCCATGGACGTACGCCCTGTCGAAGTTTTTGACGAACCCGACCCACGGCTGGAGGAGCCACGAGCGCGGGGTCGAGGTCCCGTCGTCGAAGACGCCGGGGTCGGCGCCCGTCGGCGTCGTCAGCACGAAGCCGGCCGAGAAGAGGTCGCCGGTTTGGCGGTCGTTGTAAAAGGCGTACTTGAACAGGAAGCTCAGGTCGCCGACGCCGGATGCTCGCGCGCCGGGCGGGCCGGTCAACTGGTTGAACGGCAGCCGCATACCGAACGACGCGTCGCCGTTCAGGAACGTCTTTTCGAAGCCGACCGTCTCGCGGTGCAGATCGACTTTGCCGAAGCCGGGGTTCAGCGTCGGGTTCAACCCGCTGTAGAAGTTGTACCCGGCGTAGATGCGATCCGTCGGGCGCGGTCCGTCGTTCTCGCTGATCTTGATGCCGCTGTACCGGCTGAGCACCGGCAACCGGACTTCGCGCGTCACGGAGACGCGGACATCCCGATAGATCGGCACGTCGGTCACGACCTTGCGGCCGTTTTGGATCGACACGACTTGCTGCACGCCGATCTGCTCTTGGCGGACGACGATCTCGGTGACGATCTGCCGGGTGTACGTCACGCCGCCGAAGTCGCCATCGAATCCGGGGGCGGCGGTCGCGGCGGCGAGGCCGCCCGCTTCGGCGCTCCGGGAGAACGCCCCGTCGCGCAGGGCGCTGTCGAGCGCATTCGGGTTCTGCGGCGTCAGCGGATCGGTGCCGCCGGGCGTCATCGGGTTCGGCATACCCGGAGTTCCGCCCGGCCAAACTGCGGGCGGGCAATTTGGGTAAAGCGGCGCCACGGGGCAGTTCGACCGTTGCCCGAAAACCGGGGCGGCGACGGCGATGGCGATCAGGCAACAAGCGGGCCAGCGCATGGGACTCTCCGAGCCGGGGTGCGGGTGGGGCGATTCGACGAAATCAATAGCTGCTGACGCTGGCGGCGCGCGATCGGGCCGAGGCGCCGAAGAGGTAGTTCAACCGCATACCGAATTGGCCGTCGAAGGTGCGATCCGGTTTTTGGAACAGCGGGGCCGAGCCGCCAAGGGTCAGGTTCACGTGCTCGTTGATCTGCATCACGACGCCGACGGTCAGGTTGAGTTCGGTGTTGGCGACCCCGGAAATATTCAACCCTTGGCCGCGGGACGTATCGTTGACGGCGTCGATGGCCTGCTGCTGGGCGATGGCGTAGTTCCAGTGCAATTCGACGAACGGGGCCAGACCGCGTACGACGCCATTGTCGCGTTTGACGATCCAGTAGCCGACCTGCCCGTCGAGCGCGAGGTACGGGAGATCGTAGATGCGCTGCGAGCCGCTGCCGCCGAAAACTTCTTTGCTGTAAGTCAGAATGCCGCCGGTGGTGTCGGCGTTGATCGAGGTCCACCCCTGGGCGAAGAAGCGGTCGTTCGGCGTGTACAGCAGCGCGAGGTACGGCTCCACCGTCACCGATTCGTTCTTGAACCGGTAGAGTTCCCCGCCCAGCGGGTTGAACACGACTTGATCGCTGGCCGTCGGCACGGTCACGCCGATGCCGGTGGATACGTTGAACGTTTCGCTGTTGGTCCAGCGGCGCTTCAGCGAGAACCGCATGTTGCCGAGTTCGACGCTTTTGGTTTCGAAGCCGTCGGTGAAGCTGCTCGCCAACGTCCCGGCGAAGGGCAAGCGGACTTCGGCGGACCAACGGCCGTCGAGGAAAGTTTTCTCGAAGCCGAACATGAAGCGGTTGACCGCGATGCCGCTCTCGGTCAGCGGGACGCCGCCGAAGGTGTCGTAGGCGAAGATCACGCGGTCGCGCGGCAGCGGGCTGTTATCTTCGGACAGTTTCACCCGGCCGACGTAGGTGCTCGAGTTCGGCACCGCGAGGGCCCGCTCGCCGGTCAGCACGGCCGTGTAGTTGATGACGTTGCCGTCGATATTCCCGTCGACGGCGCCCACGGTCAGATTCGGTACGCCGATGCCGCGCGTCGCTTGGGTGATCTGGGAATTGATCGTCCCGCGGTTGCCGAGGAGCTTGGCCCGATCCGCCGGGGCGAGCTTGTTGAATTGCTGTTGCTGCAAGGGGGTGAGGCCGCCGGTCGAAAAGAGCGAGTTGAGCGCGGACTGCGCGAATGTCCGGTCGAAGTCCGGATTGGCGGCACCGGCCGTCACCGTGATCGGTTGGACGAAGGTGAGGTCGCTTTGGCTGAAGTTCGATTGCAGCGTCCGCGTGTTGCCGTTGGGCGTCCCGAACGAGATGGTCGAGCCGGGGAAGTTCGGATTCACGAACACGCCCGGTCCGCCGGTCGAAGTCAGAGCCCCGACTTGGCAGTTGAAACTGCAGAGAATATTGGCCGTGTAGCGGACGCGGAAGGCGCGGGCGCCGACCAGATCGCCGTCCATGCTCGGCGCGGCGGTGGCGGCCGAGAGGCCCCCGCCTTCGGTGCTCCGAGAGAACGAGCCGTCGCGGATGGCGGCCTCCGCCCCGTTCGACAGCGGCGGGGCATTCGGATTGTTCGGGATCGAGGGAATGACACCCGGCCCGGTGGTCGGGGGGCAATTCGGGTAAATCGGGGCGACCCACGGGCAAGGCGCCGTTTGGGCCATTAAGGAAGGGGCCGCGAGGAACGCGGTGAGACCCACGAGGGGTCGAACGGGCCAGCGCATGGGGAACTCCACAACTTGGGCGCTTGGGGCGCAACCGGAGATACCCATGCAATCGACACGATCGACCCGACCGGATTATTCAATCTCGTAGATAAATTGCTTATCTTCCCCCACCTTCACAGAAACCTTGGATACCGCCCGCCCCTCCGCTTGCCGAACTAGGATTTCCTTCGCCATCGGCGATAAGACATTGTTGGTCAAGATGTGGTCGACGTTCCGAGCCCCGCTCTCGACTTCTTTGCAGCGCGCGGACACGGCTTCGATCACCGCGGGATCGTAGCTAAACGCGGCCTTGTGGTTCGCCATCAACCGATCCCCGATCTTCTTGAGTTGCAAGTGGATGATGCGGCGGAGCACATCGTCGCCGAGGGGGAAGTACGGCACGAGGGTCATCCGGCCGAGGAGCGCCGGCTTGAACGATTTGAGCAGATCGGGCCGCAGCAGTTCGGCCAACCCCGCCGAGTCGGGGGCGGTGTCCGGGTCGGCCATCGCCTTCATGATGGTGTCGGTGCCGACGTTCGACGTGAGTAGGATAATGGTGTTCTTGAAGTTCACCTCGATCCCGCGGGAGTCGTTCAGCACGCCCTTGTCGAAGACTTGGTAGAAGATTTCCTGCACCGAGGGGTGCGCTTTCTCGATCTCGTCGAGCAGCACCACCGAGTAGGGCCGGCGGCGGACGGCTTCGGTGAGGACACCGCCTTCCCCGGAGCCTTCGTAGCCGCGGGGCGAACCGATGAGCTGCGAGACCTTGTACTCCTCTTTGAACTCGGACATATTCACGACGACCATGTTGCGGTCGCCGCCGTACAGGAGGTCGGCGAGGGCCATGGCGGTTTCGGTCTTGCCGACGCCGGAGGTGCCGACGAGCAGAAAGACGCCGACGGGTCGACGCGGGTCGGCGAGATCGGCCCGGGCTGTGCGGATGCGTTCGGCGATGGCTTTCAACGCGTGGTTCTGTCCGATGACGCGCTCGGCCATCCGGTCGTGGAGGTTCAGTAGGGTTTCGATTTCGTTGCGGACCATCTTGCCGACGGGGATGCCCGTCCAACCGCCGACGATCTGCGTGATGGCGGCGCCGTCGACCACGGCGGACACCAGCGGCGATTCCCCCTGCAACCGGGCGAGTTCGGCGCGGAGGCGTCCGAGTTCGGCTTTCTGCGGGGCGGTCTCCGCACCGGATTTCTCGGCTTCCGTCAGCAACTTGCGGACTTCCGCGACGAGGTCGCGCTCCAGTTTCAGTCGGGCTTCGAGTTCGCCTTTCTTCGTCTCGGCGACGGCGAGGGCCGCCTTCAACTCCGCCATGCGCCCGTCGTGATCGGTCCAGCCGGAGTGCTCGCGGGACAGCGAGGTCAGTTCGATATTGAGGTGCTCGATCTCGCGGATGACGTCCTCCAAGGCCGGCGGGGTCGCCCCTTGGCTGAGCTTCACCCGGGCGCTGGCGGTGTCGAGCAAGCTCACCGCTTTGTCCGGGTTCTGGCGCTCGGGCAAGTAGCGAATGCCGAGGCGGACCGCTTCGACGATGGCTTCGTCGAGGATGCGGACCTTGTGGTGCTTCTCCATGACCTCGGCGACGCCGCGGAGCATGCGGATCGCTTTGGCTTCGTCCGGTTCATCGACGCGGACTTCTTGAAAGCGCCGCTTCAACGCCGGGTCGCCTTCGAAGTGCTTCTTGTATTCGTCGAACGTGGTCGCCGCGATGGTGCGGAGTTCTCCGCGGGCCAGTGCCGGCTTCAATAGATTCGCGGCGTCGTTCTGCCCGGCTTGGCCGCCGGCGCCGATGAGCGTGTGGGCTTCGTCGATGAACAAGATGATCGGCACCGGCGACGATTTCACTTCTTGGATCACCGACTTCAACCGGTTCTCGAACTCCCCTTTGACGCCGGCGCCGGCTTGGAGCAGTCCGAGGTCGAGCGTCCGCAGTTCCACATTCTTCAAGATTTCGGGCACATCGCCCTGCGAGATGCGCAGCGCCAAGCCTTCGACGACGGCCGTCTTGCCGACGCCCGCTTCGCCGGTCAGGATCGGATTGTTCTGCCGGCGCCGCGTGAGGATGTCGATGACCATGCGGATTTCGGTATCGCGGCCCAGAATCCGGTCGATCTTGCCGCTGCGGGCGCTCTCGGTGAGGTTGTTCGTGAATTGATCGAGCGACGGCGTTTTGGAACTGGCCGACGGCGCGTCCCCGCCCGCATCGGGCGAAGAGGCGCGGGCCGCGGCTTCTTGCTCATTTTCTTCCGTCTTCGATTTTTGCAACAATTCGCGGACTTCCTTGAAGAGCCGTTCCTCGGGGAGTTTGCCGAGTTCGGCGCTCGAAGTCTTCAAGCGCATCGACAGCATCCGGTCGTTGAGCCCCGCGACCAGCAGATACCCGGAGCGCACTTTCGGCGCGGCGTATTCGAGCGACGCCAACACCCAAGCTTCGCGGCAAAGGTCGAGGATTTCCGAACTCAAGTCGGGCGCCCGGCCGTTGCCCGTTTTGAAACGGTTGAGCGCCGCGTTCAGCTGGGCCTTCACCGTATTCGGATCGATGTTAAACTGCCGGAACACCACCGCGAGGTCGGAGTTCGGCTGCTCCATCAGCACGAGCAACCAATGTTCGATTTCGACGTGGAAATGCGTCCGCGACAGGCAGAGCCCGGCGGCGGATTGCAACCCGCGCGTGCAGGTGGCGTTGAGCTTGTCGAACAGGGCGCGGGGGTTGACCGAAGGCATGAGAAATCCCAAATGGGTTCGAGGGGTGACGGTGTTATAGCAGTTGCGTGATCCAATCGCTTTCGAAGACGGCGTCGGCGACGGGGGCCGGGGGAGTTTCGCTGATGAGCCAGAGATTCCAGCCGAGGCGCGGGCCGATTCCGGGGCCGTCCCGGAGGTGCACCTCCGGGACATCCAGCGCGGCGAGGACCAACTGCAAATCGAAATCGAACTCCGGGCCGGCGTAGGTGCGCGCCAGTTGCATGACGAGGTACAGCGACTTCCGCGCCCGCACCGGTTCCGGGTCGGGCAACAGTTCGGTGAATTGTTCCAGCGACAACGGCCCCAAGCGGACGCGGAACTTTGACTGCACATCCCAAACTCGCTCGCCGGCCACGGCGTCGACGCCGAGGGTGCCGAAGCTCCCGAGCTGCGTCCGGTTGCCGGTCGCGATGGCCAGCCATTGGCCCCGGAACGATTCCACAACGACCGGCAGTCGGAAATAATCGCCGAGCAACGCTTCGAGATTCCGCACGTTCCGAGGTCGCTGGGCGAAGAAACCGGCGTAGCGCATCAGGGCCAAGTCGTCGATTTTGGCCAACAGCGTCGGGTCGGATTTCGCACTCCCTTTTTCGGGCGCGTCGACCCACCGGAACTCGGCCGCCGCCTCGCCGAGAGCCGGCGCCCGGACCTGCAACCGATCCGCGTGGCCCGCGGAACCGAAGCCCATGAGGCTGCGGACGGCGAGCGTGAACGTGTCGGGCTGTCGCTCGAACGCTTCGCCGCGTTCGTACGGAATGGTGAACCGATACTTTTCCCAAGCCCGGTAAAAGAGCGACGTGAGCCGGTGGTTGAACAGGTCGAGCCAATCCCGCAGCGACCGCCGCTCCGGCCCGCGCACGTCCCGGACGAGGTCGAGCATCATTTGCGTGTAGTGCGTCGGCAGGACCCCGCTGATGCCGTACAGACCGAAAAAAGTGATCGTCAGCAGCGGCATCGCGCGCTCGTCGTTCGCGATTTCGACCCCGACGATCTGGCTCGGCGGAAACGACAGCGAGAGATGCGGTCGGAAGCGCGCGATCTCGTCCGCGGGCGCGGCTTCGCCCCCGATGGTTTTCTTCCGGGGCTGCAGGCGCTCCAACGCCCGCACCGCCGCGAAGAAATCGAACTCGTAAGGCTTCTCGAAGAGCAAGTCGCGGACGGACGGCATATTTTCCTACCCGGCGTGCCGGACCGCGTGAGCGGTCGGGTGTTTCATACTC
>JAYSYN010000251.1:0-32320 GCA_043727575.1 Fimbriiglobus sp.
CCGCTCGATCGAACTGGAACCGCCACCGATGACCGCCGCGCCGCTGCCCAAAGTCCAGATCAAAATCGAGCGGAAGACCCAGCACCCGTGGATCTTCCAGAAGATGGTCGAATGGCCCGCTACCAAGGTGCAAAACGGGGCCATCGTCGACGTGCTCGACAAAGCCGGGCAGTGGGTCGGCCGCGGCATTTACAACGGCCATTCGCGGATCGCCCTGCGGATTCTCACCGCCGATGAAAACGAACGGATCGACGCCGCCTTCTTCCGGGATCGCATCGGCAAGGCCCTCGAATTGCGCCGCGGCTTGCTCAAACTCGACGACGTGACCGACGCCTACCGCATCGCGCATTCCGAAGCCGACGGCCTCAGTGGCTTGATCATCGACCGCTACGGTCCGCTGCTCGTGCTCGAATTTTTCTCGGCCGGCATGTACCGGCTCCGGCAAGTCATCATGGATGTCCTCGCCGAATTCTTCCCCGGTTCAAACTTTTATTATTTCGCCGAAGAACACGTCGGCAAGCAAGAATCGTTCGACTGTCGGCCGCCCGATATGCCCGAACCGGGGATCATCACCGAGCACGGCCTGCGCTTCCGCGTCGCCCCCGGCAGCAAGCACAAAACCGGATTCTTCGTCGACCAGCGCGAGAACCGAAAGACCCTCGCCGGGTTCTGCGCCGGCAAAAAGGTCCTCGACCTCTGTTGCAACTCCGGCGGCTTCTCGGTCTACGCCAAGGCGATGGGCGGGGCCGCGTCCGTGACGGGGATCGACCTCGACGAAGAAGTGCTGGAGTTGGCGAAAGAGAATGCCAAGCTCAACCGCGCCCAGGTGAAGTTCATCCAATCCGATTTGTTCCCGTGGCTGCGGGACATCATCCCCAACGGCGAGCGCTTCGACGTGGTGATCCTCGACCCCGCCAAGATGACGCGAGACCGCGACGACGTACTCGGGGCACTGAAAAAGTACCTCGACATGAACCGCCTGGCGATGATGGCCCTCGCCCCCGGCGGTCTCTTGCTCACCTGCTCCTGCACCGGCTTGGTCCCCGAGGCCGACTTCGTCGAGATGCTCCGCCGGGCCGCTTGGCAGGTCGGTCGCACCGCGCAGATTTTCAAGATCACGGGCGCCGCATCCGATCACCCGTTCTTCGTCCACGTCCCCGAAGGACGCTACCTCAAGGCCATCTTCGCCCGCGTGTTTTAGAAGCGTTGCAGGCGCGCCGTCGAGATCCCTCGTCGGCGCGCCCTCCTGTCGTCAATCGCCCTTCTTCGGAAAGAACTTCGACTCCTTCGGCTCTTCGGGATCGGGCTTGGTTCTGATACCCCATTTGTGGTCGATGGCATTCATCTCACGCATGAGTTGCCGCGATTGTTTCTCTTGATGTTCCACGCCCCTCAAGATCCGTTCGTACTTCCGTTCACCTTTGGCGAAGTCCTCATCGATTCTTTGCCATTCGGCGACAGTGAACGCTTTCTGCTTGAGAACGGGAACTTGACTGCGGTCCGCGGGAAATAGCTCAAAAATCGAATCCGAGCCGAACACGGCCGTGATCAGGACTGCTGCCAACATGGTTAGACTCCTTGGATCGGCGGGATGAACTGTTTTTATTCACCGAGCGCTTTGGCTTTTAGAACTGGCAGTGGCTTGTCGAAGCCGATCCATTCGGGGCTTTTCCAATCGATGAAGACCGGGAGTTGGTAGTTGAGCTTCGGACCACTGTCGACGTTCCTGACCAGAGCGGAAAGGATGGCATCTCGACGCCCAACAAGCGAAACCCGCAATGCGTCGAGTTCGACGATTTTGGTTTTGAGGTAGTCGATGCGTTGACCAATGTTGGTTTGGATGCTGTTCATCAGGTCGAGCGCTGCTTTTGACGCCGCGTAGGTGGTCTGAGCGTTCTTCAGAGTTTGAGTGTTCAGGACACTCGGGGCCATCTCAAATTCTCGTTGCGCAGACGTCACCGCCGTTTGCGCTGCCGCTACGACTTTTGCTTGCTCTTGGATCGCGACTTGAAGACCTTCCCGCTTTTTCGCCAAATCGACTTGCTCCGCCGCGATCCGAGTCTTGGCGATGTCGATGGCCACGATCTGCTTGTCGAGGTCTTTCAATTCCGCGAGTTCTGCGGCGGTGGCAGCGCGACCACCGGTGTTGGTGAAGACGGTCGGATAGTTTGGTTGAGCCGGGATATCGGCGAGAGTGGGAATCGGGCTAAAAGGAGGCTTCGGCAGGGGAATCGTAGTCGTCGGCGGCGGAGTCACCGTCGGCTGTGCGTTGGCGTCGTTGCCGGAGCCGGTCGAGCCCGTCCCCGGGTCGGTCGGTGAAGTCTCGGTGGCCCCGTAAGTGGTCGACAGGTATTGCTGCACCGCGGCGTAATCACCGGTTGTCTCGGCGGCCGTCAGCAGGGTCATCAATTGCGCGTCGGTGGATTCCGCGCTCGGAGCGGGCGATCCCGGATTCGCCGGCGGCGGATCACTCGGGGGATCGACGGGCGTAGCGCTCGGTACAATGCGACCGTCGAGTTCTTCGAGTTGCAGACGGAACTTCATCGGACGTCCTCCCAGGTGTGGCCCGGGCGGTGTGGCCCGGGCGGTGTGGCCCGGGCGGTGTTAAAGAAATAACGTGCCTCGCCTCCTTTGACAACTTTCATCATGCTCGAACTTCGGTCGATTATCGTCGAAATCGGCGCCTTCCAACTCGGGCCGTTGTCCCTTGAGATTGCCGAAGGGTGCCACGCCTTGCTCCTCGGTCCGACGGGGGTCGGGAAGACGACGCTGCTCGAAGTCATCGCCGGGTTGCGGACCCCGACCTCGGGCCGCGTCGTCACCTCCGGCGTTGACATCACCGCGTTCCCGCCGGGGGATCGCGGCATCGGTTTCGTCCCCCAAGATGCCTGCGTCTTTCCGGCGATGACCGTCCGGGAGAATCTCGCTTTCGGGTTGGCCATCCGCAGGACCCCGGCGAAAATACGCGATGACCGCGTCGCGGAATTGGCCGCGCGGTTGCTGCTCACGCCGATCCTGGATCGCCCGGCCACCGGCTTGAGCGGTGGCGAGGCCCAACGCGTGGCGCTGGGTCGGGCGCTCGCATTCCGACCCAAACTGCTCTTGCTCGACGAGCCGATGAGCGCCATCGACGACGAAACCAAAGAAGCGGTGTTGAACCTTTTGGAAGCCGAGGTGACTACGACACTCCACGTCTCGCACGATCGTCCCGAGGTCGAGCGCTTGGCCGATGCCGTCTACCAAATGCAACCGAACCCTTCCCCGACGAACGTCGTAAGGATAAGATAAGCACGGTATAACTTCGTAGTTCTTTGCGGCGGAATCAACATGACCCGGCTCATCTCACGCTCCGCGCTCGTCGCGCTCCCGCTGGCTTTGGCCTTCGGACTGACCTTCGCCGGCTGCAAACGTACCTCCACCGGGCAATGGCCCGATACGCCCGGTCCCAAGATCGCGGTGTCGTTCGCCCCGCTCTATTGCTTCACGGCCAACGTCAGTGGGGAGCGTGGTACCGTGAAATCGGTGCTCAGTACGCAAGGCCCGCACCACGCCGATACATCGATCCAAGAGCGCATCTTGCTCGAAGACGCCGACCTGTTCATTTTCAACGGCCTCGGCTTGGACGACGGCTTCGCGGGCAAACTGAAGGCGAGCACGTCGAACAAGAAACTCAAAATGATTGACCTCGGAGCGAAACTCGAAGCCGACGCCGATACCCACGGCCTGCTCCTCGGCTCGGACGGGTGCAGTTGCTGCAAACCGGGCGAGGGCGAAAAAGCTCACGACCACGACCCACATCTGTGGCTCAGCCCCGTGCTCGCCGGGAAGATGGTCGATGAAATCCGCTACGCCCTGCGCGGCGCAGAGCCGGATCAGAAGGAACTCTTCAACCGCAACGCGGCCGCGTACCAGCTCAAACTCAAAGCGATCCTCGACGACGGCCGGGCGATGCTGAAGGGCAAGAAAGAACGGGCGTTCGTGACGACCCACGGCTCGCTGCAATACTTCGCCCGCGACTTCGACCTGACCATCGCGGGGAATTTGCAAGCGATCCCCGGCCAAGAGCCGAGCTTGGACGACCTCCGCAAACTCATCGAGAAGTGCAAGAAAGACAACGTCCGCGTCATCGCCGTCGAGCCGCAGTACGCGTCGCACCAATCGCCCAAGCAGTTGAAAGCCGGCTTGGAAGCCGAGGGGATCCGGGACGTCGTCATCATCGAACTCGATCCGCTCGAAACGGCGACCGCGGCCGACTTGACCCCGGATTGGTACGAGAAGAAAATGCGGGCGAACCTCGAGAACTTGGCGAAGGTGCTGAAGTGAAGCCGCTCCCCGTCGTCATCCCGCCGCTCTTGAGCTTCGACAATCTCCGCGTCGTGCGCGGCGGCCGGGCGATCCTCGACGGCATCACGGCCGACATCCCGCGCGGCGCGATCACGGCCATCATCGGCTTGAACGGCTCGGGCAAATCGACCCTACTCCGCACGCTGCTCGGCGAATTCCCCCACTCGGGAAAGATCATCTACCGGTGCGGGCACGACCATTCCAAACCCAGCCCCGAGCACGTCGGCTACGTCCCGCAGCGGTTGAACTTCGAGAGCCACCTGCCGATGACGGTGCGGGATCTGTTGGGGCTTTCGCTCAACCGCGGCCGGCCGCTGATGTTCGGCTTTCGTCGAAACTTGCAGGAACGGATGCTGAAGATTCTTCGCAGCGTGGATGCTGCGGGGATTCTGGACGTACCGGTCGAAGGTCTCTCGGGTGGTCAATTGCAGCGGGTGCTATTGGCCTTGGCGCTCGAACCTCAACCGGAGTTGTTGCTGCTCGACGAACCGGCGTCGGGGATCGACTTCAAAGACGAGTTGGATTTCTACCGGATGATCGCCCACATCGTCCGCGACACCGGCGTCACGGTGCTGCTCGTGTCGCACGACTTGGCGACGGTGCAGGAGTTTGCCCAGCAAGTGCTCTGTTTGCACACCGGCCGGATTCGAGCCGTCGGCAGCCCGCAGGAAATCTTGACGCCCGAAAACATTCGCACGCTCTTTGGGCCGCAACGGATGGTCTTGGGCCGTTGAACCGTGGCGACACGTTTTCAACGTGTCGGAATCAACTTGCTTGCGGGGTTCAAGTTCCGACACGTTGGAAACGTGGCGCCACGCCGGAGTCATCTCTCATTTTGAAACGACGAGTACCGTCGGCGACTTCGCCGCCGGGATCGGGGCCGCCTTTCGGGCCGCATCGACCAATGGCTTCGGATAGACCCCGAGGCCGAGCGTGCCGACTGCGCAAAGGAACGCCGCCAGAAACGCCGCATAGCCCTTCGCCGGCGCCGCCGGTTGCAGCGGGGCCCGCAGGAACATGACGCCCAGCGCCTTGAGATAATAGACCGCCGCGATCGCCGAGTTCAGCGCCGCGATCAGCGTGAGAATCCGATAGAGATTCTTCAACGGCGTGGTCGTCGGCGTCTCGAACGCCCCGAAGAACAACAGCAACTTCCCGTTGAACCCGGCCGTCAACGGCATGCCGATCAGGCTCAGGAAAAAAATGCCCATCATTCCCGCGGCGACGGGATTCGTCCGCCCCAATCCGGCGAGGTCGTCGACGGTTTCGATCGTCCGCCCGGAGTGGGTCAGGTAGCCGAGCACGCAGAAAATGCCGACGGTCATCAACCCGTAGGCGACGAGGTAAACGAGGACGGAATCGAACCCCGATTGCGTGCCGGCCCCGGCTTCGGTGGCGACGAGGAAGCCGATGAGCATGTAACCCGCGTGGGCGATCCCGGAATAAGCGAAGAGTCGTTTGAGGTTGTCTTGGATCAGGGCGAGCAAGTTGCCGAAAGTCATGGTCACGGCGGCGATGACCCAGAGCGTCAGCGGGATCAGCGTGCGGGCCGCGTCGAACGGGGCGTCGGGCGTGAGCAAGCCGAAGATGCGGGCCAAGGCGACCAAGCCCGCGACCTTCGGAATGAACGCGAGTTGGGCGACCACGCCGTTGGGGGCGCCTTCGTAGACGTCCGGTGCGTAGAAGTGGAATGGTACCGCCGCGAGGCGGAAGCCTAAGCCGGCGATCACCAGCACGATGGCCACGAGGGCCAGCGGCGACACCGGCCCGACCCGCGACGCCTTCGACAGCGTCTCCGCGACCAACGGCAGGTTGATCGCCCCGGTCAGGCCGTAGAGGTAACTGAACCCGAAGAGCAGGACGCCGGACGACAGCAAGCTGAGGAGGAAATATTTGAGCGCCGCCTCCTGCCCGGCTTTCGACTTCGTCGGCAGGTAGAGCAAGACGTACGTCGGGATGCTGATCATTTCGAGGGCGAGAAAGAGCGAGAGTAAATCGTTGGCGCGGGCCACCATCGACAACCCGGCGAGGACGACGAGCAAGCAGCCGAAGTATTCGGGCGCGGTCTGCCGGCTGGAATCGGAGAAGCCGAGGAGGGCGTAGATCGCCCCGGCGCCGAGGGCGAGCCAGCGGACGAAGACCGCGACGCCGGTCGGATCGATGCCGGCGGTGAATCGATCCGCAGTGAGGAATGAGGGCTCGGGGACGCCGAATGCGATGCTCGCGGCGGCGAAGATGGCGCCGAGTGCCAAACAACCGCTGAACCTCCGGCTCGACCGGAATGCCGCGAGCAAGAACAGGGCGCACGCCGCGCCGACGAGTGTCAATTCGGGCAGGATAAAACGGATCGACAGCGACGCTTGGTCGAACAGGGCTTGGCTGGAAAGCGGGTTCACGGTCTCGGTCCTTCGCGTCTCGGTGCGTTCGGTTCTTGCGTCGGGTCGCGGTTCACTTCGATGCCGACTTCGCTTCGTTGGCGCGGTCGCGGGCATCGTCGGCCTGCCGGACGAGGATATTCACGTCCGACTTCATCGATTGGATCACCGGCTGCGGCCAGATCCCGAGAATCAAGCACAGCACCGCCGGGAGACCGAAGGCGACCCATTCGTGCGGGCGGACGTCGCGCGGTTCGACATCCGTCGGCGCGGGCGGGAGCAGCAACGGGCCGAAGAACACCTTCCGCAGCATGGTCATGGTGTACCACGCCGAAAGGAAAATCCCCGAGGCCGCGGCGATGCCCAAGCCGTACCCGACCGGCGCCGTCGCTTCCGGGCTGAGGAGCGCCGAAAGGATCAGCATTTCGCCGATAAAGTTGTTCAACCCTGGCAGGCCGACACTCGCCAAACAGATGGCGAACATCCAGAAGGCGAAGACCGGGAACCGGGCGATCAAGCCGCCGAACTGATTCATGTCGGTCGTGCGGTATCGCTCGGCGAGGAAGCCGACGAGGGCAAACATCGCCCCGGCGGTGAGGCCGTGGTTCACCATGTGCAGCGCGGCGCCGGTCAACCCCTCCGCCGTCAGGGTAAACGTGCCGAGCACGAGCAAGCCCAAGTGGGAGACGCTGCTGTACGCCGCGAAGAGCTTGAGGTCGCGCTGGGCGAAGGCGCAGAACGCGGCGTAGACGATGCCGAGGGCCCCGAGAAACCCGAATACCGGCAACCCCTGCTGCGCGGCCATGTCCGGGCAGAGCGGCAGCACGATCCGGACGAGGCCGAGGGTGCCGAGTTTGGCGAGCACCCCGGAAAAAAGCAACGCCACGGCGGGCGGGGCCTCGGCGTACGCGGCCGGCAACCAGGTGTGGAACGGCACCAGCGGTACCTTGACTACGAACCCCGCGATCAGCGCGAAGAAGAGCCAATACTGCAGGGATTTGTAATGCTCGCGGTCCGCTTTCGCGGTCTGCCATTCCCGCTCGGCCTTCGCGGCATCGTCCTCGGCGAGTCGGATCGCGAGTGGCTCCCGGCCGGATCGCGAATTCTCCAGTCCCTTCGCAGCGGCCGCCTTCTTGAGTTCGGCTCCGCGGATGGCGATCTCGTGGGTGTGGTTCCACACGGCGACGTTCCGCATCAGCTTGGGAATCGAAAATGTCAGCGGGCCGGCCTTCGGGTAATGGGGTTGACCCTTCGCGTCGAGCACGACGGTGTAATGGGTCTTTTCCGAGTTCGTGTGTGAAACTGGCGTCGGGTTCGTCAAGACGATGCCGAAGATGCCGACCAGTGTGAAGAGACTTCCCAGCAGAGTGTACAGGAAGAATTTGCGGGCCGCGTCGCGCCGTCCGCCCCCGGTGCCCCAACAACCGATGAGAAAGAAGGCCGGGATCAGCGTCAGTTCGAAGAAGATGTAAAAGAGGACGATGTCGAACGAGAGGAAGGCCCCGAGGATCGCGGCTTGCAGCAAGAAAAGCCACGCGTAGTAACCGGCGGCGCGCTCGCGGATCGAACCGTGCGAGACGAGCACCGCGACGTACGTCAAAACGCTGGTGAGCAGAACGAGCCAGATGTTTAAACCGTCGATGCCGAGGAAAAACTGGATCGCGGGGGGCGGGAGGTCGGCGGGGGCGTTCGCCACGGAGAAGAGGTTCCACGCGGTTTCATAGCTGCCCAACTCGCCGGAGGGATCGCCCGGCACGAAGATCGGTTGGAACGAATTCGCCGCGCGGTGGCCGTACGCTTCTTCGCTTTCGGATCGGTCGATCAGGACGTAGATGGCGGGCACGGCCAAAGCCGTCGTCAGCCCGAGATGCACGAGTGCCCCGAGCGAAGCCAGGCGCCGCGCCGATCGGTAGCCGGACCGCCCCGCCAACCCGACGAGGGCCGCGAAGGCCACCGGCGCGAAGAGCACGGCGAGGACGAGGATGCGAATCGCTTCGGTATTCAGCATAGTGAGCGCAAATCAGCGTGCGGAGCGGAACACGACGACGGTGAGGAACACCGCCAGCCCGAGGACCGTCCCCAAGGCGTAGAACTGCACGAGACCGTTGTGCAACGGTCGCAACAACCCCGCGACCAAACGAGGGGCGAAGCTCAACAACCGGGCGATGGCGTCGAGGAACGCATCGAACTGCCGGCCGGTCGCCGCCAGCATTTCCGCCGGCTTCACCAGCGCGGCTTCGTAGGTTTCATCGACGTAGAGCTTGTTGAGCGAGAGCGCGTAGATCGGCTTCAACTTGGCCGGGACGATCTCCGGCCCGCCCCGGCGGTAGATCGCGAATGCCGCGCCGATGCCCCCGAGGGCGAGCAGCGAACTGAGGCCCGCGACCGACCAACTGAAGGCGTGCGGTTGTTCGACCATGTTGCTGTGGGCCATGTGACCCGCGTGGGCGTTCGCGATCGACGGCGAACGCTCGAGAAAATGGGCGAAGCCGTGGGTCAACGGGTCGACGATCAACCCCGCGAGCAACGCCCCGGCCGCCAACACGACGAGCGGCACGACCATGACCGCCGGCGACTCGTGGGCGTGGCCGTGGGCTTCGTGCGGAATTCTCTCGGTACCCCAAAACGTCAAGAAGTAGGCGCGGAAGGTGTAGAACGCCGTCAACCCGGCCGTCGCCAGCGCGACCGCGAACAGGCCGAGGTAGATGGTGTGGTACTTCGCGTGCGATTCCCCGGCTTCCAGCAAGCCGTGCAAGATTTGATCCTTGCTCCAGAACCCCGATAGCAACGGCACACCGGCCAGCGCCGCCGAACCGATGAGGAAAGTCGCGTGCGTCCACGGCATCAGGTTCCGCAGACCGCCGAACTTCCGCATGTCGATGACGTTCCCCATCGCATGCATGATCGAACCCGAACCCAAGAATAACAGCGCCTTAAAGAAGGCGTGCGTGAACAGGTGGAACATCGCGGCGACCACGGCGACCTTCGGCGAGATCACCCCGCTGCAACCGAGGGCGAGGAACATGAACCCGAGTTGGCTGACGGTCGAATAGGCCAGCACGCGTTTGAGGTCATTCTGGGCCAGTGCCAAAAACCCGGCGAGCAGCGCCGTCGCCCCGCCGATGCACGAAACGATCAACCCCGCTTCCGGCGAGAGCACGAACAGCGGCGCACAGCGGGCGAGTAGGAACACACCCGCCGTCACCATCGTCGCGGCGTGGATGAGCGCCGACACGGGCGTCGGGCCTTCCATCGCATCCGGTAGCCAGACGTAGAGCGGCAACTGGGCCGACTTACCGACGGCCCCGCAGAACAAAAGCAAGCAGATCGCTGTCATCGTCCCCGACGCCGGGGGGTGCTTGGCGATGTGGTCGAAGAGCGAGTCGAAGGTCGTGTGGTAGCCGCCGGCTTGCCAGAAGAGGAATATCCCGAGGACTAAACCGACGTCGCCGAGGCGCGTCACGAGGAACGCTTTTCGAGCCGCCGCCGCGGCCGAGGGCTTGGCGTAGTAGTAGCCGACGAGCAGGTAACTGCAGAGGCCGACGCCTTCCCAGCCCGCGAGCAGCACGAAGAAGTTGTTCGACATCACGAGCAGGCACATCGCGAAGACGAACAAGCTCATGATCGAGAAGTAGCGGGCGTACCCGGCGTCGCCGCGCATATACCCGGCCGAGAAAATGGCGATGAAGGTGGCGATGAACGTCACCGTGCAGAGCATCAACAGCGACAGAGGATCGAGCAGAAACGCGAAGGTCACATTCAACCGGCCGACGGAGAACCACGCGCCAAGGTCGGCGGACATCGACAGCGCCCCCTCCCCTTCGACGACGCCGGCGAGAACGATGAGCGAGATCACCGACGCCGAAGCGAAGGACAGAATCGCGGGCAAATGCGCGAAGCGACCGAGCTTGCTCCACCCGAGGATCGCGGCGAGCACGGCGCCGGCCAGCGGGAGCGCGGCGGCGATCAGGGCCAAACCGATGGGGCTGGAAGGATCAAACACGGGACGCGCCCTCCGCCGGGGTGCCGACGCCGGGCTTGCGGCCCGCCACGGTGAGGACGGGGTGGATTTCGGCGACGACGGTCGGCAACGCTTCGGAGTCGATCGCGGCGGGCACGCCCTGTTCGCGGAGGGTTTGCCAGATGCCGGAGTCCAAACTCCGGCCCCGGCGGTACAGCATGAGGAACAGGGCGAGCCCGAGGCCCGCTTCGCACGCCGCCACGGTGATGATGAACAGCCCGAAGACCTGCCCGTTCAAACTGCCGTGTATCCGCCCGAAGGCGAGAAAGTTCAGCACGACGCCTTGCAACATCAGTTCGGCGCAAAGGAACAGCGTGATCAAGTTCCGCCGGGTCAAGAAGCCGACGAGGCCGAGTCCGAAGAGGACGGCGCCGACGGCGAGGAAGTGATTCAAGGAGATCACGACTTGTCCCCCTTCTTCCGCCCGGCGATGGCCACCGCACCGATGGTCGCCACCAACAACAGCGTCCCTGCCATTTCCACCGCCAGCAAGTGTTCGGAATAGAGCAGCAACCCGATGTTGCCGACGTTGCGGGCCGGCAGTTGGCCGTGGCCCGAGTAGACCGTCACTTCGTCGCGGAGGTTCTGCAAGCTGGCTTTGTCGGCTCGGCCCGCGTCGGCCATCAAGTACTTCACTTCGACGTCGTCGTTCGCCTTCTGCAATTGCAGCGTGTGCTTGGCGAACGCCAGCAAGCGCGGATCGTGAGTCGACGGGTTTTTCGGATCGCCGAGCAGCGGTCGGAGCCGTTCGAGTACGGTCTTGCGTCGGCCGGTGACCCCGTCGCCGCCGATAGTCTCGGCGAGTTTGTCATGGGCCGACTTCGCCTTGTCGGCGGACGATTTTGCGTCGTCGGTCGCCAAGGCGGCATCGAGATCCGTCCGCACGTCCCGCAGGGCGACCCGGTCGTCTTTCGTCAGCAGGGGCGCGGGCAATGCGAACTCGGTTTCCGCGCTCTCGTCCGTCGACGCGACCGCCGGTTGCGATTGGAGGAGCGCGAACAAAATCAACCCGATGAAGGCGAATCCGGCGAGGCTCCCCAGCAGCGGCTCGCGGGATCGGTCATTTTCGTTGGACGGCACCTTCACGTTCGACAACATCAGCACGAACAGGAACGTCACGATGATCGCCCCTGCATAAATGATGATCGTCGCGGCCATGAGGAACGGCGCCGCCAGCAGCAGGAACAGCCCGCAACTGCTGAGGATGACGAACGCGAAGGCGATGGCCCCGCGGGCCGGATTCCGCTGCGTCACAAGCAACGCCCCGAAGCCGACGGCCCCGGTCGAAAAGAGCCAGAAGAGGACATCGGGCACGAGTTCGCCGATGGGCCGGCCGAAGGATTGCGCGGCGAACACACCGAGGACCGCCGCCGCCGCGACGAGCAGGAACGTCCCGGCGGCGATCGGCCGAGCCTTCGGCTTCGGCAGCAGTAAGAACGCCCCGATCGCCCCGAGGACGAGCGCGAACGCCAGTTGCAATTTGGAATCGGACAGTTCGGTCGGCATCGGGTGGCCATGCGGTATTGGAAGTCGATACTTTAGAAACCGAGCTAGGCATTTACCACAGAGGCACAGAGACACAGAGAAGACAAGAAAGAGTTATAGGGAAGTGAGATCGTGTCCCCACTTGCAACTCTGTTCCAATCGTACTTCATCTTCTCTGTGTCTCTGTGGTGAGTCTGCTTCTTCATGTCTTAGCTGTTTCCGAAGCCGGGCCCAATGCCCCCGAGCGGCTGCGGACCGGGTCGGTGCCGGATTTGGTCGTCGCGTCGAATACGCCGAGGAGTTTCTCTTTGTCGAAGACCAACTGCTCCCGGCTGTAGCCCGTCAAGTCGTAAAGGGTCGTCAATTCGATGGCGTCGACGGGACAGGCTTCTTCGCACATGCCGCAGTAAATGCAGCGGAGTTCGTCGATGACGAACGTCTCGGGGTACTTCTCGCGATCCGTCCAACCCGCGGGGGCCGGGGCCGCGACGATGTCGATGCAGTGGGCCGGGCAGGCCGTGGCGCACATGTAACATGCGACGCATTTCACGCGGTCCTGTTCGTCGCGGTTGAGCCGGTGTACGCCCCGGTAATTCGGCGGCAGCTTCGGCTCTTTTTCCGGGTAAGACTCGGTTTTGCTCTTGCCGAAGATGTGGCCGATGGTCGTCTTTAACCCGTCGTAGACGATGGGCAGATACAACTGCTCAAGGAAGCCGAGCTTCGGAGCTTCGACCCATTTGATGTCCGATTCGGCGATGGGCATAACATCGGTGTCCTACGTGGCGACAAGTCGTAAAATTGTTGGATTGACCTCGTCGACAAGTTGGAAACTTGTCGCCACTGCTAACCGACCATCACACGCGGTAGCATCTTCGGAATCAGCTTGCGGCGCGGGGTATTGTTCGGGGCGATCTTCTTGAACGCGGCGACCAATCCGAATGCCACGAACAGCCCGATCGAAATCAACGTCAGAACCCAGTTCGACCAACCGTATTGCCGGACCAACATTGCGGCGAGCAGGTGCAGCAGCGACAGCGGGATCATCACCTTCCACGCCAGGCCCATGAGTTGGTCGAAGCGGAAACGCGGGATGGTCCAGCGGATGACGATGTACAGGAGTAAAAACCCGAGCATCTTGCCGCCGAGGATCGCGGCTTTCAGCACGGCCGCCGCGATGGGATCGGCGAAGATATCTTCGAGTCCGAAGAGACTCCAGCCGCCCCAGAACACGATGCTCATGAGGAAACTCGTCGTGATCATGTGCGTGTATTCGCCGAGCATAAACATGCCGAACTTCAAGCTGCCGTACTCGGTGAGGTAGCCGCCGACGAGTTCTTGTTCGGACTCGGGCAAGTCGAACGGCAGGCGGTTGCACTCGGCGTACACGCTGACCATGAAGAGCCAAAACGCGAGCGGTTGGAACATCAAGAACCAGCCGTTCTGCTTCTGCCAGGCGATGATCGTTTCCAGATTCATCGACCCGGCGAAGAGCACGACGCCGACGATGCTCATGCCGAGGGGGATTTCGTAACTGATGATTTGCGCCGAAGAGCGCAACGAGCCGAGCAGCGAGTATTTGTTGTCCGACGACCAGCCGCCGAGGATGACACCGTAGATGGCGAGGCTACCGAGGGCGAAGACATATACGATGCCGATGTCGAGCCCCGGGGCGATCATACCTTGGAACTGATTTCGGTACTCGCCCTGCTCCGCGTCGAACCGTTGCACGGCCTTCGAATAATCCGGTGTCTTGCCGTCGGCGGCCATCTCCACGGCCACCGGTTTCGGCGGCGGGGTGGTGCCGCCCCACGGGACGACGGCGAGGGCCATGAGCGCGATGGCCATGGCGGCGGCGGGGGCGAGCAGGTAAAAGACTTTGTCGACGTGCGACGGGATCGGCGATTCTTTGAGAAAGAATTTGCCGCCGTCGGCGAGCGGCTGCAACAGGCCCAGCGGTCCGACGCGGTTGGGGCCGACGCGGTCTTGGATCCACGCCGAGACCTTCCGCTCGGCGAGCGTCGCATAACCGACGATGCTCATCACGATGGCCACGAGGCCACCGATAATGATCGCGGTCGTCAAGAGGTCGAATTCCGGCATCGCTGAGGGACCAGTTTCAAGTTTCGAGTTTCGTAGTTTCAAACCGTTGCGAGGGTTAGGCGACCATTGGTGTTCGGTGCGATCTCGGACAAGGAAGCGTATTGCGGCAGTTCCTTCGCGAAATCTTTCCGCACCGCCGCGACGGTGGCGAGGCCCTTTTTCCCGGCGAGGTCGAACGCCAACTGCAATTCGCTCCGCACCTCCAACGGCGCCTTCACCGAGCGATGGAACGACTGCACGTAACCGGCGTAGTTGACGAACGTGCCGTCTTTCTCGAAGGCCGTAGTCGCCGGAAGCACCGTCGTCGCGGCCCGGGTCAGTTTCGAGTGGAAAAGATCTTGGACGATCAGCAACTTCGGGGCGGTCCAATTGTCCGGGATCGCGGCGTCGACGGCGTCCGGGTTCGGGTAACCCCCGGCGAACCAGATGGCATCGAGCGTCGGCTTCGCGATGTCTGCGAACGGGATCACTTCGCCCTGGAGTTTTTTCAACACCGATTCGACGCCGAGGCGGTTCGGGCATTTCTCGGCGCGGATCGTGAACTTCGTCGGGCTGAGCGCATTCCCCTTCACATCCTTGGGGTATTGGTCGTCGACACCCGAGACCGGTACCGGTCCGAGCACCAGTCGAATCTCGCGGTGCATCGACTTGAACGCGGCTCCCAACCGGTAGGCTTCTTCGACCGTGAGGAAAGGCGACAAGACCGCCACCGCTTTTTTCGCCGTCGCGAACACGGCCTGCTCGAAGGTCTCTTTCAACTTCGACAAACTCTGCCAATCGGTCGGTTTCAGCGCGCCGTCGATGCGGGTCAACGGCCGGGTGATGCGGTCCGGCGAATTCGTGTAGTGGTAACCCCAACGGCCCTCGTCGCACATGAAGTAACCTTGGTTCTCCGAGTTCTCGCGCGGCCGGATTCGATAGACGATGTCCTTATTCGCGTCGGTGTGGATGCTGCACCCGGTGCTGCAACCGGCGCAGACGTTATCGGTCGTTTTGAGGTACCAGACGCGCTGCGTGTAGAGGAAGTCTTTGCTGCCGAGCGCCCCGACGGGGCAGAGGTCGACGACGTTGCCGGAGAGTTTGTTCTCGAGCGGGAACCCCGGGAAGACGTCGATTTCTTCGTGGTGCCCGCGGCCGACGACTTGTAGTTCGCTCGTGCCGGAGATTTCCCGCGTGAACCGGACGCAGCGGGTGCACAGGATGCAACGGTCGGTAAAGAGCGTGATCTTGCTGCTGAGTTCGGGCTTGTTCGCGGGGCGGTTTTTCGCGTCCATCATCCGGCTTTCGCCGTGGCCGTACTCGTAGCTGTAATCTTGGAGCTTGCACTCCCCGGCTTTGTCGCAGACGGGGCAATCGAGGGGGTGGTTCAGCAGCAGCCCTTCGAGCGTGTCGGCCTGGGCCTTTTTGGTGCGGTCGCCCGGTTTGTACGCGGGGTCATAAGGCAGCGCCGTCTCGCCCTTGCGTTTGGCGTAGTCGCCGGTGACGATGACGGTGCCGTCCTTGACGGGCGTTTGGCAACCGGGAACGACCTTCGGCTGCATCGTCACTTTGCCGTCTTTGAGGTCGCCCATTTCGATGAGGCACATCCGGCACGACGCGACGATGCTGAGCGCCGGATGATAGCAATAATGCGGCACTTCGACGCCGGCCTTGGCCGCGACTTGGACGCAGTTGAGCTTCTCGGTGCCGATTTCCACCGGTTTGTCGTTCACGTAGACCGTGGGCATGTCGCGAAATCCGTGGTGGTCACTTTTGTCCGAGCAGCGTCTTCACTTCGTCCGCCGTCTTTCGACCGACGGAATTGGCATAAATCACGATGCCCCCCGCTTTGTCCGCATCGACTTCGTAGGCCCAAATCCCTTGACTTTCTGGTTGCGTGGGCATGATGATCGCACCCTCGTCGATCAGCTTCAGCAGGTTCTTGCCATTGCGGGCGAGTTCCGTGCGAATTTCCTCTTTCGAGGGCATCCGCCCATTCTCCAGTTCCATGGCGAAGATGATCGTCTTCAATTGCTCGTAGTCGAGCATGACACCCGTTCGCTTGCCGGCTTTCACCGTGTTCACGACGACACCGGCGCCGGCTTGGTAGTTCGTATTGCGGTTGTCGACAGTCGGTTCGGTCGAAGTCGGTTTCGGCGCCTTGGGGCAACCGATTGACAACACCGCCGCCGGGATCAGAATCGCCGAAAGCCATCGCATGATCGCCCCTTTGTCAATGCGCCCCGGCCAGTTGCAGCGACTTCGAATAGACGCTCTTCGATCCGCTGCGAATGACTGCCTCAAACTCTTGGCGGAACTTGCGGATGGCGGTTTTCACCGGCCAACCGGCGCCGTCCGCGAGCCCGCAGATCGTCGTCCCCGGCATGATACCGATCCGGTCGGCGACATCCACGAGGACGTCGAGATCTTCGCGCCGACCCTGCCCGCGCCGGAGGCGATCGGTGATTTTGAGCATCCAGCCCGTCCCCTCGCGGCAGGGGGTGCATTGCCCGCAGCTTTCGTGGCTGAAGAACTGGCATACGTTGTGCAGCACGTCGACCATGCTCGTCTGGTCATCGATGACCGTGATCGCAGCAGTGCCCAACCCGAGGCAACCGATCTTCCCAGGTCCGTTGAAATCGAGGGGGATGTCGTACTCGGTCTTGCCGTCTTCGCCCTTGAGCGGAAGGTTGCAATCGGCGAAGCCCATGCTGAGGCCGCCGGGGTTCACCGACTTGGCCTTACGGCCTTTCCAGACCCCGCCGCCGTGTTTCTCCACGAGGTCGCGGACGGTGATGCCCATCGGCAATTCGACGCACTTCGGATCGTTCACATGCCCGGCGATCGTGTACAACTTCGGCCCGTAACTCCCGGCATCGCGCGGGTTTTTCGGGTCCGGTGGGACGCCGTGCGATTTGAACCAATCGTTGCCACGCTTCATAATCTGGGTGACACAGGCCATGGTCTCCACGTTGTTGACGATGGTCGGCTTGCGGAAGGCCCCCTCGATGGCGGGGAACGGCGGTTTGATCCGCGGCCAAGCGCGCTTGCCCTCGAGCGATTCGATCAGGCCCGTTTCCTCGCCGCAAATGTACGCCCCGGCCCCGCGGTGCATATAAATGTCGAGGTTGAATCCGCTGCCGAGGATATTCTTACCGAGCAATCCTGCGGCGTAGCATTCGTCGATGGCGGCCTGCGTAGCTCGATACGCATCGCCGTATTCGTAGCGGATGTAATAATACGCGCACTGCGAACGGATCGCGTAGCTCGACAGCATGATCCCTTCGAGAACCTGGTGCGGATCGCGTTCCATCAAGATGCGGTTGTTGTACGTGCACGGCTCCGATTCATCGGCGTTGATGCAGAGGTAGATCGGGCCGGGATGATCCTTCGGCAAAAAAGTCCATTTCAACCCCGTCGGGAAGCCGGCGCCACCGCGACCGCGGAGTCCGGAGTCTTTGACCTGCGTGGTCACTTCGAGCGGCTGTTTCTCTTTCAATGCCCGCTCGAACGTAGCGTAGCCACCGTCGGCGCGGTAGCCCTCCAGCTTGCCGCTGTTGGGTTTGTCGACACGGGCGAGAAGTACGGGTTCGAATGCCATCTGAAAATCCTCAATGTCCCTTCGCGGTGGTGCGCGTTCGACTTCGTCACGCGGCTAATTTTTCAAGTCCGCGATCAATCCGTCCGCTTTCTGCGTCGTCACATTCATCACGTGGACGTCGTTCTTCAAACAAGCCGGGGCGCCGTCGCAGGCGCCGATGCATTCCGCGAATTCGAGGGTGATCCGCCCGTCGGCGGTCGTCTCGCCGCACTTCACACCGAGCTTCTCTTCGCAATGTTCGAGCAATTCGTAAGCGCCGCGGAGCATGCAGGCCAACCCCCTGCAGACCCACAGTCTCGTCAGGCCAAGTTTGTCGCCATCGTGCTTGAAGAACTCGTAGAAGGTCATGGTGTCGTGGACTTCGGACGGATGCAATTCGAGCATCTCGGCGATCTCGACAATGGCCTCGTTCGACACGGTCCGCATCTCGTCGTGGACCAAATGCAGCGCCGGCAACACGACCGCCTGCTTGCGCGGATAGCGCGGCAGGTAGGCTTTAATTCGATTCCTAAGATCTTCGCTCAACGCGTTCATCGATCCAACTCCGCGGCGATGATATTCAAACTCCCGAGCACCGCCGGCACATCCGCGATTTGATGGCCTTCGATCAAATGCGGAAATAGCGCGAAGTGAATGAACGACGGCGGCCGGGTGCGGGCCCGCCAGGCTTTCGCGCTGCCGTCGGACACCACGTAGAAACCGAGTTCTCCGTTGGCGGTTTCGTTCGCGCCGTAAACCTCGTTCACCGGTGTTTCGAAGCGGCGATTCCACATGAACAATTCGAAGTGTTGAATCAACCCTTCGATGCTGCGGTAGGTCGCCGATTTATCCGGGATCACCACTTTGCTATCGGTGCCGATATTCACCGGCCCGCTCGGCAAGTTCTCGATGGCCGCGGCGATGATGTTCACCGATTCGAGCATCTCGCCCATGCGGACGAGGTAGCGGGCGAGGCAATCGCCGCCGTTGCTACAGACGATCTTGAACGACGATTGCAATTCGGGGTACGCCAAATACGGTTCGTCCTTGCGCAGGTCGCGGGCGATCCCAGAAGCGCGGGCGACGGGGCCGGTGCAACTGCGGTTGATCGCTTCTTCGCGGGTCAGCGTGCCGACACCTTGGGTGCGGTCGATGAAGATTTTATTCTTGTTTAACAACCGGCACACATCGCCGTGGGCCTTCGGGAACGACTTCACAAACGCCCGCACTTGGCTCACGAATAGATCGTTCACATCGTTAATCAAGCCACCGACACGGGTGTAACTCGGATGGAACCGTTGCCCCGAGGCATTCTCGAGGATATCGTAAATCCGTTCGCGCTCGTTGAAGGCGTATAAGAAGGCCGTCAATCCGCCGAGGTCGAGCGCCACGGCCCCGACGCAGAGCAAATGGTCGCCGATGCGGGCAAGTTCCGCCAAGATCGTGCGGATATATTTGCAGCGCGGCGTAATTTCCAGCCCCATCAGTTTTTCGATGGTGTGGTGCCAGGCGATTTCGTTGGCCACCGGCGAGACGTAATTCATCCGGTCGACAATGGTCACATATTGATTGAAATCCAAATCTTCGCCGAGCTTCTCGAACCCCGAATGCAGGAAGCCGATGTCCGGCTGTGCCTTGACAATGGTCTCACCGTCCAGCGTTAAAATGAGGCGCAAGGTCGTGTGCGTGGCGGGGTGCTGCGGCCCGAAATTGAGCGTGTAAAGGAACTCTTTGTCGGTTCCCGTTTCGTCGACCGACGCGACCGCTTCCAAAGGCATTTCAACTCTCCGCTCACGCTGTGCTTATGTAGGTGCGGGCCTCCGGGCCTGTACCAAATTCGCTTGTCCAACCGGTACAGGCTTGGAGGCCCGTACCTACATCTGCCCTCAGCTCTCCGCTCGCGTCACGGTCGGGAAGTTATGGCGTTCGCCGTAGCCGCGCATCGGGTAATCTTTCCGGAGCGGATGGCTCGTGAATTCGTCCGGCAATAAAATCCGTCGCAAGTCGGGATGGCCTTGGAATTTGACGCCGAACAGATCGTACAGTTCGCGCTCCATCCAGTTGGCCCCTTCCCACAAATCGACCACGCTCGGCACTTCCGGATCGGGATCGTTCACGAATGTCTTCACGAACAACCGTTCGCCGGTGGTCGTGTTTGTCAGGCTGTAAACGACACCGTAGCGATCCGTGGCGTCCGCGTAACCGAGGTAATCGATCCCCGCGAGGTCGCAGAGCATATCGAACCCGCGATGCAATTGCAGAAATGCCAGCACGCCGTAGATTTTCTCTACGGGCACGGTCAGCCGCTTGTTGTCGCGGAACTCCGTCGGAGTCGCCGAATCGGCCCCGAATTTCGCATCGATCGCGGTGGCATGTTCAATTGACAAGGGGCAACCCCCGCAACCGTTTGCCCGTGGCAAAATTGCCCGGGGCGATCACCACTTCCGACGGATCCAACTCACCCAACCGGTCTCCGGGACCCTCGTAGGCCGTGCGTTTGGCGAACTCCCGGCCGTCGATGGTGCCGCCCTTCATGATCTTCTCTTGGAGGTCGAGCACGGCCCGGATCACCTGCTCCGGCCGCGGCGGGCAACCGGGCACGTAAACATCAACCGGAATGAACCGGTCGATCCCCTGCACCACCGAATACGTATCGAAGACGCCGCCGGTGCTGGCGCAAGCCCCCATGCTAATGCACCACTTCGGCTCGGGCATCTGCAGCCAGATGCGCTGCATCACGGGAACCATCTTCATCGCCACCCGTCCGGCCACGATCATCACGTCGCACTGGCGCGGGGTGAAGCGCATCGCTTCGCTGCCGAAACGGGCCAAGTCGTAGCGCGAGCTGGCCGTGGCCATCAGTTCGATGCCGCAGCAAGCGGTGGCGAAGGGCATTGGCCAGAGGCTGTTCTTGCGGACCCAGTTTGCCAAGAAATCGAGCTTACTCACGAAGATGTTGTCGTCGAGCTTCAGCGCCATTGAAAGACTCCCTTGCGCCAAGCGTAGACGTAGGCAATGCCAAGTGTCGCCAGGAAAATCAGGATTTCGGAGAAGACCAGCGTACCAAAAGCGGCTTTCCAAGCGGTGTCGCCACCCTCCCCGTAAGCGATCACCGCCCACGGATACAAAAAGAGCAATTCCACGTCGAACACGAGGAATAAAATCGCGATCAAGTGGAAGCGGATGTCGAACTGCATGTGGGCCGAGCCAATCGGGTCCATCCCCGATTCGTACGGCATGTTCTTCACCGTAGTCGGCTTCCACGGCTTCAAAATCGGCGTGTGCGTTCCGGCCAACGTCGCCAAGGCGAGCAACACCACGGCGACGGCGTAGATCAAGATGCCGTAATACGAACTGAGATCGAACGCCGGCTCGAGGCCCGAGGGAGTCAGTACGAGATCGGGCGAAGCCATGGACGATGCCTTTCGATCCTTCGGAACAGACCCTTGTGAAGTTTTTCACAAGGGCAGACGCAACCGTGTTGCGACAACTGGCCGGCCTCCTGACTCATTGTAGTAGTCCGGTGCCGGACCGCGTCAAGAAATGGCAGCGGATGCCGGTGAAAAGCCGATCGATTCGAGCAGTGTCGGCCGTAGGACGAACTGCCTCTTCGGGATCGAGTCCCAGCTGAACAGCGGCAGCAATTCCTTCGCCGAGATCGGTTCCGCCTCCGGCAACCATCCGCAACTCCAAGCCAGCAATCCCAACAGAGCCTCCGGTATCACCCCGGCCTCTCGCAGCGATGACAACCGGGTGTCACCGTGGCGCTTGGCCAGCCGTTGGCCGTTTTCCCCGACCACCAACGGCACATGGGCGAACCGCGGCGGGGTCAGCCCGAGGGCTTCGTAGATCAGCAATTGCCGGGGGGTCGAGGGGGTCAAATCGTCGCCGCGCACGACTTCCGTGATCCCGGCAGCGGCGTCATCAACGACCACGGCGAGCTGGTAGGCGGGCATCTTCGCCGCGCGCCAGACGACGAAATCGCCGCCGAGTTTTTGCAGATCGAGTTCGACCAATCCTTGGAACAAATCGAAATACGCCGGCGTTTCGGTGACTCGGAAGCGCCAGGAATAAGGCCGTTCCAGCGTCGCGGCGTCGGCGACTCGGCGATGGGCGCAGGTGCCGGGGTAGGTCGGGCCTTCGTGTTCGGCGTGCGGGGCGCTCGCGGCCGTGGCGATGTCGTTGCGGCTACAGGTGCACGGATAAACCAGTTCCAGGCGTTGCAATTCGGCCAGGGCCGCCTCGTGCTCCGTCAACCGGGTCGACTGCACCACGGCTTCGCCGTCCCAATCCAACCCGAGCCAACGCAGATCGTCGAGCGCTTGCCCCGCGGCGTCCGGCTTGTTCCGCCAAACGTCGATGTCCTCCATCCGCAGCAGGACTTCGCCCCCCTGCGACCGGGCCGACAGCCATGCGAGCAAGTAGGTCCGGGCGTTGCCAACGTGCTGCGAACCGGTGGGGGACGGGGCCAGTCGGCCGCGGATGCGTGTCATCGGGTTTGGTCTTGCGGCGGTTTTGACAAAGCTATTAACCTACGGATCGTTCGGTGACCCGGACCAGGAGTTCCCGCAATGATTCGGAATTCAGGGTTAGTAGTGCTCGTCGGTTCGACTCTCGCGTTACTCGGCAGTGGCTGTCAAACGTCGTCGAAGTACCTCGCGCATTCCCCGCAATACTTCGCCCCCGACCCCGCCCTCTCGCTCGAGGGCGCGACTCCGGTGGCAGTCCCGTTGGAGACCAAGCCGCCGCCCGTACCCCCGATTCCACCGTCGGCGAAGAAAAGCTTCGGCAAGCGGATCGCCGAGCTGTTCCGGGGATCGAAGAACGAAGAACCCGCAGCGGAGGTCATCCCACCGACCGACACAAAACCGCGCGCGCTTCCGCCGGACGTCGTGAAACCCGTGATCGATGCACCCGCCGGCGCCGACATCCGCGAAATCGAGGGGGGAACGGTGGCGTTCAAATACGAAGGGGGACGCCTGAAAGCGGAAGTGTCGCTGCGGGTAAAAGGGCAAGCCGAGCCGCTCGTGCTCCGCGCCGAATCCGACTTTTCCCGCGGGAAAGTTTCCAACGTCGTCGGCCACGTTCAATATCCGAAGCCGCCGAACACGGTGGAAACGGCGGGATTTTCGACGAAACCGAACCGGACGGAGGCGCCGAACAAGATTCCGATGGCCCGCGACTTGGAAGTGCTCCCGATGCCGAAGCCGGCGAAGCAAAACATTATTCGGGGAGGGTACTTTCCATCGGATCGACGGTGAGTGTCCGTGGGTCGGGTGCCTCCGCTCGGCGGGCGTCGCCCGCATTCTTCCAAAGGCGATTCTTCCAGCACCCCCTTCTGTCGGATCGGAAATTCTTTCAAATCTTATGACGCAAGTCTTTGTTGCGCAAGTGGATCGGCCACACGGGTCTTTTTGGCCCCGATTCTTCCAATTCTTCCAAATGGTTCCAGAGTGGGGTGTCACACATTCTGTCGGAATCATTTTCACGCGGTGTTCTATGCAGACCGACCTCACGCCACGTACACCTCCGAACAGCGCCTGCGCTGACAAACTCCAAAAATGGTCGGCGCACCCTCGAACAAACTCCCCTTGACCGGCGCGCGAAAAAGCCGGACGATTCGCCTGATCGGTTGCGCACCCGCTTGCAGGATTCCCACCATGGCCACGGATACGGCCCCCGACGTCACCTTCACCCTCGTGGAATCGCCCGTCATCCCCGGAGCCCCGGCCGCCGTGCGGCGCCGGAATTACTGGCAACTGCCCCTCTTCGTACTGGGCGTGACCGCGGCCATCGCGGCGTGGCGCGCCTTCCCTCCAAAACCCGACAACCCGACGGAGTTGTTCCAAAAAGATTTGATCGCGCTGAAACAGGCGGTCGATCGCAAACCGGTCGAAGCGGAACCGCTCGCGGCGGCGAGCCGCAAAATCGAGGCGGCCTTCGAACAGTTCCCCGCGGAGTCGAACCAATCGCATTTCCTCCTCGGTTCCGCGCACGCGTTCCTCGCCGAGGTCGGCCCCGACGCCGCCGAGCATTGGAAACAATCGGCCGGGCATTTTGCGAAGTGCGACGCCTTGACGCTCGCGGACCGGGCCGATCAGGGCCGGTGCGTCTTCCGCTCCGCTAAAGCGACGGCGGCCATCGGCGTCGGTAATCCCGTGCTATTGCTGCCGGCACTGCAAGCGCTGCCGAGCGGGGACGACCCCGGCGAGCAATCGCGGCTGATCGCGGAGACCTGCCTGCGGCTCAACCCGCCCGATTGGAAGCGGGCCAAGGCCGAGTTTTCCGCGTACCTCAGCGGCCCGCAGCGGGGCACCTCGGCCGCGACCGCGAAGTACCGGCTGAAGCTGTCCGAACTCTGCCTGCAGATGAACGAGCCCGACAAGGCCCGCGGTTGGTTGCAACAGATCGACAAAACCGCCCCGCCGGAGGTGCTCGCGCTCGCCAAGGTGCAACTCGCCCGACTCGCGGCCGCCGACAACAACTGGCAAGATGCCGTCGGGCTGTTCGCCGCGGCGCAGGCCACACCGGGGTTGCCGGGCGACCAACTCGGCATGATCCGCTACGAGACGGGCAAAGGGTACTTGGCGCTCAACAACAAAGTCGAGGCGGCGAGTTTCTTCGAGCGCGCCGAAACCGAAGGCGGGCCCGCCGGGGTCGCCAGCAGCGTGAAGCTCGCGGAACTGGCCGCGCGCGACCCGATGGCCAAAGGGAAGCGGTCGGCCGCGGCGGACCACCTCGAAGCGGCCGTGAAGGGCCAGAAGCCCGGCGCCGAATTCCGCAACGCCCACGTCGCCGTCGACGACGTCCGCAACGCTTTCGAAGAGACGATCCAAGTCTGCCTGATGGAAGGGGACTACGCGACGGCCCTGCGCGGCATCGCGGCCTACGGCGCGGTGTCGCTGCCGGGCCGGGACCGCGAGAAGAAAGCCGAGTGCCTGAGCGCGTGGGCGGCGGCGACCCCGGAACCGGCGGCGGCGAAAGCGAAGTGGAAGCTCGCGGCCGACGAGTACGCGGCCCTCGCCGCGCTGCACCCGATCCCCGCCGCGAAGGTCGATTACTACCGCCGGGCCGCGTCGAGCCTGCGCTCCTCCGGCGACGACCGCGCCGCCCTTGAAACGCTCGATCAACTGCTGCTGATCCAAGGCGCCTCCGCCGATCAAACCGCCCCGGCCCATTTGGAAATGGGGGAAATCCTGCTCGCCCAACAGAAGTTCGTCGAAGGGATCGACGCCCTCAAAAAAGCGATCGCCCCGGGAGGCCCGACCGCGACGCTCGCCCAAGTGAAGATGGCCCGCGCCCACTTGGACGAAGGCCGGCGCAAAGCGGGCGCACCCGCGACCGCCGTCGAAGGCCGGGGGCTGATCGAACTCGGCAAGAATCTGCTGACGCAGGTCGCGAACAAAACCTACGACGGCGCCCCGGAGCGCGAAGCGCAACAAGAAGCGCTCTACGACCTCGGCAAAGCGCTGATGCCGCAGAACCTCCCCGAGGCGGAAGCGCGTTTCCGCCAGTTGGTTCAGTCGAACCCCGCCGGGGCCTTCGCCGAACGGGCCAAACTCTACCTCGGCAGTTGTCTGCTGCTGCTCGCCCGCGGGGAACACAAAGGGGGCGTCCCCCCGGCCGACGCCGAACGCAAACTCAAAGAAGCCCTCGGCGTGTTCGAATCCTTGGCGCTGTCGAAGTCGACGTTCATGCAATCCCAAGCCGACATCCGCGTCGTGAATGCGAATCTCTTGCTTAAGAACTACGACGAGATGCCCAAAATTTGCAACGCGACCGCCGAGCGGTACAAAGGCCGCCCCGAAGAATTGATCGTGCTCGGGATGCTCTATTCGTCTTACCAGAAGGCCGAACGGCCGGAACTCGCCGGGCGGACGCTGACCCGGATGGAAGAATCGTTCGCCGGCATGCCCGCGACCGCCTTCGGCGGCGGCATGGAAGAATTCACGAAAACTTACTGGCAGAAGTGGTTCGACCAAGTCAAGCGCCGGTGATCGGCCGGCTATTTTTCAGATTCCCCGGAAGTCGCATCGGGGTACAATTCCTTCCACAAACCCGATGGGAGGAATCGATCGATGCGTACCATTTTGACCTTGGCCGCCGTGGCCCTGTTCGGATTCGGGGCGAGCGCCGCTCCGATCCCCAAAGAAAACATCAAGACGCTCCCCGAAAAACTGTTGGGCGAGTGGCGCTTGGTGAAGTCCGACGCCGGCGTGAAGATGGATTACGAATTCACGATCCACTTCAAGAAAGACGGCGCCCTCGAATTCCACCGGCAGATCCCGGATCAGGAAACCTTCGTATCGAAGGGGACGTACAAAACCGCCGAGAAGGCCGATAAATTCCCGGACGGCTCGATCGACTGGAAGATCGGCGAAGGCGACAACGCCCGCGGCGAGATCTCCAAAATCCTCAAACTCAACGACGACGAACTCGTCTTCGAAGACCCGGACGGGTTGAAAGAATCGTTCGTGCGGGTGAAGGTCGAGAAGAAAAAAGACAAGTGAGCCGACCGGCGTTCAGCGCCCGAGCGTCGCCCGCACCGTCGGGGGCGGCGGGCTCTCGCCCGGTTTATCGAAGCGATTCCGCAAGCGCTCGGCGACGGCCCGCACCGGGTCGGTGACCACCGGCAGCATCACGGCTTTCGGCGTCAGCTTGCCCCCGTCGCGGGTTAATTCGATCTTGAACAAACTCCCGCTGAGCAAGCCCGTGACGTCGCCCAGTGGGGTCGTCAACCAGCGCTTCAGAGTCTGCGACCAAATCGTGTAGAACTCGAACTTCACGTACTGCCCATCGGTGTCCATTTCGCCGGAACCGCCGAGGCTGACGGCGGAGCCCAACAGGTCGAGTTGCGTGACCTTTACCCGGTCGCCTTTCAATTCCAAGGTCGCGTGGGCCTCCTCGAACGCGCAGCGGTCGGGCGTTTGGCCCTTCAGCACTTTCATCAAGTCGAGCAGCACGGGGATCTTGTACATCCGCCCTTGGGGCACGTCGATCTGCCCTTGGCCGCTGGCGATCCATTTGCCGGATTTCGCGTCGAGCACGTTTTCGACGAGGAAACTCCCCTGGGCCAAGCCGCGGAGTTCGGAGTCGCTGCCGAGTTTCGTGTGCCGGGCGAGTTCGTCGAGGCGGACGCCCGTGGCCGTGAGCCAGACGCGGTACTGGATCGTCTCGTCGAGGACGACGCGCGCCTGCCCGCCGACGGTGCCTTGGAAGAGCGTGGCGGTGATGTCCGGGAATTCGATCGCGGGCGCGGTGTACCCGCTCGGGCTGGACGGGTCTTCGACCTGCGGGCGGATGCGGTACCCGAGCTTGGTCGCCGAGAGCGGTTGCTTGCCGACGGTCGCTTTGTCGAGCCAAATATTGCCGACGATCGCGCCGATGTGGGTGCCTTCGTAGCGGCCTTCGGAAGCGATGGTGCCGAAGAGTTCCTCGAAGGGCAGCCCCGCTTCCAAACTGCTGCCGTTGAGTTTCAAGCTGGCGTTCCAGTAGATCACCGGTTGCGGTTTCTCGTCGTGCTTCGGGATGGCTTTCGGCGCCGCCGGCGGCTTCTGCCACGGCAGCGCGAACGGGAGAATCCCGGTCGGAGCGGGGACTTTCATCGGCGCCGGCTCCCCCGCGGCGAGCGGCGAGAACGGACGGCTCGCATCGCGCGCGGACGCTTCGAGCGGCGCTTGGCCGCGCGCGACCCCGAGGGGTTTCTCGTCGGACGGCACCGACACGACGAGGTGCTTGACGAACAGCTCCGCCGAACCGCGGAACTTCAGCTCCCGAAAGGCCCGCCGGATTTTCTCCGGCATCGCCTTCAACAGCGCCTCGTCCGCGATCAACGGTGTCAATCCGATGCCGCCGAGGTTGGCCCACACTTCGCCCGTCTCGGCGAAGCGGATATCTGCGGCGTCGAGTTTCAATTCTGAGGCGCCGTGTTTGGCGCTGAATTTCACGAGTTCGACCCGGCCGTTGTGGTACCGCAGCAATCCCGCGAGTTGGTGCAAATCGTAGGGGAAAAACGCCGGCGTGACGCTCGGCCCCTTGAAGTGGAACGACAACCGCATGTCGGTGGTCGGGTTAAACGGCGGCTCCGCGGGCAACAGCGCGACGACCGGTGCGGCGGTCCCCGGCGCGGCGATGGCCCGCACTTCGGGCAAGCGCTCGGCCGGGGTCGTGCGACCGCTGCGATCCCAGATTTCGACGTCGGCTCCGAAGGTCAGGTCGCCGCGGGGATTGAACGTCCGGACCACCGCGTCGAGTTTGATTTCGCGCAGCGCGGCTTTGAACTCGGCGTCGATGGGGCAATTCTCCCCTTGGACGCGCAGCGTGAGTTTGCGGTCGAGCGTCCCCGCGACCGCCTCGCTGTCGCCGGTGATCCAGAAGCGCCCGCCGTCGTGGACGGCTTCGAAGTTCCGCAGCTCGACGCGGTCCGTGTCTTCCTCGGGCGCGAGAGCCAATCCGGGCCGCAGCGGCCGGAGATTATCGCTCGCGGAGACGTGGACGACGATGTTGCCGCGAACCTGTTTCACCGGATACGGGAAGTGCGCGTAGTTCACGGTGCCGTCGAAGACCTTGATGCCGAAAGTGTTCTCGCAGCGGTTGACGCCGTGCGGCTGGCGGATGTCGATCCGGAAGTCGCCGCGGGCTTTGCCCCGGAGTTTGCCGAGCGACACCGGGTAGCTCCCCGGCAGCGCCGCGAACAACTTCTCGTCGATGGGGATGTCCTTCCCCGTGATCCGCAAGTTGATGAACGGGTCGGGCCCCTCCCCGGCGACTTTGCCCGTCAGGCCGACGCTGCGCCCGCCGGCCGTGCCGGTGACGTCGATGCGGAATTCGTCGGTGCCGTCGCTGGCGACGACCTTCTTGACCGACCCCGCCAAGTCGCGGATCGGGTAGCGGAACTTCTCATACGTGATGGCGAGCTTGTTCGGGCGGATGTCGACATCGCGCTGCCAAGTGCCGTTGGACCGCGAGAAATTGAGGGCGATGTCCACCGCGCCGTCGGGGGAGAACATCCGTTGGATGACCGCCGCCTTGGGCGTCAAGCGGCGGAACAATTCGTCGTCGAGCGTGAGCGAATGCACCGTCAGTTTGAGCGATTCGAGTTTGTCTTCGATCGCGAGAAACGGATCGCCGTCCGCCGGGCGCTCGGGGACCGCGGTCGGCTTCGGGCGATGCGGTGGCAAAATCGTTCGGATGCGCGGGCCGTAGCGCGGGGCCGCGCGGATACCGGCCGATCCGAAACACTCGGCTTTCGTCACGAGGCTGAGATCGATGGCGGCTTTCCCGAGTCGAGCCGTCGCGTTGTCCACGGTCAGCGCGCCGTCGCGGACGCGGATCGACCCCGCGAATTGTTCCACGGGCCACGGCAGGGCCCCGTGGTCGAAGCGTCCTTCGCGGACCTCGAATTTCGCGTCGTAGCTCGGCGCGGCGCCGGTCGAGCCGGGCAGGGTGAAATCGACGCGGATGCTGGTTTTCGCGTGGATGTGCTGGGCGTATTCGACCGCGTCGGGGTGGATCCGCGCGGCGACCGCAGCGAAATCGGGGCCGATTTCCAATTCGCCGATCTCGACGCGGCCGAGCGCCTGAGCGCTGTCGCGGTTCCACTTCCCGCCGAACGTCAGCGGGATGGCGAGGGCCGTCGGGTCGGGTTGCGCGTCGTTCCCCAAGCCGACCCGCGCCGAACCGTCGAGTTTGATCCACGCCGAAGCTTCGCCGAGGACGTTCAATTGGATGTGGCGGATCGCCAGCGCCGGCAATGCGGCCGGGCTGCGATCCTCGATCAAGACCGTCCCGCCTTTGACCGAAATCGTCGGGATCGGCTTGTCGCCCGCGCCGGGTTTGGCGATCCCCGCGACGTTCCACCGGCCGTCGGCGCCGCGCACGAGCCGCACCGTCGGCGAGTCGAGTTCGATTTTGCGGATGACCAGTTCGCCCCGGTTCAACCGCTCTTTATCGTGCGTGATCACGGCGTTGGGGACGTGCAAGAACGGCTCGGATTCGCCCCGGCGGGTCAGCTTGAGTTCGCGCACCGACAAGCCGCCGAAGAGCCGGACGTGGGCCGAACCGACTTCGACCTCGACGTCGTCGTCGAATTGTTCGCGGAGGTTCTCGACGACGGCCGCGCGCACCTTTTCCGGGCTCACCCAGTGGTACGCCCAGACGCCGGCCCACACGACGGCCGCGAGCGCCGTCAGGATTCCTGCGCGGATCAACCAAGGCCTGAACCACGACATCCGTGTCGGTCTCGCGGGCCAAATTCCCCGGGCCGGCGCAATCCGCGCCCGCCCCGAGGATGCGGACAATAGGCGACCCGCCCGGAAAGATCAACCGGGATCGCGGCCGGGGGGTGTAGCAACAAGTCTTGGAGTCGTCATTCCGGCGTCAACCCACCCACCCTACCGTGGAATGACGTCCGATTTTCGGAACGACCTATGCGCCGCAAAGACTTACGTCCGATTCCAAGTGTTATTCCATGGCTCAGAGTCCCAAGTCGTTCACCGAATCTCCGAGAATTGTTGTGATACCCGGCCGGGGCGTCCGCCCGAGATCACCCGACGATCGCGCGGATCGCGCCGACCATCAACACGTCGGCGGCGAGGACGAGGAGCGAACACTTCACGACGCCGTCGGTGGCGGCGCGGCCGACGCCTTCGGAACCGCCGTCCGCGCGGAGGCCGACCCAGCAGCCCATCGCCCCAATAAGACCGCCGAAGATCACCGGTTTGATCGCGGCGAGCAAGACTTCAAATAACCGGTTGGCGAGTTCGGCTTCCACCGCCCCGCCGTATTTCAACCGGTTGCCGCCCCCCGCGACCGATTCCCCGACGAAGCTGCTGCCGATGGCGATCAGCGACACGAGCACGTGCAACAGCGGCACCGCGAGTACGCAAGCGAGGATGCGCGGCCCGACCAAAATCCGCCGCGGCGATTGGCCCAGCAATTCCAAGGCGTCGACCTGTTCGCCGAGTTTCATCGACGACAATTCCGCGCCGAGGCTGGCCCCCGTCCGCGCGGCGACGATCAATCCGGCCCCCACCGGAGCGAGTTCGAGCAGCACCGCCGCCGTGAGGATCGTCGGCAGCAAATCGTTGGCGCCGGGAAATTGTTCGAGAACCGCGCGGGTCTGCAACCAGATGACGGCCCCGAGCGCGAGGCCGAGTACGACGGCCATGGGGATGCCACCGATGAAGACGACGTAGAACGGCCGGAGCCAACGCGACGGACGCGGGATCGACACGATTGCGGCGGTAAGACCGAGGGCGGCGAAGTGGGCGAACTCGCCGGTGCGGCGGAGAAGATCGATCACGCCGGTGCCTTCCGAGCCGACCAAGTCCAGTGGCGGTCGCTCGTCAGTGATGCCGTCTCCGGTGCGAAACCGAGGTCCGACACGAGCGTCCGCACTTCGTCGAGAGTCAACGCCGCGTGCAACGACGCCGCGAAGAGCCGGCGCTGGTGCGGATTCGCCTCGCCGGCGTGGGTTCGAACGAGATGTTCGAGTTCCATACTATTGTCGGGTCGGTGAAGATCGCGGACGAACAACCGACCGCCGGCGGCGCAGACGCGTACCATCTCGGCGAAGCACTCGGCCGGTTTGGGAATGTGGTGGATAATGCTGTTCGATACGACCGCGACGAAGTGGCCATCCGGGTAATCCATCCGCCGGCCGTTGACCTTTTCGATGCGGATGCGCTCGGTGTATCCGGTCCGGTCGATGTTGATCCGGGCGAGTTTCAGCATCTCGTCGGCGAGATCGACCGCGACGATTTCAATTGTGGCCGATTGCCGGCAGAGTTCGATCGGGATTTGCGCCGTGCCAGTGCCGACGTCGAGTGTCAGCCCGGTGTCACCCGCGCAGAGCGCAAGAAAATCGGCCGCGAACCGGCGGTTCACGGCCGAATGATCCATGCTGTCGTAGTCGGTCGCTTCGTCGGGGGTGTCCATCACTTCGGGTTCGAGGACGCGCTCCAACATCGTCGGCCCCTAGCAGGTTTGTAATTCGCCGTACGCTTCGGCGTCTTCGTACGGTTCTTCGTTCCGCGTTTCCAATTCGCGACGACAGGCCTCGAGCAAGTGCGAGCGGGCGTGCCAGTCGGACGCGCCGAGGCGGTCCCATTCGAGGATCACTTGCGAAGTGGCCGGATTCAAACCCGCTACTCGGGTGAGCCAGAGTACCCCGGCTTCATCGCGGACGTTCTTGGTGGCGGGGTGATGCCACGCGATGTGGGTCGCGAGGCAACCCATGGCGCAAGCCTTGGTAAAGGCGCCGTGGATCAGAAGGGGACTCCCGGTTTCCAGCAGATCAACGAGTCGATTCAACCCCGCGTCGGTCACGTGGGGAAGCCAGTCGGTTTCAAATTCTAACAAGCTACTGGACGATAGCATCGCGGAACCCCCCAAGAGGCCACCCACGGAGACACCGATACGGGATCGACACCCGAT
>JAYSYN010000252.1:0-11037 GCA_043727575.1 Fimbriiglobus sp.
GCCCAGAAATACCTCGATGGCCTGACCGGGAACGATGCGAGCTTCGCGGAAAACCCCGACCTCGCCGGGCAGGAACTCGTCCGATTGACGGGCGTGCGAAATTCGGCGGGCGTCGTCGCCCAATCGCAAATCGCTTTGCGCAATCGGGGCGGCGTTTCGAATTCGTCCCTCGGTTACGGCGACGCCGGTGGCATCGGTCCCGTCGGCACCTCGGGCGGCGGCTTCGGCCGGCTCGGTTCCGGGTTTGGCGGCGGCTTCGGCTCGGGACTCGGCGGCGGCGGGATCGGGGGCATCGGCGGAGGATTCGGCGGCCTCGGCGGTTTGAATTCCACAGGCTCGGTGATTTCCCCGCAAAATCCCAATCCGCAAACGGGGACCAATACCTCGACCACCAACGGGGAAACGTCCAAACCGAGCGAGATCAATCCGATCCTTCCCGATACGAACCCGAACCCCAATCCGAACCCGAACCCGAACCCCAATCCGAATCCTACACCGACACCCGCACCGCCCGCGGTTCTGCTCGCGTTGATCGGCGCCGGGCTCTTCGGCCTGCGGCGGTACCGCCAATCGCGGAATCGGATCTGAAATCATTCGGTGACCAGGAGTTTCTCCGTGCTGGATGTCGTGGATTACCGGGGTTGGAAGAACAACCTCCGCCTCAGCAACGCCTCGGTCGAATTGATCGCGACGCTCGACGTCGGGCCGCGCGTCATCGCGTACCGCCGACCGGGCGGCTTCAACGTGATGAAGAACTACGAGTCGATGATGGGCGGCACCGGTGAAGCCGAATGGCAGATCCGCGGGGGCCACCGCTTTTGGCTCGCCCCGGAAGACCTCACGCGCACCTACTTCCCGGACAACCGCCCCGTCAAGTGGGAACCGCTCGGCGAATTCGGCGTCAAGTTGACCCCGCCGCCCGAGTCCGACTACGGCGTCCAGAAGGAAATGCACCTGACGCTCGCGCCGACCGGCACGCGCGTCGAAGTGGTGTTGAAGGTCACGAATATCGGCGCAACGCCGACCGAACTCGCCCCGTGGGGGCCGACCGTCATGGCCCCCGGCGGCGTCGAGATCATCCCGCTGCCGGCGAAGTACCCGCACCCCGGCCACCCGAGCCGGGCGAAATCCCCGGCCGACTTCGCCCCGAATCAAGAACTGATCCTCTGGCCCTTCTTCGACTTCGCCGATCGCCGTTGGACGTTCGGCGCGAAGTACATCTTCCTGAAACAGGATGTGAATAAGGGGCCGACGAAAATTGGCTTGGCCCACCGCGGCGGTTGGGTCGGGTACTTGAATTCCAACACGCTCTTCGTGAAGCGCTTCGATTACCGCGAGGGGGCGCTTTACCCCGATCGCGGCACGCGCTACCAGACGTTTTCCAACGAAGACATGTTGGAAATGGAAACCGTCGGCGAGTTGGCGACGCTGGCGCCGGGGCAATCGGCCGAGCTGCACGAAAGCTGGGAACTCTTCTCGGATGTGCCGCACGTGCATTCCGAAGCCGACGTCGACCGGGTGATCCTGCCGCTGCTGTCTCAATCTCAGGGTGTTTGAAAGAGACAGCGGTCAGCGATCAGTTTTCAGCAATCAGCCAGAAAGTCAGCAATTCTTGCTGATGACTGACCGCTGTCCCCTGAACGCTGTTTCAAATTCGATCGTTGCTTCCTGGCCGCCGCGACGCGTAAAATGGGAGTCGCACCGCAACCCCGAGGATTCCTCCCATCGGCAAAACGTTTGAATCGGATCGGGATAACGCCTCCATCGGCCACGAGCGGGCGATCCTCGTTTCCATCTCTTTGCCCGGTCGACCGTGGTTGTCGGACGACCCCTGCGACGAAATCCGCGGCCTCGTCGAATCGGCCGGGGCCGAGGTCGTCGCGGAGATGACGCAGAAGCGTCAAGAGATCCAACTCGGCACGTACATCGGCTCCGGCAAACTCGGCGAGTTGAAAGAACTCGCCGAGGCCAAAGAAGCCGACGTCATCATCTTCGACAACGACTTGTCGCCGGGCCAAGCGCGGAACCTCGAACGCGCGATGGGCATCAAAGTGCTCGACCGCTCCGAGGTGATCCTCGACATCTTCGCCACGCGGGCGCGCACCCCGGAGTCGCGGCTACAGGTAGAACTCGCCCAGCTCGAATACAGCCTGCCGCGGCTCAAAAACATGTGGAGCCACTTGTCCCGGCAAGCGGGCGGCGGCGCCGGCATAGGCATGCGCGGGCCCGGCGAGACGCAGCTCGAGGTCGACCGCCGCATCGCCGACACGCGCATCCGCGACCTCAAACGCAAGATCGCCGAAGTCCAGGCCCGCAAGGGGCGCGAGGTCCAAAGCCGCTCGGAAGAATTCACCGTGAGCCTCGTCGGCTACACCAACGCCGGCAAATCGCGGCTGATGAACCGCCTGACCGACGCGGGGGTGTACGTCGAGAACAAACTGTTCAGCACGCTCGACACCCGGACGCGGCGCTGGTCGATCCCGGACTTCGGCCAAGTGTTGCTCAGCGACACCGTCGGGTTCATCCGCGATCTCCCCCACCACCTCGTGGCGAGCTTCAAAGCCACCCTCGAAGAGGCCCGCCGCGCCCGGCTGCTGCTCCATGTCGTCGATGCCAGCAACCCGTTGGCCGAAGAGCACATCAAGGCCGTGAACGGGGTGTTGAAGGAACTCGACTGCGCCGACCGACCGACGATCGTGATCCTGAACAAAGTCGACCGCATCACCGACATGACCCTGCTCGACATCCTGAAGGCCCAGCATCCGAAGGCGGTCGTCATCAGCGGCGCCACGGGCGTCGGCGTCCGCGAACTCACCGACACCGTCGTCGAGCAGTTGTCGTCGCACTTCCTCGCGGCCGAGGTCACCGTCGACGCGGGCAACGGCAAAGTGCTGGCGTACCTCAACGCCCACGCCGAGATCTTCCGCCAAGAATACCGCGACAGCAGCGTCGTCATCCGCTGCTACCTGCCGAAGCATTTGCTCCATTACATCCAACACCCGGACGTGACGGTCCGAATGCTCGAGGCCGCCGAGACGGCGCCGAGACCGATGGCGGAGGCGGCTTTGTGAGGTGGGTTTGTGATCGGAACCATTGAGGAGACGAATTGATGTCCATCTCGTTGACGATCTCAATCCCTGACCTCGTCCTCGCACGGCTTCAAGAGCGGGCGGTTGCTGAGGGGACGTCCCCCGAAGTCATCGCTGCGATTGAACTGGCCACCCCCAAACGGCCCGAGGGATACGGTAAGATTCGCCGCTTGGCGGGAACGCTGACGTACTCGGAACCGGATGTTGCCACCCGGCACCATGAAATCCTCGGCGATGCTCTCGCGGACGAACTTTTGCGTCGGGATGCGGAAATGGAAGCGGACCCGACCATCGGGCTCACTTGGCAACAGATCCGGGACCATGCCGAAGCTGTACGGTGAATTGATGACTCATTGATCCCGACGGGCCGACCCACTGTACTTCTCTCTACACCCTTCCCCCGCCCCCCGGTCCGGCCGTATCATATCGCTTGTGTCCGAACCCGAGTCCCCAACCCAGGATCCCGCCATGCTGCGTTCGATTCTCGCCTCGCTGGTCGTCGCCGGCCTGCTCGCCGCGCCGGTGCTCGCCGCCGACGACGCCTACACCCTGAAGCTGTACAAGACCAAGAAGGGGGACAAAACCGAAAACGAGAAGACCGAAGACGGCAAGACGAACATCGTCATCAACGTCGCCGGCATGAACATGAAGCAGGACGTCGACAACGGCAAGAAAGAGATCTACACCGAGGAGATCCTCGAGAAGAAAGACGGCGATAAGAAGGCGACCAAACTGACGCGCACCTACAGCGCCGCCGAGAAGACGGACAAGGGCGAAACCACCAAGCACGCCTACGCCGGCGAGACGGTGCTGATCGAGAAGAAGGGCGACAAGTACGAAATCAGCGTCAAGGGCAAGGCCCTCAAAGAAGACGAAGCCCCGGAGCTTTACAAGAGCTTCAACAAGAAAGAAGACGAACCGGACAACGAAGACTTCCTGCCGAAAGACCCCGTGAAGGTCGGCGAGAGTTGGAAGCTGCCCGCCGCGACGACCGACAAAATGTTCAAGGCGCTCGGCGATGAGAAGATGAAGTTCGACGCCAAGAAGTCGACCGTCGGCGGCAAGCTCCTCAAGGTCTACAAGAAGGGCGACGCCCAGTTCGGCGTCCTCGAACTGACCCTCACGATCTTCGTCACCGAAATCGACCTCGGCGGCAACTTCGCCAAAACGAAAGACGGCAGCAAGATGGTCATCCAAGGCACCATCGACACCTGCATCGACGGCAGCGTGCAGTCCGAAGACGGCAAGATGGAAGTGACCATCGACATCACCGCGGAACTGCCGAACGCCGGCTCGTTCACCATCACCGGTACCACGAAGGGCGTCGACAAGACCCGCGTCGCCAAGAAATAGCCCGCGCCGCGCCGGGCGATTCAACACCTCGCCCGGCTTTCTGAGAAATCCGACCCATTTCCAAAGCTTCACACAACTTTCATCGAATTGGCGCTGACCGGACCAAGGGGCCCGCTAGAAAAGCCTATGCATGCGACGGGCGAAAATTCTGCGCGGGCCGCACATGGCCCTCAGCAACGAAATCCTACTCGACCTTTGCGTGCATGCGACGGGCGAAAATTCTGCGCGGGCCGCACTCCATACCGATTCGATTTTTATTCCGGGACGGAACCGAGCCACCAAACGAGGTCGGACGCGATGGCTAAGTCTTTCTGGATGATCTTGACGGCGACGGTGGCGGTTCTGGGGATGGGTGGGGATGCGCAGGCGCAGCTTTTTTATCGCACAGACGGCACGAGCGCGCTCTTGACTTCGTCGAGTTGGGGGACGTCTTCGAGTGGGCCGTTTACCGGTGCTTGGGTGGATAATTCTAATATAATTTTTACCGCCGCCAGCGCGATCACCAACGTCACGAATATTCCGGTCGGCAACTTTACCGTCACCAATTCGTCGACCGTCACTTGGACCGTGGCCGGTACTTATAACACCAATGGCGCTGTCCGGACCTTCGATATCGGAACCGGTTCAAAATTGATTTGGAACGGGCAAAGTATTTCCGGAGCCACCGGAAGTGGGGTCATCAAAAACGGCGGTGGTACTTGGGATATCGGCTCACAAGGCAATGCTCTGCCAGGCGGTTTCACGCTGAATGCCGGTACCGTGATCGCCGGCGGTGTCAACGCAATTGGCGGGGGCGTGTTGAATCTCAACGGGGGTATCTTGACTCCGAATTCGGGTACGACGCGGTCTTTCAACGGGTCGAGCATCTCTATCGGGGGCGATGTCCAGTTCGGTGACTCGGTAAATGTCCCCTTAGGCACCGGGGGATTGACTTTTTCCGCGGCGACTTCGCTCGGAGGTGCCAATCGAACATTGAACCTCGGGTATAACAAAATTGTGACTTTCGACGGAATCATCTCGAACGCCGGTTCGCCGAGTACAGCGATTACGTTCGGCGCGACAACGGCCGGCTCGGGTGGGAGTTTTGCGATCACCAATACGGCCAACACCTTCACGGGCGCAATTCGCATCACCGGGGGCGAAGCCCGTTTCACGGGGCCCGATTCCTTCGGGGACGTCAACAACTCGATCGTTGTCGACGGTGGCCGGTTGGCGAGTGTCAGCGGGGGGATGTATACACTGGCATCGACCCACAATATCTTCGTCGGTGACACAGTAGGAACGTCGATCAACGTGGTCGGAGCTACTGGTACAATCACTTATAACGGGGTCATCGCCGACGTCGCCGGGAAAACGGGCACTTGGGCCAAGCAGGGCGCGGGCACACTGGTCCTCGGCGGCGTCAGCACCTACACCGGCGCCACGGCCATCAACGGCGGCACCTTGAAGCTGACCACCGGTAACGACCGCCTTCCGACGGGGACGACCGTGAGCCTCGGCCAAGCGGCCAGCACGAACCTCGGTACCCTCGATCTCAACGGGTTCAACCAAACCATCGCCGGACTCAATTCTATTACCGGCACGAATGCCGCGGCGACGAACAATACGGTGACCTCGACCGCACCCGCGACGCTGACCTTGGGCGGGAGTGGCAGCTACAGTTTCGGCGACGGCTCGAACGCGAATTCCGGCGTGATCGCGGGGGGGATTTCAATCGTTAAGAACGGGACCGGCACGCAGACCTTCGGCGATATCAACACCTATACGGGCACGACTACGGTGAATGCCGGCTCGCTGCTCGCGACTAGCAGCGGCGGCTCCGCGACGGGAACCGGCATCGTCAACGTCAACAGCGGCGGTCTACTCGGGGGGACGGGCAATGTCGGCGGGGCGATCACCGTCGCCGGCGGCGGTACCGTCCGGGGCGATTCCCTCGCCGGGGTCGGCACCCTCGCCTTGGGCAGCCACCTCACCATCGCCAGCGATGCGGGCAACGGCGGGAAGATCCAATCGACCGTCACCGGGGCCCCCGGCGCCGGCAACAGCAAACTCAGCTTCACCAACGGCACTTTGACACTCGGCGACGGCACCGGCAAGTTCACCATCGACCTGAAACAAGGCGTGGTGGCGGTGACCGAATTCCAGACGTACACGATCACGCTGGCCACGGCGACCGGCGGCGGCCTCTTCAAACTCGGCAGCACGACTTTGCTCGCCAACGATGTCGTCTCGCAGAGCCGCTACGCCGTGACCAACAATTTCCAATACGGCACCACCGGCAATTACGTCCTCGCCGTGGACAGCACCGGCAACAACCTGCAACTCACGTTCACGCCGGTCCCGGAGCCGGGCGCGATGGTCGCTTTGGGCGCCGCCGGGCTCGGGCTACTCGGGGCCTTCCGGCGCTACCGCAACCGCAAGGTCGCCGTCGATCTGGCGGCGTAGCGGTTGGGTCAATCCATCGACTCGGATCGATTCCGCGCGGTAGACGAAGCGACCGGCCGGTGCGTAAACTACTCCCATGAATACCCGGACGGCGCTCGCACTGTTTCTGATCTTGATCGCGGGGGCGGTGGCGCTGTCGTTCGCGCTGAACCGCAAGCCGGGCGCGCCGGAACTCGTGTGGGGGCAAAAGGGCGTCCAAGACGGCGACGTCTCCCGGCCGCGGGCCATCGCCATCGATCCGCACGGCCGCCTCTTCCTCGTCGATTTCACCGCCCGCATCCAAGCTTACGATCTCGACGGCCACCACCTCGGCCTCACCTTCACGACGCCCGATTTTCGCAACGGCCGGCCGAGCGGGCTCAGCATCGACAACGACGGAAATCTGATGGTCTCCGATTCGCATTATCACTGCGTCCGCATTTACACCCACGACGGCGTGGAGTTGAAAACGATCGGCGGCGCGGGCGGCAAGGCCCCGGGGCAGTTCGGCTACATCAGCGATTGCGTCCAAGATGCCGCCGGGAATTATTACGTCTCGGAGTTCGGGCAGAACGACCGCATCACGAAGCTCGACCCGGACGGAAAATTCTTGTGGTGCGTGGGGGAGAACGGCCAAGCCCCCCGGCAATTCGCACGCATCCGGGCCATGGCCTTCGGACCGGACGGGCTGTTGTATTGCGTCGACGCTTGCAACCACCGCATTCAAGTGCTGACGACCGACGGCGAGTTCGTCCGCGCGTTCGGCGGGCCGGGTCAAGGGCCGGGGGAGTTCCACTTCCCGTACGATCTGTCGTTCGGCGACGCCGGGGAACTTTACGTCGTCGAACGGGGCAACCACCGCGTGCAGAAGCTGACGAAAGACGGCGTTTCGCTGGGCATGTGGGGCACCCCCGGCCGCGAGCCGGGCCAGTTGGCCGACCCGTGGGCCGTGGCCGTCGACAAGAAAGGCCGCGTCCACGTGGTCGACACCGAGAACCACCGGGTGCAACGGGTGAAGTTTTGAGGAGTGCGCGGAGTAGAATCGCGTTTTCTCGACCGTAGAATGCCGGTATCCGCTTTCCCTGTTTCGGATCCGCCATGCCGACGCCCGCCGGTTTCCCGACCGTCCGCCCCCGGCGAATGCGCTCCTCCCCGTTACTGCGCGACATGATCCGCGAGACGGTGCTGCTTCCCACCGACTTCGTGCTGCCGCTGTTCGTGCGGCCGGGGACGGGCATCCGCACCGAGATTTCGTCGATGCCGGGGAATTTCCAACTGTCGCCCGATACCCTCGTCGACGAAATCGGCGCGGCCAAAGATCTGGGTGTGAAGTCGTTCATGCTCTTCGGCATCCCCGCGACCAAGGATCCCGAAGGGCGCGTCGCATTGGATGATGACGGCATCGTGCAGACCTCGATCCGCACCGTTCGCAAGGCCTTCGGTCGCGATGTCTATTTGATCCCGGACGAATGCTTTTGCGAATACACGACCCACGGGCACTGCGGTATCTTGTGCGATGTCCACGGCCAACTCGACCTCGACAACGACGCGACGCTGCCGTTGTTAGTCGAGCAGTGCGTGAGCCACGCGAAAGCGGGGGCCGACATGGTCGCGCCGAGCGGCATGCTCGACGGCATGGTGCAAGCCATCCGCGCCGGCCTCGATGCGGCGGGTTTCACCCACGTGCCGATCATGAGCTACTCCGCGAAGTATGCCAGCGGCTTCTACGGCCCCTTCCGCGACGCGGCCGAGTCGCCGCCGCAATTCGGGGACCGCACGACCTACCAAATGGACCCGGCCAACGGCGACGAAGCGCTGCGCGAGGTGGCCCTCGACTTGGCGGAAGGGGCCGACATCGTGATGGTGAAACCGGCGCTGTCGTACCTCGACATCATCCGGCGGACGAAAGAAATCGCGGGCGTGCCGGTGGCGGCGTACAACGTCAGCGGCGAATTCGCGATGGTGAAAGCCGCCGCGGCGAACGGTTGGATCGACGAACGCCGCGTGACCTTGGAAATCTTGACGAGCATCAAACGAGCCGGGGCGAGCATCATCCTGACCTACCACGCCCGCGACGCGGCCCGGTGGCTGCGGGAGGGGTGAGATGGGTTTGCGCTTGGAAATTGCGTAATGGCTACTCCAAACCTAGAAAGTCTCGATAGGCCCAAACTTGTTCCTCCGGCAATGAATTACCGGTTTTGCTCCATTTTCTCAATTCCATAATCCGATTCCGTCTACGGTGCTGCGAATCCAGACCGTAGAGTTCGATGGTTTTCGCGGCCCGCCGTTGATCTTGCTCTTCGGACATTGCATTCGCTTTGATTTGGCCCGTCGTATAATCGAACTCGAAGTACCGCGAAAAGGTGTAATCGAGGGCGTCCGGATTCAGAAGCAACTCATCCCACGACCGCCCTTTGGCGGACTGGCAAGCGTCGAGCAGTAATACAAATTGATCCAAGAGTATGCGAGGTCGGGAAATTGACTTTTGGGCCGGAAATGTTCGATGATTTCGTTCGAGACACCTCGGACGGGAAACGCGTCGCAGAAACTGCAATGCGAATCGGTCTGTTCGGCCAAACTCGGCAAGATGTGTTCTCGGGCGGATCGACCCTCGAACTGATACCAATTGAACTTTGCCGCAGTATTATCTTGGCTCGATTTCACCCATTTCGCTGTCCATCTTACGTGATTCTCTCGCAGAATTAAAGGTTCGTCGACACGTTGAAAATTTCGCATTTACGTTTCTCGATTCAGCTCGAAACTTTGTTCAATTGGGCATCGAGTTGGGCGAGTTCCCGACCCATCATGAATGATAAAGTCTGACTACGATCTCCAATCGCCTGAGCCAAGGTCTTCACTTCCGCCAATCGCGATTCGTCCTTCGGTTGTTTCTTGAAATCATCCCGTTTGGCGCGAAAGTCTCGTAGCAGCGTTTCTGTTTCCGGATCGAACTGTTCCCGCACGCCGAGGATGTCCTCGACGACATCGACGTAACTATCCCCTTGACTGCAAGCAAGCGGGGGCAGGATTTTGACAATCCCTTGTTCGTCGGCTTGAAAAACGTGGATCCATCCGTGATTCACCGAGGAGACGACGAACGGCGAATGCGTGGCGATGAAGATCTGCGCATTCGGAAGGAGCTTTTGCACGGCCGGTATCAACTTGCGTTGCCAAGCGGGATGGAGATGGGCATCCGGCTCATCAAGTAACAATACGACGGGTTGCTCGAGTGGGTTATCGATATCCGGGTGAATCATGTCGAGCTTGACCATGCACGAAGCGAGCCAGCCGATAATCGCCCGCAATCCGTCGGGCAATTGCTTCAGACCAATCTCTTGACCGCCCCACTTCGCCTTGAGTCGAAATTCGCTGCCGACATAGCCGACCGTTGTTAGAAAATCTCGATCTGCAATACTTCTGATCGTTCGGTCAAAAGCCTGCACCATTCGAACCGTTCGATCCTTCGGATCGGATGACACGATCCCCATTCGCACCTTCAAATTCGCCAATCCTTGGCAGATTAGGGTGCTTTCATTTGCCTGATGCGAGAAGGTTAAAAAGCTTGGTCGAGTCTCCAAAGCTACAGGACCCATCGGGATTACTTTTTGATCGACTAACGTAGGAGCCGAACGAAATGCCATCGCTACATCTTTATTTAGGTCGAAAAGTTGGAATGAGGAAGTCCCCGGCGCGGGTGGATGTTTAGCAAAGTTCAGATACATCCCATCGAATCTGGAGGAAGTCACAGCACCTTGGATCGAACTGGTGTATCTAAAACGTTCATTCCCATCAATTGTGCTGTCTACAACGACCGCCGAAAAAGTTTTGCTTGTGCGAAACTGCAGTTCCGCGGGATTGCCGCACGCGGCCGCGAGGAGCGACAGCAGGCGGGTCTTGCCGGTACCATTCTGGCCCACGAAGAAATGGACTTCCGCCAAACTAGCCTCCGGCTTAGTTGGAAACTCGAGCGGCTGATCGGCAAACGGCTCGAGATCGCGTAGGAAAACGCCGGCGATTCGCATTTTCTGAACCTTGGTTCGGTATCCAACTCGAGGGACCGTTTGTCGTCGGTTGTTCTAGAGGCTGTTATTGACTTTCCCATCCTAACGCCTGTTTGAGCATGAGTGTGACGCTGGCCAGCCAATGCCACCCGGCCAGCGTGGTCGTCAAC
>JAYSYN010000253.1:0-32291 GCA_043727575.1 Fimbriiglobus sp.
GGGTGCATGGGGAACGTCCGAAAGGGGAAACCCCGAGTCGTGAAGCGAGTCTACAAGATGTACTTGCTCAGGTCGTCTTTCTTGATGATCGCACCGATCTTCTCGCGGACGATCGCCCCGTCGACGAGCACCGTCTTGTCGATCAAATCCGGCCCTTCGAAACTGATGTCCTCGACGACGCGTTCGAGGATCGTGTGCAGCCGGCGGGCGCCGATGTTCTGCGTCGTGCGGTTGAGTTCGAAGGCCACGTCGGCCAAGGCTTCGGTGCCATCTTGGGTGAAGCTCAGATCGATCCCTTCGGTCCGCAGCAGTTCCGCGTACTGCTTCGTCAGCGCGTGCTGCGGCTCGGTGAGAATCCGCAGGAAATCGTCGCGGCTCAAGTCCGTCAGTTCGACGCGGATCGGGAAGCGGCCCTGCAACTCGGGCATGAGGTCGCTCGGCTTGGACGCGTGGAAGGCCCCGGCCGCGATGAACAGGACGTGGTCGGTCTTCACCGGGCCGTGCTTGGTGTTCACCGTCGTCCCTTCGACGATCGGCAGCAGGTCGCGCTGGACGCCTTGCCGCGAGATGTCCGGCCCGCTGCCGGACTGCGGCCCGCAGATTTTGTCGATCTCGTCGAGGAAGATCATCCCGTGGTTTTCGACGAGTTCGATGGCCTGTTCGGAGACGGCCGCGCGGTCGATGAGCGCTTCGGTTTCTTGTTCGAGGATCACCTTGCGGGCGTCCTTCAGCGGCAGTTGCCGGGGGGCGTTGGACTTCGGCAAGAACTTGTCGAACATGCCCTGCAAGTCGACGTCCATGTTCTCCATGCCCATGTTGGAGAAGACCTGCACCGGCGAGGCCTTCTGTTCGACCGACAATTCGACGACGCGGTCTTCCAGTTCGCCGGCCAGCAGCATCTCGCGGAATTTGTCCCGCGTCCGCTGGCGTTTCTCGGCCTCTTCTTTTTCGCTCTCCGGTTCCCACGGTGTCGTCTTGGTCGGCGGGACCAGCAGGTCGAGCAAGCGCTCGGTGGCGCGCTCCTCGGCCTTGGCCCGGACGGTTTCTTTCTGCCGGCGCTTCACCAGCCCGAGGGCGACTTCGACGAGGTCGCGCACCATGCTCTCGACATCCCGGCCGACGTAGCCGACTTCGGTGAACTTGGTCGCCTCGATCTTGATGAACGGCGCTTGGACGAGGTCGGCGAGTCGCCGGGCAATCTCGGTTTTGCCCACGCCCGTCGGCCCGATGAGGATGATGTTCTTGGGCGTGATGGCCCGGCGCAGCTCCGCGGGGAGTTGCTGCCGGCGCCAGCGGTTGCGGATGGCCACGGCCACCGCTTTTTTGGCGGCGTGCTGCCCGACGATGTGTTTGTCGAGTTCGGCGACGATCTGCCGGGGGGTCAGAGCTTCGGTCATGAGGAGACCTCGGGCGTGGGCGGCTGCTCGGCATTCATTTGCGTTTTCGCTTCGACGAGTGCCGGCATCATCGCGGGGAGGTGGACGGTCACGGTCTCCCAGACAATCGACCAGTCGACACGGTCATACGCGTGGACGATCGCATTCCGCATGCCCATCATTTGCTTCCACGGGAGAGCTGGGAACCGTGCCCGCACTTCGGGTCGTACCCGGCTTGCGGCTTCGCCTAACACGCCCATCACTCGAAGGATCGCGTCGGCCCGCATCGGATCCGACCGCAGCGAGTCCGGTGAGGATCCCACGGCATATCGCATCGCCCGGTTCGCGGCTTCGGACATATGTTCGAATGGGAGCGCATCATCTCGCGGGGTCATACACGCAGCTCTTCTCGGAGTATGTAAGGCCGGAGGCGGGGTTCGAGATGGTCTTTGATGGCCAAGTCCACGGAAACCCCCAAGCCTTCTTCGAGCGCGGTCGCCAACCCGCCGATCGTAAACAGGCTGACACGCTCGCCGATTCGGAACGTCACCAGCACATCCAAATCGCTGTCGGCGCGGTTGTCGCCGCGCACCCGTGAGCCGAACAGGCCCAGTTCGGCGACGCCGAACTTCTCGGCTAACTCCGGCAGCATCGCTTTCAATTGCGCCCGGTACTCGTCGATGGTGCGGGTCATATCTCCACCACCTCGATTTGCTTGTTCGTGTAGATGCAAAGTTCCCCCGCGATCTCCAAACTCGCCTTCACGATCTCGCCGGGTTTCATCGCGGTGTGTTTCATCAAGGCGCGGGCGGCCGAGAGGGCGTAGGGGCCGCCGGAGCCGATGGCGAGTACGCCGTCGGTCGGTTGGATCACGTCGCCGGTCCCGCTGAGCAGCAAAAGGTGCTCTTTGTCCATGACGATCAGCATCGCTTCCAACCGGCGGAGCATGCGGTCCATCCGCCAGTCTTTGGCGAGTTCCGCCGCGGCGCGGGGCACCGAGCCCTGGTGGTCCCGCAGCTTGGCCTCGAATCGTTCCAAAAGTGCGAAGGCATCGGCGGCGGCCCCGGCGAACCCGGTGACGACTTTACCGTCGTACAGGGCGCGGATTTTTTTCGCGTCGCTCTTCATGACGATATTGCCGAGCGTCACTTGGCCATCGCCGCCGATGGCACCGCCGGCGGGGGTGCGGATCGCGAGAATCGTCGTCGAACGGATCCGCTCCATGCAAATGCTCCGAGCCGATGGGCGAATAGAACTACTGTCGCCCGATTCGGTTTACGGTTAGGATAGGGCGGATCGGCCGAGCCGCGACGATTTCGACCGCGCGGCTTTGGATAACGGCTAGAATAGAATTACGAAACAGTTCGTTCCTGAACCTTGCAACCGTCGGAGGAGCATTCGCGATGCGTACGATCACGCGTTTTTCGTGGCTGGCCCTGTTGGTTGTTGGTCTGGCCGCGCCGGTCGCCCAAGCCGGGAAAACCGGCGGCAGCAGCGAAGCCACCAAACCGCAAGACGGCGTCATGCACGTTGACGACAAAGCCGGCGTCTTCACGGCCGGCGGCGTCGATACCGCCACGGCCAAGTTCGACGGCGTGACATTCAAAGCTCGCACCCACTTCACCGTCGTGACGCGCAGCAGTGTGCCGGAGTCAAAGAAAAAAGATTTGGACGCCACCAAAGGTGATAAAGGCAAGGCTAGCGCGTTTTTTAGCGATTGGGCCCACGAGTTGGCCAAAGCCAAGGGCGAAGCCGGCGTCTTCGTACTGGCGTACGTCGAAGGCGATAAGTTCTTCGTCAAGGCGATCACGGACAAAGCCAGCGATGTCCACCGGCACTTCGACGATTCGGACGCGATCCAGCTCGAAGGCAAATTGATCGAATCGTTCCGCTCGGCCAAGGGCAAGACGGGCGACGAAGCCAAGAAAGCCCGCGATGCGGGATTGCTCGAATCGACAACGTTCGTCATCGACCAATTGAAAGACACGGGTCTGCCCGCCGACACCAAGGCCCATTCCGACACCAAGAAAGAGAGCGGCGGCATGAGCATCCTCGGCTGGGTTTGCATCGCGGGTGTCGTCATCCTCGGTATCTGGCTCGTCATCGCCGTCATCCGCATGATGACCGGCGGCGTGAACGGCTACGGCGGCGGTTACGGTGGGGGCGGCGGTGGAGGTGGCGGCATGGGTTTCATGGGCGGCCTCATGGGCGGCATGTTCGGCGCGATGGCCGGCATGTATCTCTACGACCAGTTCACCGGAGGCCACCATTACAACGACAACTACGGTAGTGGCAGCGATAACTACGGTGGCGGCGGCGACAACTACGGCGGATCGCAAGACACCGGCGAAGGCAACTTCGACGGCGGCTCCGAGGGCACCGGCGGCGGCGACTGGGGCGACTCCGGCGGCGGAGGCGGAGACACAGGCGGCGGCGGAGATTGGGGCGGTAGTGACTCCGGCGGTGGCGATTCCGGTGGGGGCGGCGACTGGGGCGGTGGTGGTGGCGACATGGGCGGCGGCGGAGACTGGTAAGCAGAAGTGCGGAGTGCGGAATTCGGAGTGCGGGGTTGAGAATGACCGATGTTTCTTCACTCCGTACTCCGCACTCTGTACTCCGACTAGGTACGCGAGGTAGCCCGCTCGCCCTGTGGCAAGCGCGCTACCTTGATTCTCTTTTGGCCCCGTTCACCGATCCGCGACCGCGCGAACTCGTCTTGATCGAAACCACCGGCGACCGCGACCAAGCCTCGGCCCTTTCCGCAATGGGCGGCTTCGGCGTCTTTACCAAAGCGATTCAAAACGCTCTGCTCGAAGACCGGGCAGACATCGCCGTACACAGTTTGAAGGATCTCCCGACCCTCGAAACCGTCGGCGTCCATCTCGTGGCGACCCCGCCGCGCGGCCCGACCGGCGACGCCTTCCTCTCTCGCAAGTATTCCCAATTCGACGACCTTCCGCGCGGGGCCACCGTCGGCACGAGCAGCCTGCGCCGCCGGGCCATGCTCGCGAACCGCCGGCCCGATTTGAACCTCGTCGATCTCCGCGGCAACGTCGATACCCGCCTCCGCAAACTCGACCAACAAACCCTCGACGCCATCGTCCTCGCCGAAGCCGGCCTTGTCCGCTTGGGCTTGGCCGACCGGATCACGGAACGGCTCGACCCCGAGTGGATGCTGCCCGCCGTCGGTCAGGGGGCCATCGGTTTGGAATGCCGGATGGACGACGCGGAATCGAAATACCTCGCCGAAGGCGTGACCGATCCGGACACGTGGGCCCGCGTCACGGCGGAACGGGCGATGCTCGCCGCACTGGGCGGCGGTTGCTTGGTCCCCATCGGGGCAACCTCGACCGCCGTGAACGGTCAGCTGACGATCCGCGGGATGGTGTTGACGGCCGACGGTCGACGTCGCATCAGCGCGACGCACCGGGGCTCGACCGCGGCGCCGCTGGCCGTGGGGCAGGAACTGGCCGCGATGCTACTGGACGAAGGTGCGGCGGAATTGTTGAAAGGGTGAGATTCCGTTCCTGTTATTGGGAGTTCCGATGACCCGTGACGAACTGGCAACTATCGAACTTGCACTGAAGATTCAGCTCCCAGTGGGGTTTGCCGACATCTTGCTCGACCGCGGATCGGAACTCCGGGCGCTGACGTACCAATTCAACGGCGTGGATCGACCATTTTTTACCGAAGCGACCTATCTCGAGCCCGAAGCGATCATCACGAACAACCTCGCGGAACGCAAAACGAATTCCGCGACCTCTTACGCCTTTCCGAAATGGTGGAAGACGTACTTCATCTTCGCCACTGATGGGGCCGGGGGATTTTACTGCCTGCGGTTCGACAACGAGCCCGGCGTCTACCTGATCGGTTCCGATTGCGATGACCCACCAGCCAAATCGCACTCGTCTTTTGAAGCATTCCTCAAAGACCATTTGGATCGCTACGAAGCGAAAGTTACTTACGTCCCGCTACTTCCTGCGCCTCCCGACGGCATGGTGACAATGCTGGAGGAGGGGCCAGAAGCATATGGAGCTCGCCGATACGAAGTGCCAGAACTCGAAAAGTCGTTCTTGGATCGGATCATCGCCGCTCCGAGTGATCTTTCGATTCGAATGGAATTCGCCGATGCACTCGAAGCGAATGGCCAAGTCGACCGTGCGAAATTCATCCGCGCCCGCTGCGTACTCGACGACCGCGCTCCGAAACCGGATCGTTATCCGGATGCGGTCGAAGCCCTGGCAGAAGTATCGGAAACGATTGATTGGGATTCCCCATCGATGCCGGCCGGCTTCAAATTTTACTCCTCCGACAGCGACCTCGAAGAGTGGTGGAGCGATGAAAGCGATGCGATGGAATTGGGACTTCCGTCGATGGCGGGGATCGAAATCACATCCGACGAACCCGAGATTGCCGCAGCGTCACTCGCTCGCTGGCTACCGGGATTGATTCAAACGACACCCATACGAGGACTCGATCTCGAATGGGAAATTCCGGATCACGCCGGGATCGTATTTCAAGTCCCCGAGGTGGCTCAACTCACTCGCTTGAAGTTCGACAGTCGTCCGCAAAAAGAGATGCTTTGCCCGGTCATCGAGGCGCTGATTGCGTCCCCAATGGTCAAGACTCTCGCCCGTCTGGAGCCGGGAAGCGTTAACAACCACGAGAGTATCAAGGCACTAGCGGGCGCACCGTTCGAGCGGCTGCGGCGCTTCGATGCTTACATCGCCGGCGACGGCGAACACCAAGCGATCCTCCGGCGAGCGCCGTGGTTCCGCAATCTGCACCGCCACAGGGGTAATTTGAAGACCCGGGCCGAAGCGGAGTCGATGACGGGAATGCCGAACCTCCACACACTTTGTTTGTGGTTCCCGGAGAAAGAAGCCCTCATCGGCCTCGGGGAAACCGGCGAATTCCCCGCTTTGCGAAGGCTTTTCATCCACGCGGCCGATTTGACCGGTGACGTCTCCCAGGCCTTGGCCAAGATCCGCAGCCCACATTTGGTCGAACTCTGGCTTCGCAACTCCGCGATGACAAAAGCGGATTTGAAGGCTTTGCTCGCCGCACCCTGGGCGGAGCGGTTGCAAGTGCTCACGCTGGAAATCAAGCTCCTCGACGAAGACGCAATCAACAGTATCGGCGCAAGCCCGTGCTCCGGTCACCTCCGAATTCTCAGGTTCTCTTACTCAGGCTTCCCGCGACTCGCCGGTACCGCCCTCGGCAAACCGGGCGTATTCCCGAACTTGACCACATTGGAAATGAAGAGCGCTTTCAACGCCGACGATCCGAAGTACCCGGAACCGAAAAAGAAGGATACAGTCAAGTTTTTGAGGACTCTGAATACCCCGAAGCTTAAGCGGTTGAAAATGTCTGCCAACGATCTGGTCGAGGGCTGCTACCAAGCGATTGCTGACAATCCCAGCATCAAGAATGCGAAAGTGGACTCGGGATATTGAAAGGGTCTCATTGTGAACGAGCGCGTCGTCGAATACTTCCGGCAGTTTCAAGATCGCCTCGCTGCGGCGGTGTCGGCCGCCGATGGCGGTACGGCCTACCGCGAAGATTCTTGGATTCGTGCCGAAGGGGGTGGCGGGCGGTCGCGGGTCATCGAGAACGGCGCCGTCTTCGAGAAAGCCGGGGTCAACTTCTCCGAGGTTTTCGGCGAATTGACCCCCGAGTTCGCCAAGCAACTCCCCGGCGATGGGCTGGCCTTCCGGGCCACCGGCGTCAGTTGGGTGCTGCACCCGCATAATCCGTACGTGCCGACAGTCCACGGCAACTTCCGCTTCCTCGAACACGGGTCGAAGTCGTGGTTCGGCGGCGGGGCCGACCTCACGCCGTACTACCCGTTCCGCGAGGATGTCATCCACTTCCACAAATCGTGGAAGGAGGTTGTGAATCGGTTCGCGCCGATGACCGACTACGAGAAGATGAAAGCGGAGTGCGACAAGTACTTTTACATCCCGCACCGCCACGAAGCTCGCGGCGTCGGGGGGATCTTCTTCGATTACTTCGATGGCGGCGATTTGGAGAAGGCGTTCGAGTTCGTCCGCGAAGCCTCGGGGGCCTTCCCGGCCGCATACCTGCCGATCGTCGAGCGCCGGCGGGACACGCCGTTCACCGGGCGCGAGCGGGAGTTCCAAGAATACCGCCGGGGGCGTTACGTCGAATTCAATTTGATCTACGACCGCGGCACGCTTTTCGGGTTGAAGACGAACGGTCGCATCGAGAGCATCTTGATGAGCCTGCCGCCGACGGTGCGCTACAAGTACGATTGGCGCGCCGAACCGGGGAGCCCCGAGGCGGTGCTGACGGACTACTGGTTGAAGCCGCGACCGTGGGCCGATGCGGACCTCAGCGGATGACGACGTCGGAGCCGTAGGCCGCGCGGAATTGATTTTGAATATCGCGGGCCGCGGTGCTCGTGGCCAAGCCGATGCGCATGCGCGTGTTGACGAAGTCGCAGACGTTCCGCGCCGCTTTTTCTTCGGGGGTCGCCCCGGCGTAGTGATCGTCGATCGACCGGGTGACCGCGTCGCTGGTGCGGTTGAGATCCATGAAACGCTGCACGGTGGTGATCAATGTCGCCCGGCCGGCGATCAATTCGTCCACCCACTGCTCTTTCATCACGATTCGATCCGTCAAGTTCACAATGGTCGCGTCGAGCTGCGCGTTGGAAGCCGGGGTCGAGGCCATCACCTCGCGGTGCGATTCGTAATCGTGGATATCATCGTAGGCCGCGTTCAATCCGCCCGGGTAGGTCAGTGCGGCCGCGGCGACGATTGCCCCGACGCTGGCGGGGATCATGGCGAGACGCGGCAGGCGAAACAGATGGCGGATCACGGCGAACTCCTCGAGAAAAAACGATGCGACATCCGCGGCGTGCCGGGGATGGTGTCGGAAACCGACGATTGCAGAGCCCCCGGCGGTGGGATTCGGGCGAGCGGGTGCCGGGGAACTCGATCCGCGCTCTCGGGCGCGGGGACTTCGGATCGATGATCGATCCGAACATCGGGAGGGTTTCGCTCGTCCTCGATATAAGGACTCGCAAATCCCGTCCCGGTTCCATGAATCCGGCGTGAATGTTCTCAAGTCATTCAGGGTCAACGGGTTAAAAAAATGAGTCGAGTTCTTCTCGGTCGTGCCGCTGCCCGCTTTCAGGGCAGTTCCCGCTTCCGATTATCATTTGAACCCGGCCGATCTTTCTCTCCGCTGGGAATGTGTTGACTTCGCGAACCGTCCGGGGCAGAGCGGAGTACAACGGTGGTACGTTCGAGTTTGCCGACGGCGCAAAAAGGGCACCATGACGCCAGCCAATAATATTCGTTGGGCCAGCGTAACCACGCTCCGCATCGCGGCCTATGCGGTCATCGTTGCGGTGGGGTCGTGGTATCTGCTCGGGCAACTCGCCTCGGTGCTGCGGCCGCTACTGCTCGCGGCGTTTCTGGGCTACGTCCTCATGCCGTACTACAACCGGCTCCGCAAGCACGTGCCGGTGCCCGTGGCGATTGTCCTCTTGGCCGGTTCGACCACCTTGGTCCTCCTCGGGCTGGCCGCCGTCGTGACGGGCAACTTGATCGACCTGACCACGCAAGGGCCGGAGTTGCGGGACAAAGTGATCGAGTGGATCCGCCGCTTCGGCGATTGGATCTACACCCTGCCGATGGTCGGCGCGAAGCCGGCGGGGGCGAAGGCGCCGGAAGAACTCGTCGCCGACAACATCGCCTTCGGGGTTTTGAAGCTGCTCGATTTCGTCCGCGTCGGCCTGCCCGAAGCGTTCGCCGCGGGGCTGTACCTGCTGTTCCTGCTGCTCGAATCGTCGCGCTTCCCGGAGCGCGTGCGGAAAGCCTACCCACCCGAGCGCGCCGAAAAGATCCTCGATATCTTCGGCCGCATCAACGCGGCGATCATCAGCTATTTGAAAGCGAAGGTGAAATCGAGCCTGCTACTCGCGGTCCCCGTGGGGGTTTTGCTGGCGGCGTTCGGCGTGCCGTTCGCGCTGCTGTGGGCCGTGTTGACGTTCGTCTGCAATTTCATCCCGTACATCGGCACGGTCGTGGCCTACACGCTGCCGGTGGTCTTCGCGTTCGTCCAGTTCGACGTCGGTTGGCTCGCCATCACCTTGGCGGCGTTGCTGCTCGCGTTCCACATCATCTCGGCCACGTTAATCGAACCGATTTGGATCGGCCGGGCCATCGGCCTGAGCCCGCTCGTGATCCTCGCGGCGCTGTCGATGTGGGGCCTGCTCTGGGGCTTGCCCGGGATGTTCCTCGCCGTGCCGCTGACGGTGGTCTTGAAGATCATTTTCGAGAATATCGACATCACCCGGCCGGTGGCCCGGATGCTGAGCGGGGAATAGACGGCATTGCGAATGAGCGGATCATTCGGAAAAAGCGGCACATTCGCTTCGGAGTGGCACGTGCGTTGCCCTAGCAATCGGTACGAAAAGGAGCTGTTTCGTTTCGTACCATGCACCCGGGGCTACCACCATGCGACGTTCCTATGCGGCGTGTCTCACAGTTCTCGTCGGTCTTTTCGGAGCCGCTGCGGCGGCCCGCGCGGCGGAGCCGGTCAAAGAAAAACCACAGAAAGCCTTCAGTGATGCTGAATTCGTGAAGAAGGCGGCGAGCGGTGGGATGTACGAAGTCGAACTCGGAAAAGTGGCCAGCGAGAAGGCGACCATGCCGGAAGTCAAAAAGTTCGGTGAAATGATGGTCACGGATCACACCAAAGCGAACGAAGAACTGAAGAAGATCGCCAAAGCGAACAAGATGGACCTGCCCGAAGCCATCATGGAAAAAGAACAGAAGATGCTGGACAGCCTCAAGAAAATGAAAGGCCCGGAATTCGATAAAGCCTACGTGGCCGACATGGTGAAAGACCACGAGATGGACATCGCCGAGTTCACCCGCGCCAGCAAGGACGCCCAAAACCCCGACCTGCGCGAGTTCGCCGCGAAGTGTCTGCCGACGTTGAAGGAACACCTGAAAATGGTCCAAGAACTCAACGAGAAGGTCAAGTGAGTCCCCGTGAACGATCCGGTTCACCGACAGGGTGAACCGGATCGGACCGCCGTCACTTGTTCTCGAAAACTTGGATCATCAAGTTGTCCGTCGGGCAGAACTGATCCGTCAGGATGATCTTCTTGGCGGGCCCGATATTCTTGGCCTGCGCCGTCTCGTTCACGAGGCGGATCCAATCGGCCCACTTGCCCTTCGACGCGGCGATGCGCTCGGGCAGTCCCTCTTCTTGCCGGTCGAGTTTGGCCAATTCCTTGAGCCGTCCCGCATCTTCTATCGCCCCTTTCTGCGCTTCGAGTTTTTCTCGATCATCGCGGAGTGTCCGCAGCGTTCCCTTGAGCCGCGCGTGTTCGTCCATCTCTTGAACCAAGGCGTCGAAACGGGCGCGTTCGTCCGGGCTCAACTTCCGCCAGAGTTTCTCTTTCGTGTCCTGATCGTACGATAGCAGCAGGTCGAGCGTCTCCCGGCCGACGATATGCGTGATCGGTTCTTCGCCGGTCTGCTTCACCACCGCCGCCCGCAGCTTGTCGCCGTCGAGCGGGGCGTTCGACGCGTACAGCACGATCACGCTCCGCGGAGCGAGACCCGGACGGTCGTCGTCGAATTGGCCGACGGGGAAGACCAACTCGACGTGTTGGAACGTTTCCCGGAGCGTGTTCGCGGCGGCTTTCCAAAGCTTGCCGGTTTCCACGAAGTCGATGACCGTCACGAGGTAGACTCCGTTCGGCGTCAGCGTCTTCTGCACCGCCGCGTTGAATTCTTTCGTCATCAGGTGCGACGGTACCGAGAGGTCGTTCACGGCGTCGAGCGTCACGAGGTCGTAGGTGCCCGGCTGCGATTTCTCCGCGACGAACTGCCGGCCGTCCATGTGGATGGAACGGATCTTCCAGTCGTCGATCAAACCGAGTTTTAACTTCGCCACCCGCGTGACGCCTGGGTCGATTTCGACGACGTCGACCGACGCGGTCGGGATCAGCACGCGGACGCAGCGCGGGAAGGTGTAACCCCCGCCGCCGATCACGAGGACGCTCTGCTTCTCGGGGGTGATCTCTTTGAAGTGCCGGACCATCTCGAGTTGAAAATGCTCGTGCTTGTAGTGGAGGAAGGTCGGGTCGTCCAACTGCACTTGCGAGTGCCGGAGGTTGTCGAGGACGAGGTCGAGGTAGATCCGGCGCTGCGGGTCCAAGTTCACCCCGGCGACGGCTTGCAGCGGCTCGCTCGGCGGGATCAGCACGAGCCCCTTCGAGACGCGGATCGTGTAATAATTCGTTTCGAGGGTGATCCCGCTGCTTTCTTTATTGCTGAGCACGAAGCCGCCGAAGACCGCTCCGAGCGAGGCGCTGAGAGCGTACAGCATGACCCCGGACTCGAGCACGAGCGGCGCCGACTTCCGCGGGCCGGGCGCCGCCCCGGCGGGTTGCGGTTTGGCCACGCGCACCAGCAAGAGCACGGCGCAGGGCAGCGCCGCCGCCAGCAGAATCGTGTTGTTCACACCGAGGCTCGAGATGAGCAGGTAGCCCGTGGCGAACGTCCCCGCGATGGCCCCGCCGATGCTCCAGGCGTAGATGCTGCCCGCGACCCGGCCGACCGAGCCGACGTCCGGCACGGCGAGGCGGATGACCTGCGGGGAGATCAACCCGAGGCCGAACATCGGCAGGAAGAACAGGGAGAAGGTCCAGAGGATCACGCGCTCGATGATGCCGACGGCGGAGAACGACGCTTGCATCGCCCCGTCCACGCTCTCCACCGCCAGGACGGAGACTTGATTCAAGATGATAAACAGCAAGATCACGAGGACGGTGGTGATCCCGCAGAACACCAAGCTCCAGCCGAGATACTCGGCCCGCCGGTTCGGCGCGATCGACCGGCCGGCGCGATCCGCCAACCGACCGCCCACCAAGTTGCCCAGCGCGGTCCCCGCGAGCATCACGCCGATGACCCCCGTCCAGGTGAACAGCGACACGCCGAGGACCTGGGCCAGCAGGCGCACCGCGGACAATTCGAGGGACATCCCGGCGAAACTGCAGGCGAAGACGATGGCGAACGCGAGGCCCAAGGGCAACGGCTGGGCCGCAGTTGAACCCGCGACCGGAGCCGGGGTAGGTGCGTCGGCCGTAGGCGCGGGCGGGTGGTTCCGCACCACGGCGTAGGCCGCCGCCGCCGTGACGACCAACAGCCCGGCCACGGCCGCCACGATCCAGTTCAATTCCAAATTCGGGATCAACTCGAACCCGGTGAGGTAGTTGCCCAGCAGGCAGCCGAGCGTGCCGAGCGAGAAGACGAGGCCCGACACGCTCCCCGCGCGGCCGACGTCCGGTACGCAAATGCGGATGGCCATCGGCGTGAGCAGCGACAGCGTGAACCCGGCGGGGAAACAGAGGGCGAAGGCGAGGACGGGGATGCGGATGTCGAGTTCGAGGCCGCGGTGGACCCCGGTGCGCTCGAGGATTTCCGGGAAGGCGATCATCCAAAGCGCGGCGAGCGCCCCGGAGAGCAAGAACCGCACGAGCCGGCCCGGCGTGGCCAAGCGATCCGCCAGCCGACCGCCGATGGCGTTGCCGAAGGCGATCCCCGTGAGGAATGCCGCGATCACGACCGTCCACGTCGACAGCGACGATCCGACGAAGGGCGACAGCAGTTTTCCCGCGACCAATTGGAGGACCAAGAGGCCGGCGTTCGCCAAGAAGACCACGAGCCCGACCCCGGCCAAGCGTGCGGCGAAACCGGTCGCCGGCGGAGTGGACATCATCGGGGAACTCGGCGGAGGACGCGGGAGGGAGGTATCCGCAAAAGGTATGCTTGCCGAAGGCGTTCGGCTATGGAACGGAAGACGCCTTTCGCCAACGAGTGCGCGGGTTATCGATCCATCGGTCGACGGAACATGCCGAAGCGGTACCGGGGCAGTTTCGGGACGGCGAACGGCACAGCGCGAGCGTGTCGTGAATGTGAACTGGAATTTGCGGTGACAATCGGATTCCACTTAGCGGAACGCTGACGCCGTGCGGCTCGCTGATACCAACGGCGCCAAATCGATCACTTCACGTCGCGCAGGGCGTTGAAGCCCAAATAGCCGACAACGCCGCTGGCGAGGATTCCGAAGATGTCGGCGATGAGGAACGGGCCGCCCCCCGCCTCGCCCGAGAAGGGGACGCCGGCGATGAGATCCATCAGGAAGACGATCAGCATGATCGCCGCGGCCCCGAGCGCCGCAAAGCACATCCACTTTTCCATGGCCCAGCCTTTCCAACCCGAGGGCTGCCTGCAAAATTCCGGTCGACCGGCCCGGACGCGGGGAAGGCCGGCGCACCGCGCGGGACGTGGCAATTTCGCGGTAGTATAGCGTTCGCCCCATCCGCCGCAACCGGCGGTGCGGCGGATTCCAACGGCGTGCGGCCGGAACGCACCGCGCCGCTGGCAGAACGGGAACAACTGGGCCGATTTAAACGCCCGTGAGGCCCGAGGTGTAGTCGCTGCTGATGGTGTGCATGTTGCCCGACGTGTCGAGGTAGATCTTGTCTTGCAGGATTTCTTCGAGCACCACGGCCATGCGGTCGGTCGTGCGCAGATCGACGAGCGGGTGCGCGCCGTTGTTGAGTTGCACCATCCGTTTTTGGATCAACGTCGAGAGCTTGAAGCGCCCGCCGACTTTGTTGACGATCTCTTCTTCTTTCAATTGCTCGAGCACGATGCACTCCCCGTTGGTGGAAACCGACTCCCGATGATGCGTTCCAACTCCCGCGCCGCGATCCCGACATCCGCGTTGACCAATTCGTACTGGAATTCGCCGATGCGGGCCGATTCGCGCACCGCGCTTTCGAGCCGGCGCCGGATGGTCTCTTCGGGTTCGCCCCGCAACCGCAGGCGCGCGGCGAGGTCGTCGAACTCCGGCGGCCGTAAAAACACCGACACCAAGCCGTCCGGGCAGGCTTTCCGCACCTGGTCGGCGCCTTGCACGTCGATGACCAAAATCACCGCCGTCCCCGCTTCGCGCGGGGGCAGCACTTCCGACAGCGGGGTGCCGTAGTAGTCCCGGCCGTGGACGATCGCGTGTTCGAGCATCGCCCCGGCCGCGATCCGGTCCTCGAATTCGCCCCGCGTCCAAAAGTAGTAATCGACCCCTTCGACTTCGGTCGGTCGCGGCGGCCTCGTGGTCGCCGTGATCGCCCGGCGGATCGGCAGGGTCGTCGTCGCGAGCAGCCGGTCCACAATCGTGGTTTTGCCGGCCCCGCTCGGGCCTGCGAGCACGATCAGCGGGGCGAGCCGCTCATTCGACATTTTGAATCAACTCCCGGATCTTCTCGAGCGCGGCTTTCATCTCGACCACCGCCCGCGAGATCGCCACATCCCCGGCTTTCGAGCCGAGGGTGTTGATCTCGCGCACCATTTCTTGCACCACGAATTCCAACCGGCGACCGGCCCCGTCGTCCGCGCCGTTCGCCACCAATTCGGCGAACTGTTCGGCGTGGGCCGATAGCCGCATGACTTCTTCGGAGACATCGGTGCGGTCGGCGAAGATTGCGATCTCGCGGATCAGATGATCCGGCTCGACGGCGATCCCCGTGTCGCCAATGGCTTGGCGGATCCGCTCGACGATCCGTTTCCGGTAATTCGCCACGACACCGGGGATCAAATCCTTCACCCGCCCGAGGTCGGCCAGAATGCCGCCGTGGATCGCCATCAATTCCTCGGCCATCGCCCGGCCTTCGCGCCGCCGCGACGTTTGCAGATTCTCGAGCGCCGCCGCCAAGACTCGATCCACCAGCGGCCAGTCTTCGTCCGGGAGCGTTCCGCCGGTGCCGTGCTCGGCGGCGATGCCGGGCAGGGCGAGTAAGCCGGTCGCCAAGTGCGGGAGCAACTCCCGGCGGGAAGAGCTCCGGCACGCGTCTTCGAGTTGGTCGAGGTACGATTCGAGCACGGCCGCATTCAACGCGGTCTTGACAGCAGGGGTTGATCGCGTCGAGCGGACGTAGACGAGCACGCTGCCGCGGCGGATGGTCTTGCGGATGCGCTTTTCGAACTCGGCTTCCAGTTGCGGGAACGGATCGCCGCCGCGCACGACGACTTTGAGGTGCCGATTGTTGACGGAGCGCACCTCGATGGTCAGCGTCGAATCGGGGCCGGACTCCCCGGCCTGCCCGAAGCCCGTCATACTCAGCAGCACGGGGTCACTCGGTGGGCTTGGAATTATCGACCGGCTTCGAGTTCTCGGCTGTCGCGTTCATGTTGCTGCCTTGCATCGTTTTGACGTTGATCATGATGATCAACACCCAGACGGCCGCGAGGTACAGCGTGATCTTGGTGAAGGCGTCGCCGGCCCGGCTGCCGAACGGGCTGGAGCCGCCGGCCCCGCCGAACGCCCCGGCCAGCCCGCCACCCTTGCCTTTTTGAATCAGGATGAGCAACCACATCACGAGGCTGAGGAACAGCAAAATGCCGTTGAGAGTGTAGTCGTACCATTCGAGCGAAAAGAGCGGCACAGCGGGAGCCTCCGGCTTCGGACTCAGGGCGGTGTCAAGATGGTATCGTATCGGCGGGGAACCCGATGGCAAGTCGCCCGGCCCTCCGCGATGAATAAGGACGGGGGCTCCGCTTTTCTCGCTCCGGCGCATTCTCCCTTGTCTACGCGGGCCGGGATTCTTCCTCGCTGGACAGCCGTATCGTTCCAGCGGCGGCCATTGCGGGGCTGGTGCCGGGAATCCCGTTCGCGCATAGACTTTCCACCCCGGCGATTCATTGTCGAACGCCGGCGTACCCCATCTTCGGAGGCCACCGTGAAACTGCTGCGTTCCCGGTTCTGGGCGGCCCTGCTGGTCGCATCCGCCATGACGACACCGATCCCGACCCTGCTAGCCGACGAGGGCATGTGGCTCTACACGGCCCCGCCGCTGAAGCAATTGAAGGAGAAGTACAACTTCGAGCCCGACGCCAAGTGGCTCGAACACCTGCAAAAGAGCAGCGTCCGCTTCAACTCCGGCGGCTCGGGGAGTTTCGTGTCGGCCAACGGCCTGGTGATGACCAACCACCACGTCGGCGCCGACGATTTACAGAAACTCTCGACCAAGGAGAAGGATTACCTCAAAGACGGCTTCGAAGCCAAAGAGTCGAAAGACGAGCTGAAGTGCAAAGCGCTCGAACTCAACGTGCTGATGGCGATCAAAGACGTCACGGCCGAAGTGAACGCTGCGGTGAAAGCGGACATGGCTCCGGCCGACGCCTTCAAAGCCCGTCAGCAGGTGATCGCGGGCTTGGAAAAGGGCGTCGCCGACGAAGCCAAGGGCGTCCGCGCCGATGTCGTCACGCTGTTCTCCGGTGGGGCGTACCACCTCTACACGTTCAAGAAATACACCGACATCCGGCTGGTGTTCGCCCCCGAGAAGCAGATCGCCTTCTTCGGCGGCGACGCGGACAACTTCGAGTACCCGCGCTTCGACCTCGACATGTGCTTCTTCCGCGTCTACGAGAACGACAAGCCGATCGCCTGCGAACATTTCCTGAAGTGGAGCGCGGCCGGCAGCGCGGCCGACGAACTGATCTTCGTGAGCGGGCACCCCGGTCGGACAAACCGCCAGAACACCGTCGCCGAACTGAAGTATCTGCGCGACGTCGGCTACCCGTATTTGCTCCAGCGGTTGAATCGGCTCGAAGTGCTGTTGAATAGCTGGGCCGAGCGGAGCGAGGGCAACCGCCAGAAAGCCGAGGAGGAACTCTTCGGCATCCAGAACAGCCGCAAGGCCCGCATCGGCGGCTTGCAGGGGTTGCTCGATCCGAAGGTGATGGCCCGCAAACAGGCCGAGGAAGATCGGCTGAAGAAGTTCATGAAGGACAGGGTGGACAGCCGGGCGCCGCACCCGGAATTCGACGTCATCGCCGCGGGTGAAAAGAAACGCGCCGCGATGATCAAAGACATCACCATGCTCGAAAACGGCGGCGGCTTCAACAGCCAGCTCTTCGGCATCGCCCGGACACTGCTGCGCTACAGTGACGAAATGAAGAAGGGCGACGCCGACCGCCTGCCCGAATTCGGCCCGGCCCGGTTGGCCTCGCTCAAGTTCCAACTCTTCTCCGACGAGCCGATCCACGACGATTTCGAAATCCTCAAGCTCGCCGACTCGCTGAGCACGTTCGCCACGCACTTCGGGGCCGACCACGAACTCGTGAAGAAGGTGCTCGCCGGGAAGTCCCCGCGCGAACGGGCCTTCGATTTGGTCAGCGGAACCAAAGTGAAAGACCCCGAGTTCCGCAAGAAGCATTTCGAAGCGAAGACGGCCCCGGACGACGACGCCATGATCGCGGTGGCCAAGATCATCGACGAACCGAGCCGGGCGATCCGCAAGAAGTTTGAAACCGAAGTCGACGAGCCGAAGCGGCAGGCCGCGTCGTCGCTGTCCAAGGCCCGCTTCGCCCTCGACGGCACCAACAGCTACCCCGATGCGACCTTCACCCTCCGCCTCAGCTACGGCACCGTGAAGGGCTTCAAAGAAGACGGCAAGGACGTGCCCGCGTTCACGACGATGGCCGGGCTGTACGACCGCAGCAAAGAGCAGAGCAACAAAGGCCCGTTCGAACTGCCGAAGCGCTGGGTCGAAAAGAAGGCGAACCTCGACTTGAAGACGCCATTCAACTTCGTGAGCACGGCCGACATCATCGGCGGCAACAGCGGCAGTCCGGTGGTGAACAAAGCGGGCGAAGTCGTCGGCCTCATCTTCGACGGCAACATCCAAAGCCTCGTGCTCGACTTCGTCTACGAGGGCGAAATCTCCCGCGCCGTCAGCGTCGACAGCCGGGCGATCATCGAGAGTTTGCGGAAGGTCTACGACGCCGGTTGGATCGCCGACGAACTGCAAGGGAAGGCGAAGTAAATCGAAGCGACCATTCGCGAGCCCGGCGGTTAACCCGTCGGGCTCGCGCTTGGACGGAACCGGGCGCGGCGTTACACTATTTCTGGATACGCACCCTCTCGGAGACCCGCCATGACCGACGCGAGCGAACTCCCGCACCGGGACTTCACCCCGGAAGAAAAAGCGGCCATCTACGCCAAATACAAGAAGCTGTTCACGGTCGAAGATTTGATCGGCTACATCGACGACGACGAGCCGATTTTTTCGGCCGACGACGTCCTCACAGAAATGCGCGCGAGGGTCGAATCGGCCAAAGCCGCAACGGGGAGTGGAGGAAATGGCTGAGTCGAATGGCAAGGCGCAACCGAGGTACACCGTCGGATTGACCGGGCTGGCGCGGACCCAACTGCTCGCGATCAGCGATGCGGCCGCTTGGGCCGGCTCTCAAAACGACGTCGATGACGCATACGTCGCGATCATCGCGAGACTGAAGCGCAACCCATTTGAATTCGGCGAACCGCTTTACCATCTGAAAAAGATGAAAATGACGATTTATTGCGCCGCGTGCTCCCCTCTTTACCTCGAGTACGGTTTGCACGACGAACAGCCGATCGTCGTGATCCGCCGCTTCGTTTCCTTGATTGCGGACTCTTAACGCTCATCCGCAAGTATTCCAATCCTTGGTCCGACTACCCCCGCTCGGCAAGCTGGGTAAAATCTCCCGCTTGTCGCGGGCCGTCTTTCCGTCCGTGCCGCCTCTGCGGGTGCGGCGCGGGGTGGGTTGTCGTAAACTGCACTCTTGGCGCTGTTGTCCGGGTTCTACCGGGCCGATGAAAGGTGTGGTCGATGCGGCGAGATTTGGCGGGACGGTCGATCCTCATCACCGGCGCGTCCCGCGGGATCGGCCGGAGAATCGCGACGCGTTTGGCCAAACTCGGTGCAAGGTTGACCGTCGCGGCGCGTTCCGAGGATGAACTCGCCTCGCTAGTAACCGAAATTCGCATACACGGTGGCGTTGCCGAAGCCGTGGCGGTCGATTTGATGGATCCCCACCAGCGGGAACGGCTTGTGTCGGGGGCCGTCGAGCGCTACGGCGGGCTCGATATTCTCGTGAACGCGGCCGGGGTCGCCAGCTTCGGCGAGTTCGCGACTTCGACGCCCGAGATTTTGCGGAAGGTCTTGGAGATTAACTTCTTCGTACCGGCGGAGTTGATGCGGCTGGTCCGACCGCACTTGGCAGAGAGTGCCCAAACCGGGTATTGTCCGGCGATTCTGAACTTGGCGAGCATCTGCGGGCGCTGCGGCATCCCGAGTTTGCCGGAGCACTGCGCCAGCAAGCACGCTTTGGTCGGCCTCACCGAAACTGTGCGATCCGAATACGCCCGCTTCGGCATCGACGTACTGCTGGTATTGCCGGGGGTCGTGCAGTCGGATGATTTGCAGCGTCACTTGCTCCGCAACGAAGGGCAGATTTATTTGAACTTCGAGGGGGCGCAGAAGGCCGACGCAGTCGCCGACGCGGTGGTGACGAGCCTGATCCGCAACCGAACGGAAAGGGCCGTCGGATTCGTCTCGCGGGTCGTTTGGTGGTCCCGGCGACTCTGGCCGCGGGTTCTGAGGCGGGTGATGCTGCGGAAGGTGCAGAAGTTCGCGGCGCGGCAGACGAAAGGCTGAGCATGTGCGGGATCGCGGGGATGATCGACTTGACCGGCGGGCGACGCATGGCCCCGCGCGGGGCCGTCGCGCGCATGGCGAAGGCGATATTCCACCGAGGGCCGGACGAAGACGGTTTCCTCGACGAACCCGGCCTGCACTTGGCCAATACTCGGTTGTCGATCGTCGGCCTCGCCGATGGTCGCCAGCCGATTGCGAACGAAGATGGCAGCGTCGTCACGGTCTTCAACGGCGAGTTCTACAACTACGTCGAGAAGAAGGCCGCGCTCGAAGCGAAGGGGCACACTTTCCACACGCATACCGACACGGAATTGATCCCGCACCTTTGGGAAGAGCATGGCACCGGTTTTTGGGAACACCTGCGCGGCCAGTTTGCCATCTGCCTGTTCGACCGCACCACGGGTGAACTCGTCCTCGGCCGGGATCGCGCCGGCATTTGCCCACTTTTCTACAGCGTCCAGCGGATCGACTGCACCGACTGGCTTTTGTTCGCTTCGGAAATCAAAGCGATCTTCGCCTCCGGGTTTGTGACGCCGCGGGCCGACCCCGCCGGGCTGAGCCAAGTCCTGAGCTTCTTCGCCATCCCCGGCCCCGCGACGATGTTCCAAGGCGTGCAGTGCGTACTCCCTGGTCGGTACCTGCACCTGAAACCGGGGCGGGCGAGCGTCGCGGCGCAAACGCAGCAGCGCATTTACTGGGAAGTGAACTACCCGGATCGCGGCGACGAGGATTACGGCGCCGACGAATCCAAAATCGTCGATGAATTCGAAGCCGTCCTCTACTCCGCGGTCGAACGGCGCTTGCGGGCCGATGTGCCGGTGGTGTCGTACCTCTCCGGCGGTGTCGATTCCTCCCTCGTCGTGGCGATGGCCTGCCGGGCGCTCGGCCGGGCGATCCCGACCTTCACCGTCGCGGTGACCAAAGCCGGATTCAACGAAGAAAGCGAAGCCCTGCAGACCGCGAAGTTCCTCGGTTGTTCGCCGATCGTGGTGCCCTGCGGCGATGCGGAACTCCGTGGCGACTACCCGGAGTTGATCGCGGCGGCGGAATGCCCCGTCATCGACACCGCTTGCTTGGGCCTGATGCACTTGGCCCGCTCGGTGCACTATCACGGATACAAAGTCGCGCTGACCGGCGAAGGCGCCGACGAATGGCTCGCGGGCTATCCGTGGTTCAAAATCAGCCGGCTGACGAAGTTCCTCGAAGCGATACCGGGACTCGGTTTCAGCGTTCGCTCCGGCGCCGCCAAGCTGATGGGCCAACCGGCCTTCGCGCGCGACACCTACGAGCGGCCCGAGCAACTCTTCGGTGGCCGCAACGGCTGGCTCGACATCTACGGGATGATGAGCTTCAGCAAGCTCCGGTTTCTGACCGGTGACATGCGCACGGCGGTGTTAAAGCACTCCGCATTCGACGATCTCGAACTGCCGACGGGCTTGCGGAGATGGCACCCGTTCCACCGGGGGATGTACCTCGGCGCGCGCGTCATGCTCGCCGGGCATCTGTTGAGTTCCAAAGGCGACCGCGTGGCGATGCACTCGTCCGTGGAGGCACGCTACCCGTTCCTCGACGAAGACGTCGTCAATTTCATGGCGAAGTTGCACCCGCGTTGGAAGCTCCGCGGGCTGCTACGAGACAAGTTTGTCGAGCGAAAAGTCGCCCAGCGCTGGCTGCCGAAGGACGTGGCTTGGCGGCGGAAGAAGATGTTTCGCGCACCTATGGATAGCTGGTTCGGCAAAAACCAACCGCCGATGCCGTGGATCGAGCAAGTGTTGTCGCCGGAATCGCTTCGCAAGAGCGGCTACTTCGATGTCGACGCCGTGCAGAAAGCCCGGACGCAATTGGCGGGAATGCGGACGCGCTCCCTCGGCCGGCCCGCCCTCGAGATGGGCCTGACCGCCGTAATGGCGACGCAGCTCTGGCATCATCTGTTTATCAAGGCCGACCTCTGCGAATTGCCGAGCGCGCTGCCGACGACCCCGGCACTGGCGGTGGCCGCATGAGCTACGCCCTGCAAACCCTTTGGCACGAGAAAACCCGTTACGCCGCCGGGGTCGGAGCGGTCGCGTTCAGCGCCGTCCTCATGGTGCTGCAAGTCGGTTTGCTGTTGGGCCTCTTCGAAACGACGAGCATCCCCGTCGACCACACCAGCGCCCACATTTGGGTCGGGTCGCAAGACGTCCGCAGCGTCGACCTCGGCGTGCCCATCGGCATCAATTCGCACATGGCCCGGCTCACCGAGAAACCGGGCCTCGTCGGGCAGCCGGAACTGTTTTTGACGGGCTATGCGAATCAGACCCGCGCCGACGGCGGCATGGAGCGCTGCTTCATCCTCGGCAGCGGTCTCGATCCGGACGCCGCCGGCGCGGCCGACGTACTGACCCCGGAGTTGCGCTCGACGCTCACGATGCCCGACAGCATCGTCATCGACGAATCGGAATTGGGCCGCACCGGATTGCAGAGCATCGGCAACCGCACCAAGATCAACGGCGTCGAAGTCACCCTCGTCGGCACGGTGAAAGGGATGAAAAGCCTCGCCGCCCCGTGGGTGATGTGCTCCCTCACGACGGCCCGGAAAATCTTGGCGACGTATATGACCACCGAGCAGACCTCGTACTTGCTGGCCCGCGCCGAGTCGCCGGAGCGGGCCAAGCAAATCGTGGCGGAGTTGAACGCCGAATACCCGGAGATGCGGGCTTTCACCGCCGACGATTTCAGCTTCAGTTGCCGGTGGTACTGGCTGACCCGGACGAAAGCCGGCATCGCCATCGGCTACGCGGCGCTGTTGGGATTGCTGGTCGGGGCCGTCATCACCGCGCAGACCCTCTACAGCGCGACCATGGCCTCGGCCCGCGAATTCGCCACGCTGTTGGCGCTCGGCATCCCGCGCAAGAAAATCTACGGCCTCGTCATGGAGCAATCGTTCTGGGTCGGCGCGGCCGGGATTGTGGTCGCCCTGCCGGTGGTGTACTTATTGGCGATGGGGGCCGCCGCCGGGGGCGCGAAAGTCGTGCTGCGCTGGGAGGTATTACTCGGTGCGGCCGCGCTGACGATCATCACCGCGCTCGGCTCGGGGTTGTTCGCGTTGCGGTCCGTGCGGAACATCCAACCGATGAGTTTGTTGAGGTAGGAGTTAGGAGATGGGCGATTCTTCGCCCCAACGGGGCCGGCGTTTACAGCCCAGGGCGGAAGCCTTGGGTGAGCGGGTAAGATTTCTTCGCCCCAACGGGGCCGACGTAGTTGTTCAACTAAGCCGGCCCCTTCGGGGCGGAAGAAAAAGCGATCCGTGACCCAGGGCTTCCGCCCTGGGCTGTAAACGCCGGCCCCTTTGGGGTGAAGAGGGGTTCGCGGTGACCGCCCTTCGGGGGCGAAGAGGGATTCGCTTCGGGGGCGAAAAAGGGTTCGATGTTGATTCGGGGGTTTTGATGTCGGGATTCTCGTCCAGCCCGGTGCTCCGCGCCGTCCGCATGTCGCGGTCGTTCGGCGACGGTGCGCAGCGGCGTTTCGCCCTGAAGGACGTTTCCGTAGACCTCTACCCCGGCCAATTGGCGCTGCTGATGGGGCCTAGCGGCAGCGGGAAATCGACCCTGCTCGCGGTGCTGTCGGGCTTGCTGCCACCCGATAGCGGCCAAGTCTTCGCCGAAGACGAGGGGCGGACGGTCGATGTTTGGGCGATGTCCGACACCCAGCGGGAGCAATTCCGCCTCCGGCATACCGGCTTCATCTTCCAAGGGTACAACCTGTTCCCGGCGCTTTCGGCTCGCCAGCAGCTCGAAATCGTGTTGAAATGGGGCGTGGGGATCGGCGACGCCGAAGCCCGTCGCCGCTCGGACGAGATGCTGGACCGGTTGGGCCTCGACGGGCAGAAATCGAAGAAGCCCGGGCAACTGTCGGGCGGCGAGAAGCAACGCGTGGCCATTGGGCGGGCGCTGGTGAAGAATCCGACCTTCATCTTCGCCGACGAGCCGACCAGCGCCCTCGACTGGGAGAACGGACGGATCGTGCTGGAATTGCTGCGGGCCGCCGCCCACGCCCGCCGCGCGTCAATCTTCGTGGTGTCCCACGACGACCGGATGAAGCCCTACGCCGACGTGATTTACCATTTGGACGAAGGCCGCCTCGAAGTCGAACACAACCCGGTGCCCCTCGCGCCGGCCCCCAGCCCCCAGGAGGGCACCCGATGATCGCCGCACGTTGGAAAGCCATGCCTTGGGTCCTCGGCGTCTGTCTGCTCGCCTTCAGCTTTGTGGCGGCTAACCGTCTGCTGCACACGCAAGACGGGAACAACGGCGCCGGTCCGGACGCGCCCAAGAAGGACGCCAAAGCGGCGCCGTCGGGCGAGGCGAAGGCCCAAGGATTGACGGTGCTCGGCACCGTCGACGCCCCCCAAGGCGTCGGCCGTGTCGACGCCCCGTCGTTTCCTGCGCTGTCCGGCGCGACCGTGATCGCCGTGTACGTCGTGCCGGGCCAAGAGGTCAAAGTCGGCGATGCCCTGCTTAAATTCGACGACTCGATGTTCCTCCCCAAGCTCGACCAAGCCGAGGCGGCGTTGAACGGGGCGAAAGGGGAAGCCGAAAGGGCGAAGGTCCAGAAAGAAATGTTGTCGAAAGGGATCGAGCTTCAAAAACTCGCCATCAAGAAAGCCGAGAGCGATCTGCATTTCGCCAAAGAAGCTTACGAGCGAGGCCGCGAAGCCTACGAAGCCATTCTCGCGACCGACAAAATGCGGTCGGATGAGGAAAAAGATCGAGCGCGCCGGCACAATCTCGAATTGCTCAGAGGCGAGCAGCTGATCGCCTCCGCGAAGTTCGCGGTGGAAAAAGAGCAGAAAGATCTGGCCGTCTTGCAATCGAAACCGGTCGACGTCGATGTGCAAATGGCCGCCGCGAAAATCGCCGCCGCGACCGCCGCGATTGCGGAGGCGAAGGCCGTGATCGAACTCGCCACGGTGAAGGCCCGCAGCGCCGGCGTCGTCGAACGGCTGATCGCGCACCCCGGCCGGACCTTCGGCCCCGCGACCCGCGAACCGGCGCTCTACATCGTCCCCAGCGGGACGCGGATCGTCCGCGCCGAAGTCGAAGCCGAGTTCGCCCACAAGGTTCACGACAAAGTCGGCCGGACGGTGACCATCTGCGATTCGCACAATTTCAACCAAACTTACGAAGGCCGGGTCACCCGCATCGCCACGAGTTACTTCCCGAACCGGGGCAGCGGGGACATGCTCGCCGTGAACCCGAGCCAAGTGCTGGAATGCGAGATCGAAGTGCTCGACCCGACGCCCGCCGGCAAGCCGCCGCTCCGGATGGGCCAAAAGGTCCGCGTGGCGTTCGGCCCGTGAATCTCCCCGGCTCGTTCGAGTATTGCCGCCGCCGCACCGCGCGCTCCCGGAGTTCGTTTCGCTTCGCCTTCCGCTTGCTCCCCCCGGATAAAGTCCGGGGGATGCACGCCCTCTACGCTTTCTTGCGCGAAACCGACGACCTCTCCGACGAGCCGGACCCGCGCTGTTCCCTCGCGGTGTGGCGCGAGCAGTTGCACGCCGCGCTCGCCGGGACCTTCCGCCACCGCTGCCACGCGGCGCTGCGCGATACCGTGGAGCGGTTTGCGATTCCGCCGGGGTACCTGCAAGAGGTCATCACCGGCGTCGAAGGCGACTTGCAACCGGTCACAATCCGGACCTTCGACGAATTGAAAACCTACTGCTACCGTGTCGCTGGCGTCGTCGGCTTGGCGTGTGTGTGCATCTGGGGATTGAAGCCGGGGGCCGACCCCGCCACTGCCACGGCGTTGTCAGTCGAGGCGGGGTACGCCTTCCAACTCACGAACATCCTGCGCGACATGGGCGAGGACCGCGGCCGCGGCCGGGTCTATCTGCCGGCGGACGAACTGGCATCCTTCACCATCGACCCCGCCACTTGGCACGAGGGCCGCCATGCCGATGCACTGCGCGAATTCTTGTATTTCCAGATCGACCGCGCCCGCGGCTTCTATCAATCGAGTGCGGTCCTCTGCGACCTGCTCACTCCCGAAGGGGCGAACATCTTCCGTTTCATGAGCCGGGGCTATTCGCAACTGCTCGAGCGCGTCGCCGCCGCCGGGGTCGATTCGCTCGGGTGCCGGGTGCGGTTGAGCCGCGTGCAAAAACTCAAATTGGCGGCCGGGGCGTGGGCGAACCGATGGCGAGCGTGATCGTGGTCGGCGGCGGGTTGGCCGGTCTCGCGGCAACCATGGCGCTGGCTCAGCGCGGGCACGCCGTCACTCTGCTCGAAGCCCGGCCTCGGCTCGGCGGTCGAGCTTCGAGCTTCACCGACCCCGCCACCGGGACACTGGTCGATGCCTGCCAGCACGTCAGCATGGGCTGCTGCACCGCTTTCCACGGCCTGTGCGAAACCCTCGGAATCCGCGGGCTGTTGGAACCGCAGAAACGGCTCTGGTTCCGCACTCCCGACGGTCGCGAGAGCGTCTTCGCCGCCGATCCGTGGCCCGCCCCGTTCCACCTCGGCCGGGCGCTGCTGGGCGCCCACTACCTCACCGCGACCGAGAAACTCCGCATCGCCTACGGCACGGCGCGGTTGGTTCTGGAATCGCCGGAGGCCGACCCGCCGTTGGATGCGTGGTTGCGGAAGCACTACCAAACGCAGCGAACCATCGATCGATTCTGGAGCGTGGTGCTCGTGAGCGCCCTCAACGAAACCGTGGCGAACGCCGGGTTGAAATACGCCCGCAAAGTCTTCGTCGACGGCTTCCTGCGTAGCCGCGATGGCCACACCGTCCACGTCCCTTCGGTGCCACTCGGCCGGTTTTACGGCAACGAACTCCGCGATTGGATGTTGCGACACGGCGTTGTCACCCGCTTGAACTGCGGCGTTCGCGAGGTCCGCCCCGACGGCGTGACCCTGCGCGACGGCGAAGTATTGCACGCCGACAGCGTGGTTCTCGCCGTACCGTTCGAGCGCGTCCTCGATCTACTCCCGCAGTCCATCCGCGAGTTGCCCTTCTTCGCCCGCATCGGGAATTTGGTACCGTCGCCGATCACGAGCATCCACTTGTGGCTCGACCGCGAAATCCTGAACCACCCGCACGCGGTGCTGGTCGATTCCCTCGGCCACTGGGCTTTCACCCGCGGCGAGGTCTCCCCCGGTCGGTTCTATTTGCAGATCGTCGTCAGCGCCTCGCGGGAGTTGAAATCGCTCGGCCGGGACGAGATTCAAACCCGGATCGTCGAGGACTTGAAACGGCTTTACCCGACAATGCGCGCGGCCCAGGTGTTGCAAGCGAAGGTCGTGACGGAGCACACCGCGAGTTACAGCGTCGTCCCGGGAGTCGACGCGTTGCGCCCGACCCAACGCACGCCGATCCCCGGTTTGATCCTCGCCGGAGATTACACCGCGACCGGCTGGCCCGCCACGATGGAGGGGGCCGTCCGCAGCGGGCAGTTGGCCGCGGACGCGATGACATGACGCTCACACCCCGCGGGCTTTCGGATCCCAGACGTATTTATGCGCTTGCAATTGCAGGCGGACGTTCAACCCCGATTGCAGGATCCACTCGGCGAGATCCTTCAAGTTCACCTCGCCGAACGCGGCGCTGACCTGCACCGTGAATCGCTCGTCGAGCTTGTGCTGCTTGATGGTCTCGGACGCCCAAAGCCAGTCGCGCCGACTGGCGACCACGAACTTCACCTCGTCGGATCGTTTCAATTTGTCGAGGTTCGACCAGAGGTTTTGCTCGCACTCGCCGCTGTCCGGGCACTTCAAATCCATGATGATGTGGACGCGCGCATCGACCGGACCGACGGCGATCGATCCGCTCGTTTCCAACAGCACCGTCTTCCCGGCATCGCAGAGTTCGACCATCAGCGGCAAGATGTCCGCTTGCAGCAACGGCTCTCCGCCGGTGATTTCTACGAGGGGCGTGTTGAGGCTGAGCACCTTGGCCAGCACGTCGGCGCGGGGGATCACCGCCCCTTGGTTGAAGGCGTGCGGCGTGTCGCACCAGCGGCAACGCTGATGGCACACCGCCGTGCGCACGAACACGCAAGGCAGCCCGGCGTAGGTGCTCTCCCCTTGGAGACTCCGGTAGAGTTCGTGCAGCAGCAATTCGCCGGGCTTGAGGTCCTTCAGCGGGCTGATGCGGTGGACGATGCTCTGCAACGGCCGCAAACCGGACTGCGAAGCGGAGACCGACTTGGACGGCGGGGGCAGCACGGGGATCACTCCGGTAAGTCGGATCGGGTCGCATCGTTGCGATTCATTCGGATGGCCAAACAGCCGAGGGTCGTCTCGAGCATCTCGGCGGGGATCGCTCGGCTCTCCGCCCAACCCGCCGCATTCCTCGGGAGGAGTGCGTACACGCCATCGGTCAACGCGAACACTTCCGGGTGTTTCGAATCGCGGTCGATGATCCAAACTTCCGGCACGCCGAGCGCGGCGTAAAATTCGAGCTTGTCGTAGCTGTCGTCTTTCGGAGAGCGGATTTCGATGCAGATCAACGGGGCGCCGAGGATGTACGCGTCTTTGTCGAAGGCCAAGCGATCCGCGGAGAGCAGGACGATGTCCGGGATACGATAATTCCGGACCCAGTTCGATTCGTCCCCCGGCGGGACGACGTTGATCTCGTGCCGCACCAGACCGCCGACGGGCTTGGCCCAGTGCCGTTTCAGATACGAGCGGAAGTCGCCGACGAAATCTTGATGGCTACCGCTCGGACTGGGGGGCATATGCAAAACTCCATCCCACATTTCGTCGAAGCGATCCGCGCCGCTGCGCTTGCGTTCGTCGAGCCAATGCACCGGCATGTCGAGGATCACCGCGCGCATGGCCACTCCTATTGAAAACTTTGTTCGGCGGCGGGGAAGGTGCCGTCGCGCACTTCGCGGCAGTACTCGGCCAAAGCCGCGGTCGCCAATGCCCCGAGTTCGGCGTAGCGCTTGACGAACTTCGGCCGCAAACCCTCGTACAGACCGAGGAGGTCGTGCCAGACGAGCACCTGCCCGTCGCAGCCCGGCCCGGCTCCGATGCCGATGGTCGGGATCGCCACGGCCGCCGTGATCTTCGCGCCGAGTTCCGCCGGCACCCCTTCCACCACAATGGAGAACGCCCCGGCCTGCTCGACAGCTCGGGCGTCTTCCAACAGTGCCTCCGAGTCCCGCTGGACTTTGAACCCGCCCATGCGGTGGACCGATTGCGGCGTCAGGCCGATGTGCGCCATGACGGGGATGTCGGCCCGCGTACACGCCGCGATGGCTTCGGCCATGCGGACGCCCCCTTCGAGTTTCACCGCGCCGGCGCCGGCTTTGAGCAACTTCGTCGAACTGCGCACGGCTTGGCCGGGCGACACTTGATAACTGCCGAAGGGGAGATCGGCGACGATCAACGCCCGCTTCGACCCTCGCGCGACCATCCGCGTGTGATAAACCATTTCGGCAAGCGATACCGGCAAACTCGTGGCGTGCCCCTGTACGACCATGCCCAAGGAATCGCCGACGAGGATGCAGTCGACCCCGGCGGCTTCGGCGATCTGTGCGGATGTGAAGTCGTAGGCCGTGACCACCGCGAGCTTGCGGCCGGCCGCGCGGGCGCGGCGGAATTCGGGGACGGTCACCGATCGCGGCGGGGAATCGGGCATGGACTGATCACCGCATCGGCATCCGAAGAAACTACGTTCTCATCGTACACCGCACGCCGATTCGCGACAGGCCGATACGAACCGACGGAGCGCGGCCACCGTGGATTTGCAACTGAGCGGGGGACGCCCCCCGTTTCCGTAATCGGGACAGGCCTGGAGGCCCGCCCCTACAAAAGACGCGGATCGACCCCTCGTAGGACAGGCCTCCAGGCCTGTCCGAATCGAACCGTCGCATTTTGAGTCGGATGAACCACCCAGGCATCCTCAAACCTTGGCCCGATCGGCAAATCGCTCGAAGAGCGCCGCCGCGCCGTCGGGGCCGATGGCGTTTTCCTTCACGCACAAGTCGACGATCTTGTTCAAGTGCGGCGACTCCGCCAGCGCGACGGCCCCGGGGTCGCCGAGGTGGTTCTTCCAAAAATCGACGTAGGTGAGGTTCGCGGCGAACTCGCTCGCCGCGAGCCCCGCGGCGGCCCCGTCGCCGCAATGGTTTTCCCGGAGCACCAACTCGCGGTAGCGCAGCAGATTCTCGCTCTCGGCGAGTGTTTGCACCCCGGCGTCGCCGATGCGGTTCATCATCAGGTTCAAACTCGGCGAGTTCATGTTGGCGAAGATCGGCGACCGTACCAGCGCCCGCAGGCCCGAGTCGCCGATCTCCGTATTCGGGAAGCTCACCGCGGTCAGCGAATTTGCCAGCGGCGACTCGCACAGCGCGATCATCCCGGCGTCGCCGATGGGGCTGCCGATGAGATTCCACTCCGCGAGGTTTCGCAGGTACGGGGACGCGACGATCTCGCGCAGGGCGGCCGGGGTCACCCGTCCGAAATCGAGCGAGGCCAGCGACTCGAACGGGATCGTCGCCACGATCCGGGCGAGATCGACGCTCTCGGCCATGCAACGGAATTCGAGTTCGACCAGTCGGGCCACATCGGCCTCGCCGAGCGCGCGGAGGAAGGTGACCCCGGCTTCGGCCGAGATCGAACGGACCGTCTGAAACGACGGTCGGTCGAAGAAATACCGCCAATCTTGCGGGCTGAATTCGTCGTGGGAACTCAACCGGCCCGGGCCGAAGGAAGCGAGCGGGTCGAATTCCTGGCCGCGCTTCCGCAGGTGCAAGTCGATCCGCCCGGTATACTCGGTCGGAATCTCGATCCGCGCGAACGCGTCCGGGGTCATGCCGACCAAGCCGACTTGTTCGAGCCACTCCCCGGCGGGCGAGCGCATCCAAGCTCGCAGGGCGGGGTCGAGCAACCAAGTCGGCTCGACGAAACAAACCCCCAAGAGTCCGCGCCGAAACGGGAGGTTCCGCACCACGGCCGATTGAGTCCTGGGCGGGAACGGCGCGAGGCCCCGGTTGGAGTCGCGGCCGTAGTGCAAGCCGTTCAGGATCGGACCGAGTTCGCCAGTCCATTCTTCCGCGTGCGCCGCCAGCAGGGCCCGTTCGAGCGCCTTCCACTCCCGTTGGCGCCCGGAGTCGGCACTCGGGTGGCTCAGGGCGATCTGCACGCGGATGAACGCCGCCCGATCCGCGTCCCCGGTTTCGTCGAGCCAATCGGCCAGCACGAGGCGCGGCATGTCGTCCGCCGGGGTTTCCCGGCACCGCTTCAAGAGCGCACTCAACTCGGGCGAGGCCGCATCCACGGAATCCGACCCTCCGGCGAAACTTTCGCCAACCGCCGCGCGGTCCCTTGCATTCCCTGCCCCCACCGATTATCCCATACCGAGCCGTGCCGGTTCTGCCAACGGCGACCCGGCTTTTCCTCCTCCCCGATGCGGCCGACGATGTCCCTCCCGGTCGTGCTTTTCCTCATCGTCGCCGCGACGACGGCTTTCGGTGCACTGGGCGTCGTGCTCTCGCGCAGCATCGTCCGGGCGGCGGTCTGGTTGCTGGCCGCGCTGATCGGCGTTGCGGTCACTTATTTCTTGCTCGGTGCCGAATTCCTCGGGGCGGCCCAGCTCATCGTCTACGTCGGCGGCACCCTCGTCCTCATGGTCTTCGGCGTGATGATCACGAACCAAGGCCCCTTCGCCGGGATCCGCACCAAGCCGGTCGAATGGATCCTCGGCGGGACGCTCGCGTGTCTGCTGTTCGCCGCGCTGGCGACCTTCTCGTTGCGGGCCGCGCGCCCGCCGGTGCCCGAAGGGGATACGTTGCCGGGCGCAGGGCCGCTCGGCGCCGCCTTTCTCGGCGTCCCGGACGAGCGCGGTACGGCCTTCATGCTGCCGTTTGAAATCGTCTCGATCCACCTACTCGTGGTGCTGATCGCGGCGGCGTACTTGGCCCGTGCGAAGCGACGCCCCATTTCCGGCGGGGGGGCGCATGGGTGAAGTCGGGCTCACGCCGTTCCAAATATTGGCCGCGTTCCTCTTCGCCTGCGGCGTGGCTTGCTTCGTCACGAAGCGCAACGCCATCGGCCTGCTCATGGGCGTCGAATTGATCCTGAACGCCGCGAATTTGAACCTCGTCGCGGCGGCGCGATTCGTCCCCAGCTTGCGGATCGAAGGGCAGGTCTTCGCCGTGATCGTGATCGTGCTGGCCGCGGCGGAAGCGGCCGTGGCGCTCGCCATTTTCTTGAACTTCTACAACAACCACGCCACAGTCGACGTGGACCGAGCCAACGAATCGAAAGGGTAGCGCGTGTTCAACCCTTTCGATTTCGTCGAGCACCCCGGCCGGGCGTACCTGATCGCGACGCTGCTGCCGCTGGTTCCGGTGATACTGTTGCTGATCGCGGCGACCGCGCGCAACATGGCCCGCT
>JAYSYN010000254.1:0-32238 GCA_043727575.1 Fimbriiglobus sp.
ACCGTCCGGCGGGCGGCGCTGCGGAAACTGAAAGAGGCGATCGGCGAAGAAGCCTTCATATTGGGGCACTTGCCACCGAACGTGCCGATCTGGCGCTACAACGAAGTCCGCTGACAAAACACTTCCCCTCCGGCACGATGCCCGCGCGGCCTTGTCCGGATGGTTCGACACCGGTATATTCTCTCTTCTCCAGCGTGGGGTGTCCGGGGAATTTGGGCGGTTTTCGGCATGCGGTTCACTCTCCTCGACCGGATCGATGCGCACCAACCGGGGAAGTTCCTGCGCGGCTGCAAGTTCCTAGCTCTCGGGGAGGAATACCTGGCCGATCACTTCCCCGGTTTCCCCGTCATGCCGGGCGTGCTGATGCTGCAAGCCCTCACCGAAGCCGGTGCGTGGCTGTGGCGATCGACCAGCGGTTACGAACATTCGGTGATCGTCCTCCGCGAAGTGAAGAACGTGAAATACGGGACTTTTCTCCAACCGGGTCGGCGGATGGACATCGCGGTCGACTGGGTGAAGTCGGACGGAACCAGCGTCACCTTCAAAGGCAAAGGCTCGGACGACGCCGGGGCATCGACGATTTCCGCCCAGTTCGTCCTGCACGGATACAACTTGGCGGAGCGCGGCCCGGCGGGACTCGCCGCCGACGAACAACTGCTGAAGCATTGGAAAGCCCGGTGGGCTCTGCTCACGGGCGAACTCACCCCGACCCCGACCTGAGAACGCAGACGATCCATGCTCCTAAACGATCAAGTGGCGATTGTGACGGGCGGCAGCCGGGGAATCGGCAAAGCCTGCGTCCAGATTTTGGCCGCGGCCGGCGCGAAGGTCGCCTTCGTCTACAAAGGGAGCGAAGACGCCGCGAAGGCGCTCGAAGCGGTAATCGCGACCGCCGGCGGAGTTGCCAAGGCGATCCAAGGCGATGTCGCCGAACCGACCACGGCCGAGCGCATCGTCGCCGCGGTGCTGGCGGATTGGGGACGGGTCGATATTCTGGTGAATAACGCCGGTGTCATCCGCGATGGCCTATTCGTGCGGATGGACGCTGCCGACTGGCACACCGTGATGAACACGAACCTCAACGGGACGTTCTCTTTTTGCAAAGCCGTCTCGAATCAGATGGTGTTCAAGCAGCGTTCCGGTCGAATAGTGAATATCTCGAGCGTTGCGGCCGAGCACGTGAACGCCGGGCAGACGAACTACGCGGCCAGCAAAGGGGCGATCAACGCTTTCACGCGGGCCTTGGCGGTGGAATTCGGATCGCGGAATATCACGGTGAACGCCGTGGCGCCGGGGTTCATCGAAACCGACATGAGCGAAGCGGTGCGGAATAAAGCGGGCGACATCATCAAGAAGATGATCCCGCTGAAGCGGCTCGGAAAGCCGGAAGACATCGCCAACGCGGTGCTGTTTTTGTGTTCGCCGGCGGCGGGGTACGTCACCGGGCAACTGATTACCGTGGACGGCGGCTTGAGCTTGGGCGCCACCGTCGCGTAACCGAATTTCCGCGCGGTCGGGCCACTCTCACGGCCAACCCCGCGGTGGAGAGGACTGGCTTCATGACTCTGGACGAGATTTTCCCGCGGGTCAAAACCCAACTCGTGGACGCCCTCGGCGCCGACGAAGACGACGTGAAATTGACCTCGCGCTTGCAAGCGGATTTGAACGCCGAGTCGATCGATTTCCTCGATATCGTCTTCCGCCTCGAGCGCGAATTCGGTCTGAAGATCGACCGGAACGAACTCTTCCCGGAGTCGATCTTCCAAGGCGATCCCAAACTGATTCAAAACGGCGTGCTCACGGCCGACGGGCTGAACGAACTCCGCACGAAGATGCCCTACGCCGACATCGCCAAATTCGAGAAGAACCCGAAGTTCGAACTGATCGGCGACCTCTTCACGGTCGAACTGATCACGAAGTACATCCAGTCCAAGTTGAATCAAAAGAATTAACCACAGAGGCACAGAGACACCGAGAATGCAACAAGAATGATTTGAATCAATGAATTTGTCTTCTCGGTGTCTCTGTGCCTCTGTGGTTCGTCTTCGATTCTTATCCGGCGGGGTTAGTCGCTATGCGTTGGGTTTGGATCGATCGTTTCACGGCCTTCGAACCCGGGAAATCGGCCACCGCGACGAAATGCCTCAGCCATGCCGAGGATCATTTCGCGGAGCATTTCCCCGGATTCCCCGTCATGCCGGCACCTCTGATCTTGGAAGGGCTGGCACAAACGGGCGGGATCCTCGTCGGCGAAGTCAATCAATTCCGCGAGAAGGTCGTACTCGCCAAGATCCCGTTCGCCAAGTTTACCGGCGAAGCGATGGCCGGGGAACAACTCACGTACAAGACCGATATCCTCGACTTGAAGAAAGAAGGGGCCGTCGTCCGCGGCACCGTGCATTGCGGGACCCGGTTGATCGCCGAGGCGGAGATCTTTTTCGCGCACCTCGACCACAGCCGCAGCGCGCAAGTCTTCGGCGATCAAAACTTCGTTTTCAGCGGGGAGCTGCAACACCTCCTGGGATTGGCAAAATTGGCAGCAGCAAAGACCCCGGAGTTGAGTGCTGCGAGCGAAGTCTCAGCGGATTAGTGAATGTCGGGAAAGGAATGCCTTTACGAGCCACCGGGCTTGTCCCGGAGGGGAATGAATTGCTGGAACTCCACCGGGACAAGCCCGGTGGCTCGTGGGCGCGGTTGCTTTTCTAACGCTCGGTGACGACACTGCGGATCTCGACACCACCAAGAGATGACAATGCCAGCGCGACGGGCCGTGTTCACCGGGATGGGATTGCTGACGCCGATCGGGTCGACCCCCGAGGCGTACTGGGCGTCCCTGTGCGCCGGCACTTCGGGTATCCGCCGGATTCAATCGTTCGATCCGTCCGCGTTGAAGTGTCCCATCGCCGGGGAACTCCCGGATTTCGACCCGAAGAAGATCATCACCGCCGCGATGAAGGACACGCGCAAAAGCCTCAACAAGATGGCCCACACCATCCGTCTCGGGTTGTGCGCGGCCCAGTTGGCAATGACCGACGCCGGGTTGCAGAAAGGTCAAATCGACCCCTTTCGCTTCGGCGTCGAATTCGGCTGCGTCATGGTCGCCACCGAACTCGAAGATTTGTGCAAAGGTGCCCAGACGAGCTGCGTCGGCGATCCGCCCGAGGTCGATTACGGTATCTGGGGCCGCGAGGGCATCAAACAAGTGCCCCCGCTCTGGATGCTGAAGTACCTGCCGAACATGCCCGCGTGTCACGTCAGCATTCTGTTCGATGCCCAAGGGCCGAACAACAGCATCACGAGTACCGACACCGCGGGATTGCTCGCTCTCGGCGAAGCTTTTCGGCTTTTGGCGCGCGACTCCGCGGATTTCTTTCTCGTCGGCGGCTGCGATTCCAAAATCAACCCGGTCGCCATCGCCCGCCATGGTTTGTTCCAAGAACTTGTAACCGAACCGACGGCCGACCCGGCGACCGCCGTGAAGCCGTTCGATGCGGCACGCAACGGGACCGCCGTCGGCGAAGGCGCGGCCGTGTTCGGTTTGGAGGAACTCGAGTTCGCCCAAAAACGCGGGGCCAAGATCCTCGCCGAACTCGTGGGCTTCGCCAGCGGCTTCGACAAAGGACGCACCGGGAAGGGTTTGGCGCAAGTGATCCGCAATGCCCTCCACGATGCCGACGTCGACCCGGCGGACATCGGCCATGTGAATGCCGCGGCGCGGGGATCGCGCTCACTCGACGCTTGGGAAGCCCGTGCCATCCGCGAGGTCTTCGGCGACGTGCCGGTGTTCGCACCCAAAGGCCACCTCGGTAACTCCGGGGCCGCGTCCGGATTGATCGAACTCGCCGCGAGCGTGTTGGCTCTGACCCACGGCCAACTCCCCGGCACCTTGAACTACGCGAATCCCGACGACGATTGTCCGGTGAACGTAACGACCGGAGCGCCGGTGGCCGTGACCAAACCATACGCGGTGAAACTGAGCGTGACCGATATGGGCCAATGCGCCGCCGTGGTGGTGAAACGATGGGAATGAATTTGCCCCGGCGCCGCGTCGTGGTCACCGGCATGGGCGTCATGACGCCCCTGGGGCACACCGTGTCCGCGATGTTCGCGAACCTCCTCGGAGGAAAAAGCGGCGTCGTGCCGATCACGCACTTCCCGGCGGGGCAGTTCCCCACGTCGTTCGCGGCCGAAGTGAAAGGCCTCGATCTCGGAAAGTACGTCGCCGATGTCGGCCGGTATCAAGCCTGCGGTTCCAACACGCGTTTCGCCCTCGCCGCCGCGAATCAGGCCCTCGCCGACGCGGGGTTGTTGAAGACGACCGACTTCGACCGCTCGCGCCTCGGCATTTATCTGGGCGTCGGCGAAGGGGCCGAGGATTTCGATTCGGTGTTGGCCGCGTGCAAATTGTCCGTCGATGCGAGCGGGTACAAGGTGAACCAAGGCGAAGTCACGGGACACCTGTCGCGATTGCTCCACGGGCCGCGCGAAGCCGAGGGGGAGATGAACACGACGAGTGCCCACCTCGCGGACGAGTTCGATCTGGGCGGGCCGAACTGCACGACTCTCACGGCGTGTGCCGCCAGCGCCCAAGCCATCGGCGAAGCGGCCGAATCGATCCGCTACGGCGACGCCGAGGCGATGGTCGCCGGGGGCACCCACAGCATGATTTCACCCTTCGGTGTCACGGGATTCAACCTGCTGACGGCGCTCTCCACCAGCGGTGCGGCGCCGCAAAAAGCCAGCCGGCCGTTCGACCTCAACCGCGACGGTTTCGTGTTGGGAGAAGGCAGCGGCATGTTGATCTTGGAAGAACTCGAACACGCGAAAGCCCGCGGCGCGACCATCTACGCCGAGTTCACCGGTTACGGCACCACCGGCGACGCCCACGCCATGACCGACCCGCACCCCGAAGGCCGCGGGGCGATCCGCGCGATGCGCGACGCCCTCCGCAACGCCGGGTTGCAGCCTGCGGACATCGGCTACGTCAACGCCCACGGCACGAGCACGCAGGCCAACGACGAAATCGAAACGCTCGCGCTGAAGACGGCCCTCGGCGAAGCGGCCTACGGCATCCCCGTCTCGAGTTCCAAGAGCATGCTCGGGCATTTGATCGCCGCCGGCGGCGCGGTCGAACTCATCATCAGCATCCTCGCCATGCGACAGGGTGTCTTGCCGCCGACGATCAATTACGAAACGCCCGACCCGAAGTGCGACCTCGACTACGTGCCCAACACGGCCCGCGAGAAAGCGGGTATCCGCCACGTCCTCAGCAACAGCTTCGGCTTCGGCGGGCAAAACATCGTCCTGATCGCCAGCCGGTATTGAGTCATCCGTTTCCATTCCCCCATCGCCATTGACGCCCGGCCGATATCCGGCGGATACTGGGGACGCACGGTATCGAACGGCGAAGGACTCTCCACCATGGCGGAACCGATCCCAATACCCGCCCCTCCTCGGAGACGCCGCAGGCTCGGGCGCATCGCCTTCGGCCTCTTGGTGCTGCTTCTCGCACTCGTCTGGTTCGCCCCCGCGATCATCGCCCGGACGAGCCTGCGCGACCGAATCGTCGATTCGGCTCTGGCCGATTTCAACGGCAAAGTACGCTCCGAGAGCGCCTCGATGAGTTGGTTCGGCACGGTCGAATTCCGGAACGTGACCTTGACCGAACCCTCGGGCCGGGTGGCCGTGACGGCGCCCAAATTGACGACCTCGAAAACCCTCTGGCAACTCGCCTTCCAGAAGGGTGACCTCGGCACCTTTCACGTCCACGAGCCGGACGTGATCGTTTCCGTGGAAAACGGCCGGACGAACGTCGAAGAGTGGATCGCGAATTACACCAAAGACGACGGCGCCCCGCCGAAACCCGAACGGCTCGCGTTCGCCATCGAGGCGACGAACGGCAAGGTCACGCTGAAGGGCGCGCCGGATACTCAGTTGCAGAACGTCACCTTTGCGTACCGCAGTCCGAAGTCGCGGACCGAGCCGATGGAAATCCGCATTGCGGCCGAAGCCGCGGACGGGGGCAAGCTCGACGCCACCGTGCAACTCGGCACCGACACCGGCGTGACACTGACGGCCGCGACGTTCCCGCTGAGCGCGCTCGACCCCATCCTGCCGCGCTTCGGGGCCGGACTATCCGTGAGCGGCGCGTTGACCGCCGACGTGCGCGGGAAGTGGAGCCTCTCCGCTGACAAGCCGATGTCAATCGAATTCTCCGGTGCGGCCAACGTCACCGACTTGGCGGTCCGGGCACCGGGGTTGAAGGGGGAAACGCTGGCCTTCAAAACGATCGCTCTGCTCCGCAGCGAGGTCGCGACGCTCCCCGGCGGGCGGATCGACGTGAAGTCGCTGCGGATTCTGTGCGATGTCGGCGACGCCAGTCTCGCGGGTCGATTCGATCCGAATTTCGATGCGGACGAACTCTTGAAACAGCCCGGAATCGCCGCGAGTGCGAACGTCGATCTCGCGAAACTGGCCGCGCTGTTGCCCAAGCTGATGAGCATCCGCGACGACACCGTTCTCAAACGCGGGTCGCTCGGGGTGACGTTGAATAGCGAAGCGGGCGAGGGCGGGGCGGTGTGGGCCGGCGAACTGCAAACGCGCGATTTCGAAGCCGAACGCGGCGGGCAAATCTTGGCTTGGAAGACGCCGTTGCGAGCCAAATTCCGCGGACGCTTGCTCGCCGACGGCCGGCCCGACTTCGACGATCTATTGGTCGAATCCGAATTCCTCAGCATCGCGGGGCGGGGCCGGCTCGAGTCTTTTTCGGTCGCGGGCCGATTCGACCTGAAACGCCTCGCGACCCAACTGGGTCAATTCGTCGATCTCGGGGCGATCTCGCTGGCGGGCGGCGGCACCTTCCGCTTGAATTCCAAGCCGGTGCCCGATGCCGCCGCGACGGCGATCGAGGCGAAAGTCGATTTCGATCGACTCGACATCCGCGACGCGAAACGAACCTTGGCCGCGCACGGCGTCTTGACCGGTACGGTGGTCGTAAACCCGACCCATCTCGTCGGTGAAAAGCTCCGCTTGGAATTGAAGGACGCCAAACTCGCGGGCGCCGACTTTCTGTTCGACGAAGCGCAAATGATGGTGTCGACCGGAGCGACTTACGACCGCGCGACCGGGGCGCTTTCGCTGACCGACGCGCAATTGTGGACCGCCACCATCGGCCTGTCGTCGGCGAAACTCGACGTCGCCCGGGACGACAAACTCGGCTACGGGGTAGCGGGGCCCATCACGGTCCACGCGGTGGTTCTCGAACCGGTGCAGCGGTCGTTGAAACTGCAAAAAGATCCCGCCGGGGCCGACGTCATTCGCGGGATCGCCAAAGGGACCGCGACGATCCGAGCCAATGCTTCTTCCGCCACGATCGACGCCGATTTGAAAGTCGAGAACTTCTCGTACGGTACCGCCGCGAAGCCGACGTGGTCCGAGCCGTGGATCACGCTGAAAGGGGGCGGCACCTACGATTTCAGCGGGGATTCGGCGCAATTGAAGCCGACGAATATCGCCCGCGACGGCTTCGCCATCGAAGCCGAAGGAAGCTTGGCGAGGCTCTCCACGGACATGGATCTGAACCTGACAGGCCACCTCACCTACGACCTCGCGAAGATCGAACCGCAGTTGAAGGAGTACCTCGGCCAAAGCGGTCGGGCCGCCGGTAGGGGCACGAAGCCGTTCGCGGTGTCCGGGAACTTAACCGACGGCGGAAAGAATGTCGCCGTGCGCGTCGGCCGCGAGCCGGCGACGAATCTCGATCACCTCACGGGGAATGCCGCCGTGGGTTGGACGTCGCTGAAAGCCTACGGCTTCGACGTGGGCGAAGCGGAATTGAAAGCGAACATCGACAAGGGCCTCGTCAAGTTGAACCGCGTCGACGCCACGTTCGGGAGCGGCCGCGTCCACTTGGAACCGACGCTGGCCTTGAACCGTTTCTACGACTTGACCTTCGCCAAAGGCACCGTGGTCGAGAAGGCCAAACTCTCCCCGGCGGCCTGCGCCGAGGCCGTCGGTTACGCCCTCCCGGCGATCGCCAACGTCGCCCAAGCCGAAGGGACGATCTCGTTCGAACTCGGGGAGAACCGCATCCCGTTGACCGACCCGGCGAAAGGGGCGTTGGTGGGTACGCTGCTGATCCACGAAGCGGAAGTGTCGCCGGGGCCGGTCGTCGCGAAGATCGCGGCACTGCTGAGCGCGAAGCCGCTGAAGTTGCAACTTACCAAGGATCAGCGGGTGCCGATCACCTTCAAAGACGGCCGGGTGTACCACAGCGATTTCGCCATCGCTATCGACGGATTCACGGTCAAGACTTCCGGATCGGTCGGCGTCGATGGCAGCCTCGCGTTGATTTTGGAAGTGCCGTTGAACGGGAAACTCGCGTCGGCGCTGGTGCCGGGGGATCAACCGCGCGTGCGCGATGCGCTCGCCAAACAATCGGTGAAGATCGCCATCACGGGGACGTTGGCCAAGCCGCAACTCGACCCGGCTACGTTCCAGAAACTCGTGGCCGAGACGATGCGCGGCGCCTTGAAAGAATACGCTAAAGACGCGACGGAAGACTTCATCAAAAAAGGTTTGGAGAAGTTCCTCCCGAAGAAGTGATCCCCGGAGACGCCATGCTTCCCAAAGTCCTGATCGCGCCGGCGCCCATGCGCGAAATTCCGCAGTCGTACGCTCCGGTCCTCGAGGCGAACTTCGAACTCGTTTATCCGAAGCGGCTCGCGCAGATGACCGTGCCCGAGTTGCTCGAGCAACTCCCCGGCTGCATCGCCAGCCTCGCGGGTTCGGAGCCGTACACCCGCGCCGTCATCGAGAAAGCCGCCGCCGCGGGGTTGAAGGTCATCGCCCGCGCCGGCGTCGGCTACGACGGCGTCGACCTCCGAGCCGCCACCGATTGCGGCGTCGTCGTGACGTTCGCCCCCGGCACCAACCACGACGCCGTGGCCGAGCACGCCCTGTTGCTGATGCTCGCGCTCGCCAAAAATTTGACGATGCAGCACAACCGGATCAAAGAGGGCGCGTGGCCGCGGGTGGCGCAAATGCCGCTGCGGGGCCGGCTCCTCGGGATCGTCGGCCTCGGTCGCACGGGCAAAGCGGTAGCCCTGCGGGCGCAGGCGTTCCTCATGCCCGTGATCGCCTGCGATCCGTACATCGACGGCGCATGGGCCAAGGAACACGGCATCGCGATGGTGTCGCAGGACGAGATTTTTGAGCGCGCCGACATCGTCAGTTTGCACGTGCCGAAGACCGCCGAGACGCACAACCTGATCTGCGAGCGGACGCTGAACCGGATGAAACCGACGGCGCACCTCATCAACACGTCGCGCGGCGAAGTCGTACACGAAATCGATTTGTTCGAAGCGTTGAAATCGAAACGGATCGCGGCGGCCGGGCTCGATGTTTTCGTCGACGAACCGCCGGTGGGTACACCGCTGCTGACCCTCGACAACGTGCTCCTCACAGCGCACACGGCCGGGGTCGATGTGCAATCGCGGCTCGATATGGCGCACATAGCCGCCGTCGGCATTCACAAACTGCTGATCGAAAAGAGTTGGCCGACGGAGATGATCGTCAATCCGGAAGTGCGGATCTGATCGTCTGAGCCGGAAGCGTGAGCGACGTTTTGAACGCAGGCGTCGCTCACACTTCCGGCTCGGATGGGCGGATCAAGCTCACTTCGACTTCGTGAACTTGATGTCGGTGAACTCGATCTTCATCTTCGGATAGCCGGTGTGGACTTGCAGGGCGATGATGCCCTCGGCCGGGAACGGTTTGCCGTCTTTGAGTTTCGGGAAGTCGCCGTCGACCATCGCTTCGCCGTTGATTTTGATCGTGATCTTGTTCCCCTTGGCGACGATGTGATACTCGTTGACGTCTTTCTCTTTGACGAATTTTTCGATCGACTTCGCATCGGACGCTTGGATCATGCCGCCGACGCCTTCGCCGTAGAGGCTGCCCCAGTAGCCTTTGCCGATGTCCACCTGCGGCCCGTGGACGACGAACTTCTTCTCGTCCACCAGCTTGCTGCGGATCTGGAAGCCGCTGTTGCCGACGCCGTCGGTGAGCTTCACTTTGCAGGTCAGTTCGAAGTCGCCGTACTTCGCTTTGCTGCAGAAGAAGGTGTTGAAGCCGGGGTCTTTCTTGGTCTCCCCGACGATCGACGTCCCCTCGACCTTCCAGATGTCGGGGTTGCCGATCCAGTTCGCGGGGTCGAGGAATTCTTTGGTGTCGTCGGCGCGGAGTGCGGGCGCCGCGGCGAACAGCAGGATCGAAAGAGCCAACGGCGAACGGGGGAGACGCATCGCATGACCTCGCGGAAGGTGGTGAAACGCCCCGGCGGGTTCCGAATCGGGGCGAGTGTCAGTCTCACAAGAACAGCGCCGGATGGCAACGGTCTTCTTCGGGGCGGCGCCGAGTTCCACAGCGTTAGCCCATGCCGGCGACGGCGCGGGTCGTGAACATCACGACCGGATTCCAGGCGATGCCGAGGACGAATATCGAAATCCCCAGCAGTCCGAGGAACGCCCCGGCCGAGTTTCCCAAAAAGATCGGCTCGGCCCCATCGACCGTGTCGTCCAAGAAACAAAGCTTCAACACTTTCAAATAGTAGCCGGCGCTCACCGCGGTGTTCAGCACCGCGACCGCGAGCGCGACCGTGCAGATCACGGATTGATCCGGGTGGATCCGTCCCGCGTCGTAGAGTGCCGCGAAGATTTGGAACTTCCCCGCGAAGCCGACCAGCGGCGGCAACCCGAGCAAACTGAGCATGGCCACCGCGAGCGCTCCGGCCAGGGCGGGGGATCGATTCCAAAGCCCCCGGAGCCCGTCGAGGGTTTCGATGCCGGCGCGGTTCCGCAGGATGGCGACGACCCCGAACGCGGCCAAGTTCGTCGGCAAATAACCCGCGAGGTAATAAAGCGTCGCCGCGACGCCCTCCGTCGTGAAGATCGCCAAGCCGAGCAACAGCACCCCGGCGTGCGCGATGGTCGAGTAGGATAAGAGTCGTTTCAAATTCGTCTGCCCGAGCGCGGCCAAATTGCCGAGCGACATCGTCAGCATCGCCATCACCAACAGAACGACACCGATGGACCGCGGCAGCAGCGACGGATCGACGGGGCCGACTTCCCGCTGCAAAATCAGCAAGAATCGCGCGGTCAGCCCCACCGCCGCGGCTTTGGAGGCGACCGACAGAAATGCCCCGACCTCCGCGGCGGCGCCCTCGAACACATCCGGCAGCCAGAAGTGAAACGGCACCGCCGAGAGTTTGAAAGCGAACCCGACGAGCAGCATCGCCGTAGCGGCCCAAGTGAGGCCGTCGATCCCGCCGCCTTTCGCCAGTTCGGCGTAGCCGTGGGCGATCCCCGTCAGCGATCCCGTGCCGAATTGGGTCATCAACAAACTGATGCCGTACAGGGCGACTCCCGACGCGGCCGAGCCGTACAAGACGTACTTGAGGGCCGATTCGCTCCCGCTTTTGCGGCCCTTCAAAAACCCCGACAAAGCGTAGCAGGGCAGACTCGCCATCTCGAGGCCGATGAAGACCATCATCAGGTGGTTCGCCGAGACCATTACCATCATGCCGAGGGTGCCGCCCAACAGGAGAACGAGGTAGTCGGCCGAGTCTTCGCGGTCGGGCAGACCCGTGATGCCCCCGAGCCAGAGGGCGCCGAGCGCGAACAGAACGAGCAGCGTCCGCAGGAACGTGGCGAAGGCGTCGAGGTTCAACAACCCGGTAAAGGCCGGCCCGCCGCGGAGACCGTGGAAGAGGTCGAACCACTGCAAACCGAGGAACCCGAGCGCCGCCAGCAGTGGCCACACGGCCACGGTATTCAGGTGGATGCGGTCGAACGGTTTGAAGATTCTCAGGAACAGCGAGAGCAGAATGGTCCCCGCCACGATCAACTCCGGCGCGAACCAACCGAGGTCGGCATCCAGCGCGGACCGGACCGACGCGTATTGTTCCGGCGAAAGGATCATCGCGGCCACGGGGTCGGGAAGGGGGGCGAACCTAGCTTTACCATAGCCGAAGCGAGGCCCACGGAAAGGACCGACGAGAGACCGTCTGATTGCGTCGGCGAGGCTGTTCCGGTAATGAATTACACAAGTCCTTCGATCAAGGCGAACCGCTACGACCGTCCCCCTTCGCCAGTCGGATGCCCTCGGAGTCACGGCGTCGGTGACCCAGGTCCCATCCTACGCCATGGACTCCGATGAAACGGCCGGCGGAGTCGAGCCGTCCCCGGTCTTCCCACCGTCCCCAAATCTCGGCGAACTCGGCCGACTCGGGCCGTACCGCATTCTGATGCGCCTCGGCCACGGTGGTATGGGCGAAGTTTACCTCGCGCTCGACGAACGCCTGGAGCGCAAGCTCGCGTTGAAAGTGATGCTGCCGAAGTTCGCCGCAAACCCCTCGGCCAAGGCGCGCTTCCTGCGCGAAGCCCGCGCCGCCGCGCAGATCACGCACGACAATGTCGTGACCGTGTACGAAGCCGACGAGCGCGATGGCGTCCCCTTCATCGCCATGCAATTCTTGCAGGGCTACCCGCTCGACGAATACTTGCAAAAGAAAGGGGCACCGAGCTTCCCCCAGATCTTGGCAATCGGCCGGGAAACGGCGGCGGGCCTCGCGGCGGCCCACGCCATCGGCTTGGTTCACCGCGACATCAAGCCGGGCAACCTCTGGCTCGAAGCGCCGAACGGCCGGGTGAAGGTGCTCGATTTCGGTCTCGCTCGCCCCGTCGATTCCCAAGCCGAGCTGACCCGGAGCGGCGCGGTCATCGGCACGCCGGCGTATATGTCCCCGGAGCAAGCGCGCGGTCAGAAAGTCGACGGCCGCACCGATCTTTTCAGTCTGGGCGCCGTGCTCTACCGCCTCGTTACGGGACGCCTGCCGTTCGGAGGATCGAACGTCATGGCGATCCTCACGGCGCTCGCCACCGAGGAGCCGACGCCGGTGCGCGAGCTGAATCCGGAGGTGCCGGTGGAACTCGCCGATGTGATTCACCGACTGCTGGCGAAGCGGGCCGCCGACCGACCGCAGACGGCGGACGATGTGGTGGACCTGATCCGGGAAATCGAGAGGGAAGCGTCGATCGCCGGGCTGCAGTCGGCCTATCCCCAAGCCGTTTATGTGCCGATGCAAGTGACGGCGAATCCGGAAAGTGCCTTCGCCGACATCGCCGCCGAAGATTCGAACGAGATCGCTGCGCCGACGACGCCGAAACCGGCACGCACGAAGTCTCTGCCGTGGCTGCTGATCGGCTCCGCATTCGCTTTCCTTCTCTGCGCGGCGGCGGCGGCCGTCATCAAGATCACGAACAAAGACGGCACGGTCACCGAGATCGGGGTGCCGGACGGGTCGAAGATCGTGGTGGACGGCGAGCCGGTGACACCGGTGACGAAGCCGCCGGACCCGGACCTCAAAGTCAAGCCGGAGACGCCGGGCACCACCCGGCCCGCAGCATTCAAAAACAAATTCGACATGGAGTTCGTCCGCGTACCCAAAGGGACGGCGTGGCTCGGAGGCGTGGGCGGCAGCCGGGGCGACGTGAAGGTCGAGTTTCCGAATAACTTCTACCTCGGCAAGTACGAGGTTACGCAGGCCGAGTGGGAGGCGGTGGCGGGTAAAAATCCGAGCCACTTCACCCGCACCGGTAATGGCCGCGACGAGGTCAAGGGCGTCCGGGCCACCGACCTGTCCCGTCACCCGGTCGAATCGGTGTCGTGGGACGACTGCCGGGCGTTCGTCGCGCAGCTGAACGAGAAGACGGCGGAACCGGGATTCGTCTACCGCCTGCCGACCGATGCGGAATGGGAGTACGCCTGCCGCGGCGGGCCGTGCGACCGCGCGGACAGCGGGTTCGATTACTATCTGGCCAAGTCGGTCCAGGCGGTCGCGGCCGCGCAGGCGAACATCGACGCGACCCGAACGCTGAAGCGGACCGCGCGGGTCGGCTCGTATCCGCCGAACGCCCTCGGCCTGCACGACATGCACGGCAACGTGTGGGAATGGTGCGACGACGACGGGCGAATCGACGACGGCACCGCGCACAAAATCCACCGGGGCGGCGGCTGGTACAACGATGCCGTCCATTGCCGCGCCGTGTCCCGCGACCGCAGCCCGGCCGCGCTCCGGCTGAACGGCATCGGCCTGCGGCTGGCCCGCGTCCCAACGACTGGCGGGGCGACGCCGGCCGATGCCGACCGGTAAGCGGCCGAGTATGTCCTTTCCATCGGGGGATCGGTGGGGATCGGCAGGTCGCGGATCGATGCCGTCCGCGACCTGCCGGCGGGGCCGCTCGCGAAGGCGGTCGTAATCTTCCCGCGGGACGAGAGCGACCTCGGGACGCAAGAACCGGAGTAGGCGGCTCGGCACTCCGGGCGAATCTTCCCGTTCGCTTGCGGACGCCGGTTCCGAGCGATAAGATTAGGCCAGCGTCCGCCGCATTGCACCGCACCCCCCGAAGCACCATGCCCAACCTGATTCTCATCAAGTCGCCGGGCGGGACGGTGACCCCGCAAACGTTCCCGCTGAACGCGGGGTTGGCCGGCAAGACGTCGATCGGGCGACAGAAGACCCCGCCCGACGAATGCGACATCGTCATCGACGATGGCAAACAGGCCATCAGCCGCAAACACGCTGTCATTTCCCAAGGCCAAGGCAAGTTCTACCTCGAGAGCCTCGGTCGCAACGGCACGTTGCTCAACAACAAAATCGTCGAAGGCAAAGTGCCGATCAAGCACGAAGATCGTTTGAAGATCTGCGATTTCCTCTTTCGCTTCCACGACGAGACGCAAGTCGCCCCGGTTCCTCTGCCGGTGAACTTTCTCGGTAACCTCCCCGATCCGGCCGCGGGGGAAGCCACCGGTGAAATGACGACGATCCAGCACACGGTCAACCGCAACGCCGCCCAACAGTTCTTGGAGGTCCAGCCGACCGAGCGTCTGCGGGCGTTGCTCGAGATCAGCACGAGCCTGTCGCGGATGCTCGAACTCGAACCGCTGTTGCCGCAGATCCTCGACACGCTCTTCGGCGTGTTCAAGCAGGCCGACCGCTGCTTCGTCATCATGATCGACGACGCCGGCCGGCCCTATTCCAAGGCGTTCAAAGCCCGCCGCAGCACGATGGACGACCGCTTCAGCAAGACCATCGTCCGCCGCTGCCTCGACCAGATGCAAGCGTACCTCAGCGAAGACGCGTCGTCGGACGCGGCGCTCGGGGCCGCCCAGTCGATCGCGGAGTTCCGCATCCGCTCGGTGATGTGCGTGCCCTTGGCAACCTCGGACGGCAAGCCCATCGGGGCGTTGCAGCTCGACACGCAAGACATCACGAAGAAGTTCCGCGAAGACGACCTCAAACTGTTGACCATCGTCGGCAACCTCGCTTCGGTGGCCGTCGAGAAGGCGCAAGTCCACGCGATGCTGATCACGCGCGAGAAGGCCCAACGCGAAATCGAACTCGCCAAGCAAGTGCAACTCGGCTTCCTCCCGCAGACGCTACCCCAAGTGCCGGGGTACGAATTCTTCGGCTTCTACAGCGCGGCCCAGACCATCGGCGGCGATTACTACGACTTCATCCCGCTCCCCGGCAACCTGCTGGCCGTCGTCCTCGGCGACGTCGCGGGCAAGGGCGTCCCGGCGGCGCTGCTCATGGCCAAACTGAGCGCCGAAGCCCGCTTCTCGATGCTCACGGAATCCGAACCCCACAAAGCCATCGGCGTGCTGAATAACCAGCTCTTCCGGGGCATCGGCGACCGGTTCGTGACGCTCGCCGCTTTGGTACTCGACCCGGTCACGCACCGGGTCACCATCGTCAACGCGGGCCACCTCAACCCGATGCGCTACGGGTCCGCCAATTCCGATTTCCTCGAAGCCATCGATACCGAAAAGACCGGCCTGCCCCTCGGCGTCATGGAAGGTTTCGAATACGACTGCGTGACGGTCACCCTGGAGCCGAACGATTCGCTGCTGATTTTCACCGACGGCGTGACCGACGCGCTGTCGCCCGGCGAGAACGGGGAGTCGTTCGAGATGGAGCGCGTGACCAAAGCCGTCCTCGGCGACGGTGCGATCACCGTGGACATGCGGCCCAAAGCCCTCGGTGAACGAGTTGTGGCCGCCGTCCGGAAACACGCCGCCGGGCGAGCGCAAAACGACGATATCGCCCTCGTCTGCTTCGGCCGGGTCGACCCGCCCTCCGGCGGCCCCGCGACCGGCGTCAAACTCAACGACCCGCGCCCCGCGACCTGATCCCGGATGATCCCCACATGGCCGCTCCGACGATATTCCCCGACGTGGAAACGGAAACCGAAACCGATTCGGAACTCCGCGAGGAGCGGAAATACCAACCGCCCTACCACGTGATCTTGATCAACGACGACGACCACTCGTACGAGTACGTCATCGTGATGCTGAAAGAGTTGTTCGCGCACCCGATCGAAAAGGGCTTCAAACTCGCCGAGATGGTCGACAAAACCGGTCGGGCCATCGTCTTGACGACGACCCTCGAACACGCGGAATTGAAGCAGGATCAAATCCACGCCTACGGCCCCGACGCGACCATCCCGAGGTGCCAAGGATCGATGACGGCCGTGCTGGAACCGGCGGAATGATGCGAAGAATTAGCCGCGAGACGAATGTCGAGCGCGGAAACGGGAACGACCTCGTTCATGATGAATGGACATTTTCGGCCCGCGCTCGACATTCGTCTCGCGGCTAAATCACGAGAGAGTTTCGTCTCGCGGCTAGAGCGGACATCGAGTTTTCGTAGCGGGCAAATCTGCTCGGTTGACTGTGGCGATCGTCCGATGGAGTTTGAACCCTTCTTCGCCCCAACGGGGCCGACTTCTATAGCCTGGGGGGAAGCCCCAGGTACCGATGCTCTCTCTTTTTCGCCCTGAAGGGGCGTCTTGCCCGACGTCGGCCCTTTCAGGGCGAAGAGAACTGAAACTCGGTACCCGGGGCTTCCGCCCCGGGCTGTATAAGTCGGCCCCGTTGGGGCGAAGAGAAAACTGGACCGCTACGAAAACGTGATGTCGGCTCTAATTCTTCTTCTCCTCCAACTTCTTCGATTCGGCCTCGGCGGTTTGCTCGATTTTGCGGACCTCGTCGGCGAAGGCTTTCAAGTCTTTGATGAGCGTTCGATCCGCGTCGGCGTTTTCGTCGAGCGGGGCGAGTTGATCTTGCAGGCGGGCATAGCAGATGCCCACGGCGCTTAAGAAATTGCGCAGGCCGAGTTTGTCGGCGTTCTTCACGAGCGTATCTAGGGTCGGTTGCAGTTTCGGGAACAGTGGTTGGAACTCGGCGAGGACGGTCGCTTTGCGCCATTCGTCTAGCAAAAAGGCGCGGGCTTTCTTGTGGTCGTCGTTGGCCGGGGCCCAATCGGCCAGCAGTTTGGCCTTCTTGGTTTTCATCTCGTCCTGTTTCGTCAATTCGATGAGCTGATCGTAGATCGCGTCCGCTTCGGGGACCTCGCCGCGCGCGACGTGATATTGGATCTGCCGGACGAGTTCGTTGGCGCGGAACTCTTTTTCGAATTTGACGGGATCGTTCGATTTGGCGATGGCCAATCGCAGATCTTCCACGCGCTTTTCGAGTTCCGGTTTGCCCGAGCGTAAGATTTTGAGTTGCTCTTCGCTGATCGCCAGCAGAGTCGACGGATAAGCCTCTTTCACCGACTTGCCCTTCTTGAGTTTCGCCAGTTCGTCGCTCAGCAACAGATCGGCCGAACCCCCCGTTTCGACCCCTTTCGCGGCCCGTGCCAGCGCCTCGTCGAGCTTGCCGGCGACGATCAGTTGACTCAATCCTTTGACCAGCTCGAGCTGCGAGGCCCGAGCGTCGGCTACCCGTGTCCGCAGCCGTTCGCAGGCTTGCTCGAACTCGGCTCTCTCGATGTTCGCCGGGTTGATGTTGACGCGGAGCACGAATGGCTCATCGCCCGGGATCAACGGCACGATGTGCGGATCGCTCAAGGTCGATCCGACACGGACGACGACGCAGGCGACGTTTTTCAATGGCTTCCCGGAAGTGTAGACGCCTTTCGACAGTTCCAGCGTATCGCGGTTCGTCGGCTTCCAATTGATCCCGTTGTCGGTCGCCCAGATTTCTAGCGAAGTCGTCGACGGCGGTGGCTTGCCTTGTTCGTCCAGCAGCCGGATTTGAACCTTGGCTTCTTGCGTTGCCACCTTCATGGCCCGATACCCGACGACGGGGACTTTGAGGAACGGGTCGTTCAGCCGGGTGAGGATCTCGCAACGGCACTCACCGTTGGAAATCTTGCTGACGACCCGCAGGTACGTCGCGGTGAGCGGCTTTCCCACCAACGGCTGCGGTTGGTCCGACTTCGGTTTTGCGCTTCCTTTCGCCCGGGCTTCCGCGACCATGGCGAACGCGAGCACGTCCCCCGTTTGCACCTTCCCTTCGAACCCCGGCAGCTGCCCGCCCCGGAATTTCACCGAGACCTGCTTCTCGTTGTCTTTGATCGGTTCGACGATGCCGACGGGTCCGAAATCTTTGCCGATCAACAAACCGGCCAACCGGGCGAGCGTGTCCGCGTTCTGGGTTTCCGCCGAGCGCACGACGGCCGAGAGAATCCCCGTCGAACCGTCGAGCTGGCGGGTTTCCATTCGGAACGTCCGGCCGTCGCGGATGTCGATTTTCAAAAAGTGCGTTTTGATGCCCGTCAGCTTCTGAGCCTCGGGCTTGTCGAGGGCGTCCCAGCCCGCGTCGGCGAATGCGGTCCAGAGCGGCTCCCAATCTTTGCCGGGCACCGCGCGGAGGTCGACCAGCTCGACGCGGCCGAGTTCCTCGCCGAGCACGGGGAGCAGGGCCGCTTTCAAATCCTGGCAAAGGCGCGTGCGCACGGTCGCCGACAAACTCGGGTGGACCGGCGTCTGCACCACCACACGCCAAACATACGGCGTCTTGAAGTCCGCCTCCGCGGCCGAAACGGGGATCGCCGAAGCGACGATCAAACCGAGTGCGATTCCGAACCGCATGGGCGAGGCTCCGTTCGTCGGGTGATTGCGGACGAGTTCACTAGAACCGATTGGCGGCGCGGGTCAACCCTCAAACGGACCGCTGCGGTGCTCGCCCCATTCCGTTTGTCGGCTGATACGGCTACAATAAGGATTCAGAACCCGCCCGAACTTCCCGCGCCGATTCGATCCCCTGCTCCAAGGGCCATCCGAAATGATTTCCTCCTTGCGTACCCTCGGTTTCAGTTCAATCCTCGCGGCGCTCGGCCTGTTGGGCTTGAATTGGACTCCGACGTCGATCTCGGCCGAACCGGGCAAGCCCGCGGTCGCGGTGAAGCTGCAATACAACCGCGACATCCGCCCGATCCTCTCCGAGAATTGCTTCGCTTGCCACGGGCCGGACAGCGCTTCGCGGAAGGCGGGCCTGCGGCTCGATCAGCGCGATGCGGCCATCGCCAAGGAGGCCTTCAAACCGGGCCGGTCGACCGAGAGCGAAATGATCGCCCGGATTTTACTCCCGGAGACCGATGAGGGCTTGATGCCGCCGGTGAAATCGCACAAGAAATTGACCCCGAAGCAGAAAGAGACGCTGAAGAACTGGATCGGCCAAGGCGCGGAATACGAGTTGCACTGGTCATTCCTGGCACCAAAGAAACCGGCCGTGCCGACGGTGAAGGACACCAAAGCCGTCCGGAATCCGATCGATGCCTTCGTGCTCGCGGAACTCGAAAAGAAGGGGCTGACCTTCGCGCCCGAAGCGGATCGCCGGTCGATTGCTCGCCGGCTGGCACTCGACACGACGGGCCTGCCACCGAAGGTCGAAGACGTCGAAGAGTTCGTCAACGATAAAGCCGCCGACGCTTACGAGAAGTATGTGTCGAAGATGCTCGCCTCGCCGCAATGGGGCGAACACCGTGGTCGCCATTGGCTCGACGCGGCTCGCTATGCCGACACGCACGGTATCCACTTCGACAACTTCCGCGAGAACTGGGCCTACCGCGAATGGGTCATCAATGCGTTCAACCAGAACATGACGTTCGACCGGTTCACCACCGAGCAACTCGCCGGGGATTTGTTGCCGAATCCGACGACCGATCAACTCGTGGCCACCGGGTTCAACCGTTGCAACATCACGACGAACGAAGGCGGGGCCATCAGCGAGGAGTACCTCGTGCTCTACAACCGCGACCGCACCGAGACGGTCAGCCAGACGTGGCTCGGCCTCACCGCCGGGTGCGCCGTTTGCCACGACCACAAGTTCGATCCGTTCTCGGCCAAAGACTTCTACAGCTTGGCCGCGTTCTTCAACAACACGACGCAAGCGGCGATGGACGGGAACATCCGCAATACGCCGCCGGTGATCAACGTGCCGAAGCTCGAAGACCGCGCCAAGTGGGACAGCATCGGCAAAGACGTGACCGCGGCGAAAACGAAACTCGATGCGCGGAAGACCGAAGCGAAACTCGACTTCTCGACATGGGCCAAGGCCGCGAAGCCGTTCGAGTTGGCCGGGAAGATTCCGACGGAGGGCTTGGTGTTCCACGCCCCGCTCACGGAAGGGGAGGGCCAGTCGATCGGTGCGACGGCCGGGGGTAAGACTTTGAAGGTCGATTTCAAAGAGGGCTACGACTGGAGTCTGACCCGGGCCGGGCAGAAGGTGTTCACCGTGAAGCCGGGCGCGAGTGTGGAGTTGCCGGGCGTCGGCGACTTCGAGAAGGGTCAGGGCTTCAGCGTTTCGACTTGGGTGTCGATCGATGCCAAAGGCAAAAATGGGGCACTCCTCGCGCGGATGGACGAAGGCAACATCTTCCGCGGTTGGGACGTCTGGATTCAAAACGACCGCATCGGGACGCACATCATCAACGCGTGGCCGGCGGACGCGATCAAAGTCGTGGCGAAGAAAGTGCTCGAACCGAAGAAGTGGTACCACGTGACCGTGAGTTGGGACGGCACTCCGAAAACAACCGGTGTGAAGATCTACCTCGACGGCGAAGTGCAGCCGTTCGATATCGAGTCGGACACTCTGAAATCGACGATCCGCACGACGGTGCCGTTCAAGATCGGCCAGCGCAGCAGCGGCACCGGTCGCCTCTCCGGCGTCGGCATCCAAGATTTGCGGCTGTTCGACCGGGGCCTGACCGGCGTCGAAGCCCAGCAGCTCGCCGGCTCCACGCGCACGGCCGAACTGCTCGCGAAGTCGGCCGAGAAGCGGACGCCGCAAGAAACCGACGAACTTTTCAATTGGTGGCTCGTCAGCCAAGATGCCAACTACAAGAACTTGGCCAACGAGCACCGCAAGTTGGTCGCAGAAGAAGCGACCATCAAAGCCCGCGGCACTGTCGCCCACATCTCCGTGGAGAAGAAGACGCCGCCGGAAGCGTACATCTTGAAGCGCGGCGATTACGACAAACGCGGCGAAAAGGTCGGCGCGAACACGCCGTCGGCGCTGCCGCCGTTCAAAGATCTGCCGCAGAATCGCCTCGGCTTCGCGCAGTGGCTGCTGAAGGCGGACCATCCGTTGACGAGCCGCGTGAACGTCAACCGCTTCTGGCAGGAAATCTTCGGCAACGGGCTCGTCAAGTCGAGCGGCGACTTCGGCGTCACCGGCGACATGCCGAGCCATCCGGAATTGCTCGATTGGTTGGCCCTCGAGTTCCAGTCGAAATGGGACGTGAAGGAATTCTTCCGCACGATCTTCCTGAGCGCGACCTACCGCCAAGCGGCAACGACGACCAAGGAAAAGCTGGATAAAGATCCGTTCAATCGATTCTTGTCGCGCGGACCACGCTACCGGATGGATGGCGAAATGATCCGCGACGGGGCCTTGGCCGCGAGCGGCATCATGGTCCCCAAGATTGGTGGGCCGAGTGTGAAGCCCTACCAGCCGGACGGCGTTTGGGAGGCCGTGGCCATGCCCGGCAGCGACACCCGCGATTACCGCCGCGACACCGGGGAGAACCTCTACCGCCGCAGCATGTACACCTTCTGGAAACGGGCGGCCCCACCGGCGAGCATGGAGATCTTCAACGCCCCCAACCGCGAAACCTGCACCGTCAAGCGCGAGCGGACGAACACCCCGCTCCAAGCGCTCGTGACGCTCAACGACATCCAATTCATCGAAGCGGCCCGCATGCTGGCGGAGAAAGCCATCGGTTCGGGACCGACCGACGAAGCGCGCATCGAGTTTATCGCCAAGCGATTGCTCTCGCGATCGTTCCGCACCGACGAAATCGCCATCGTGAAGGAATCGCTGACGGCGCTGATGGCCGGATACAAGGCGAAGCCTCTGGAAGCGAAGAAGCTGCTCGGCGTCGGCGATACCAAAGTGACCGAGACGATTGACCCCGCCACTTTCGCCGCGTGGACGATGCTCTGCAACCAACTGATGAACTTGGATGAGTTCTTGACCAAGTAGCGGCGAAATCGTTTGATATCACAAATTGTGATATCAAACGATACCACAAGTCACCACGAGCGTTGTATTTGCAATCTTGAAGTCACAATTTGTGACCTCAAGTTGGACCTTGGGAGATCGACGAATGGCCAAGGCGAAGAAAGTTGCAAGCTCGATCACTCCGATTGTCATCGAGTCGCGCATTCATCTGCTACGTGGTCAACGGGTTATGCTCGATTCCGACTTAGCCGAACTCTACGGTGTTCCAGTCAAGCGAATCAATGAACAAGTCGCAAGAAATGCGAATCGGTTCCCTTCCGATTTCGCGTATCAACTGACTCTGGAAGAGTTTGCAAACTTGAAGTCGCAAATTGCGACTTCAAGTTCCGGGCACGGCGGTCGACGAAAGCTCCCGTGGGTTTTCACCGAACACGGCGTCGCCATGCTCTCGTCCGTGTTGAACTCCCCGACGGCGGTCGAAGTCAACATCGAAATCATCCGGTCGTTCGTCCGCCTCCGTCGGCTCCTCGCGACGCCGGGGGAGATCCTGACCATCGTCAAGGAACTCGCCGAAACGGTCGCCCTCCACGATGGGCAGATCAAGCAAATTGCGGGCGTGCTCCACCAAATGTTCGCCATGCCGCCGCCGCAAACCCACGACCGCAAACTCGGCTTTCAACCGCCCTCCCAACTCGGACTCGGAGCCTCCCCATGACCGATCAAGAACTCCTGAACGAATCGACCTTCCGCGAATTCCTCGCCCACCAAAGCCGCCGGCAATTCTTCGGCTCGGCCGGGTTGTCCCTCGGCACCGCCGCACTGGCCTCCATGCTGGGGCAAGCCGCGGAAACCAAGAAGCCCGGCACCATCGGCGAGAACGCCAGCTTGTCGAAGCTCGACTTCCCGAGCAAAGTCAAGAGCGTCATCTACCTCCACATGTTGGGCGGGCCGAGCCAAGTGGACCTCTTCGACTACAAGCCGAAGATGGCCGAGTTCTACGACAAAGACCTGCCCGAGTCAGTGCGCAACGGCCAGCGCCTCACGGGCATGACCAGCGGTCAGGCGCGCTTCCCCATCGCCCCTTCGAAGTACAAGTTCAAGCAGTACGGCAAGGGCGGCGCTTGGATCAGCGAGATGCTGCCGTGGAAGGCGAAGATGGCCGACGACCTCTGCATCATCCGCAGCATGAACACGGAGGCGATCAACCACGAGCCGGCCGTCACGTTCATGCAGACGGGCAACCAGATCACCGGCAAGCCCTGCTTCGGGGCGTGGATGAGCTACGGCCTCGGCACACTCAACAAGAACCTGCCGTCGTTCGTCGTCATGGTCGCGGTGCCGAGCAATCAGGATCAGATCCAGGCCATCTCGGCGCGGCTGTGGCAATCGGGCTATCTGCCGGGCGAACACGCCGCCGTGTCGTTCCGCGCGAAGGGCGACCCGATCCTTTACATCAACAATCCCCCCGGCGTCTCGGCCGATGTCCGCCGGACGACCCTCGACGGATTGAAGAAGCTCAACGAACTCAACCACGCCCAAGTCGGCGATCCCGAAACGCTCACGCGCATCGCCCAGTACGAGATGGCCTTCAAGATGCAGTCGAGCGTGCCGGAACTCACCGACCTGACGAAGGAAGACGCGAAAGTCATCGAGAGCTACGGTCCCGACGCGAAGAAGCCCGGCACCTTCGCCAACACGGTACTGACCGCCCGCCGGCTGGTCGAGCGCGGCGTCCGCTTCGTGCAGGTTTACCACAACAACTGGGATCACCACGGCAACCTCGTCGGTCGGATGGCGTCGCAGTGCAAGGACGTCGATCAACCTTGCTACGCCCTGATCCAAGACTTGAAAAACCGCGGGATGCTCGACGAAACGCTCGTGATCTGGGGCGGCGAGTTTGGCCGGACGATCTATAGCCAAGGTGGGCTGAGCAAGGACAATTACGGCCGGGATCACCACCCGCGCTGCTTCAGCATGTGGATGGCCGGCGGCGGCGCGAAGGGCGGCACCGTCTACGGCGAAACCGACGACTTCAGTTACAACATCACGAAGGACCCGGTCACGGTCCGCGACTTCCACGCCACGGTGCTGAAACTACTCGGCATCGACCACGAGAAGTTCACGTACAAGTACCAAGGGTTGGATCAGAAGCTGACGGGCGTCGAACATGCGAAGGTGATCAAGGCGCTGATTGCGTGAGTCGACCGAGGGGCGACTTATGTAGGACAGGCCTCCGGGCCTGTCCCTAAAGATCCGCTTTGGTATCGGGGACAGGCCCGGAGGCCTGTCCTACATCCGGATTGGCTCACCACCAGGGCCTCGATCCGAAGCTGACGGAGGTGGTGAAAGCGCTGATCGCGTGAGTCGACCGAGGGGCGACTTATGTAGGACAGGCCTCCGGGCCTGTCCCAAAAGATCCGCTTTGGTATCGGGGACAGGCCCGGAGGCCTGTCCTACATCTGGATTGGCTCACCGTACTCAACCCCTTGACGCATTCGGTAGGCCGCCGAACCGAACTCCCAATCGACCACTTCCGCAACGAGTCCGGCCACGACGGGATTCCGTTCAACGTACTCGATGATCCGTTCCAATTCGGCGTCGTCGCGAACGCAGCGGTCGTATGATTCTTCTTGCCAGAAACGACCCTGCACTCCCAAGAGCCGATTGCAATTTTGCGCCGTGAAGGTCTTGAAACTGTGCATGATTCTCTCGCGCGGCCCGCGCTTTTCGGCGGCGACACCGAGCGATTCGATCCAAGATTCGAGTGGGCGAAACACGATGTGAATGTGGCTCGGCATGACCGCGAACGCGAGCAAATCGTATCGTTCCCCGGCGAAATGAAACAGCGATTCTACGGCGATCTTTGCGAGCTTCGGATCGTTGAAATGACGGACGAATGTCGCGGTGTCGAGCCAGTGGTCCGTCCTGCCAAATATGAATTTCGACCGACGATCTCGCCACTCGGCGGTCGACAAATTGGCCGGTGTCGCTCCGGAGTCCAACATCCGACTGTAATCGGCGATGTCGAGTAAACCCTTGGCGGGAATACTGCCTTCGAGATAGGTCGTGATGAAATAGGTTGCGCCCGAGATATCCCAATGCGGCAAATTGCGGTGGCGGTCAAGATTGTGCATTCTACAGGTCCCTTGTAGGATAGGCCTCCGGGCCTGTCCCGATACGGAAAGGCGCATCATTTTGGGACAGGCCCGGAGGCCTGTCCTACATGTCACCGCAACATCGCCCCCACCTCCCCCTCGATAAACTCCTTCGCCTCCGCACAGATTTCCGGGTCGTACGGCATGTTGTGCGTTCCGCCCGGCCGTATGCGTAACCGCTTCGGTTCGTTGGCCAATTCGAACAATCGCTGAGAGTGCTCGAACGGAATCACCTCGTCGGCGTCGCCGTGGGCGAGGAACACCGGCCGATGGATTCCCGGTAGTTTCGCGGCGTTGTCGAAGCGGTTGGACATCAGCGTTTCGCACGGCAACCACGGCATTTTGGCCTTCGCCGCTTTCGGCAGCGATTCGAATGTCGAGAATAGCACGAGCCCTTCGCAGTTGTGCCGAGTGGCCAATTCGACCGCGACCCCGCCGCCGAGCGATTCGCCGAACAGGACGATGCGGTCTTCGGGAAACTTTTCCTTCAACCAACTCCACGCCGCTTCGGCCGCCGCGTATACGCCGGCTTCGGATGGCCGGCCCTCCGAGTGGCCGTAGCCGGGGTAGTCGTAGATCAGCACCGAACGGCGGAAGGAATCGCGGAGGCTATGGATGGCGGCGTCGCGGTGGCTGAGGTTGCCGCCGTTGCCGTGGCTGAAATGGATCGCCCCGGTCGCCCCGTCGCAGGGCAAGTACCACGCGTGGATCTTCGTGCCGTCCGATGAGTTCAACCAAACCTCTTGCGTCGCAAGGTCGGTCGGTTCGATCCAACCGTCCGCCGCCTTCGTCCCTGGGTAGATCAAGCTATTTTCCAACGCCTTGAAGATCAGCATGACGGCGATCCAGAACAGCAGGAGAAAGAGCGACCACCGGAGGATGAACCGGCTACGGCGGGACGCGCGGGGCTTATCGGGCATGGCCGGTCTCGCGGCGGATGAACCTCTCTGACGATATCGGAAAAAAATCGTGGGCGTCTATGGGCCCGGGGGTATCGCAACAATTCTCGGAGATTCGGTGAACGACTCGGGAATCCGAACCGTGGAATGACACCGGAAATCGGACGCAAGTCCTTGCGGCGCAGAGGTCGTTCCGAAAATCGGACGTCATTCCACGGTAGGGTGGGTGGGTTGACGCCGGAATGACGACTCCAAGAATCGTTGCTACACCCTGGGCCCGGTTGGGCTTTACACGCACGCATCCCGTCGGCATAAGCCCCGCAGAACTTCAACGACAATCGTCGAATCGCGCCGGCCACTTGGGGAAGGGGCCGGGTCACCGCGGCGACGGATGGGGGGTTGTCATGTCCCGTTTCTCGGCCATTGTTTTCGGGGTCGCCTTCGCGGCCCCAGTCGCTCTCGCCGCCGATCCGCCCGCCGAATCGCGGTCGATGATGGCGCGGTTGAATCCGTTCGGCGACACCGGCAAACCGGCCCCCGCGCCGATCCGGACGTTGCCCGCCGTCGGGCCGCTCGCACCCGATGTCATGATCGCCGCGCTGCAAGCCGAGCAAGATGCTTACGCCCGGCGGTTGGACGTATGCACGGAACTCCGCCGCGTCGCGGCCGGTACCAAAGACGACAAGCTCGGCCTGAAAGCCGACGAACTCGAGCGCCTCGCCGAGGCGACGTACAACCAACGCATCGCGAAGCTCGGGGTGAAGTCCCAGCACCGCGGCACGCCGGGTCTCGACAAACTGGATGGCGAACTCGGCACCGGGGTCGCGGTGAACCCGCTGAAGACCGGAGTCAAGTCCCCGGCCGACGCGCGTCCCGCCACGGCCCAAGCCAGCAAATTCCGCGAGGTAAAACAATGAAACGGATCCTATTGTTCGGCGTCCTCGCGGCTCTGACCGTCGGTTGCAACAGCTTCAAACCCGTCGGCCCGATCGTCGGTAAAAACACGCCGAAGCGGAGCGCGGCCCAACCGAATGCGATCGTGACGTCGCCGAAAGACATCGGGGCCATGCCGACGTTCGCCGACGCGCCGCCGCCGCCCGCGCCGACGCGGAATGTCGTGCCGGGCGACGTGACGACGGAAGGCGCCAACGACGCCGCGAAAAAGTTGATGTTCGAATTGGAACAAGATCGCAAGGCGGCGGCCGCCATGCCGAACTACACCGAAGTGTCCCACGTTCCGCGCAACGGCCGCTAACGCGACCCGGGGGCGAATTGCCAGAAAGATTCCCGGGTGCCATCCCCGGGGGCGGGTCGTGCGGTACAATTCGAGTATGAAGTTGCTTTCGTCCGCACTGACGCTTTCCATCCCCGTCCGCACGTCGGGGCAAGTCCTGTTTTCCCTCGGCGTCCTGACGGGCTTGCTCGGGTTGGAAATCGTCGGCCGCGGGTTCACTTCGGACGTTCAAGACGGCGTCGGGGCTCTCGCGTTGATCACGCTCGCCGGGGCGGTGGCGTTTTGGCACCGGCGGCGACCGCTCGACTGGGTGAACTGGCTCGTGGTCCGCACCAACCGCGCGACCGATCGCATCTCGAAGTGGAAGTACGAACACGGGATCGATTTCCGGGGAACGCCGGCTCTCCCGCAGCGATTGCCCCGGGTCGCGTGGTGGCTGACCTTCGCCTTGCTGGCGTGGGGCGCCGCGTCCATCGGCGTCTGGTACCTCCTCCCGGGCGGTTGGCGCGCCATCGGCTTGAGCACGTCGTACGTCTTTTACTTGTTAATTTTGCTGACGCTTTGGACGCTACTGTTCGCGGGCCTACTCGCCGGGCTCTTCGTGCCGATGCTACTCTTGGACCGCTGGCTCCGCGAATCCTTATCGGATTCGGACCGCCGGGTCATCTTGATTTTGTCGGGCTTCACCTACCTCTTCGCGATCTTCGGCGCCGCGTCTTACTTCCCCGTCGTCGGCGTGATGGCGGTGTGCGGGATCGCCGCCGGCATTGCCTTGTACTGGTGCATGTGGCCCGGCCGCGCCGAACTGGCCCTCTTGTGGCGCTCGCGACCGTCGGGACGGATCTACTCCGTCCCGGCCCCGCGTTTGATCGCTGGCGCGGTGATCGTACTGTTGATCGCCTACACGAATTTGATTCTCACGGGTATGTGCGGGCGGTTGCTGACCAACATCCAAGCGGAAGATTCGATGCCCCTGACGGGCTTGCTCGCGGCGTTGGTCGCATGGACGACCCCGGGATTGCTACTGATTTTATCTTCGCGGCTTTACACCGTCTGGCGGTCGAACCCGTCGCAGCGGACGGCTCCGACAATCCACGTGCAAAGCCCGAGGGCCAACGACAACCTCGAGCGGATCACCGAGATCGTCTCGGCTTGGGGGTTCCGCGTCCGTGCCGACGACGGCACACCGAAATCGACGGAAGTCGGATTGGTGTTGGTTCACCCGGAACTTTCCGAAGCGACCGAGTTCGATCCGCGTTGGCCGTTGAAAGTGAGCCTGTCCGACTTGGTGGCCGGCACCGTACGGGAACGCTTCGAGCGCCGCGATGAAATCCAATTGCGGCGCCGGTTCTTCCGGGGCTTGCGCAGCTTGATGAAACAGGCCCGCGCCGAAGATCGTTCGAAGGGGGGCGGCTACTGGCTCGCCCCGCATTGGTGGTTCTTCAACGGCTTGGGCCGCGAGGACGGCGATTCGAGCAAGCGGAGCGAGGATGGCGAAGGGAGCCTCCGCAGCGTTGGCCCGCCGTTCAGCAGTGTTTTCGGCCGTCGCGCTCGCCAGCACCTTCACCGCGTGCTGCGCGGGGTCGAAGTCGATGTCATTTACATCGAAGACGGCGTGGGCGTGAAGCAGTTGATCCAAGTCTTCCGGGCGATCCTCGAAATTTACGACGTCTACGGCGGGAAGAAACGCGTCGACGATCACAGCTTCGTGGGCATCCAAAAAGTGCGCGTCGTCGTCCACGATCTGAATCCGGAGAAACAGTTGATCGCGGTGAAATACCGGCAACCGAAATTCGACGACCTCAGTCGCGGCCGCGTCCTGCACATTTTCCGCGACCGCGGCGACCACGAAGAAGTCGCGGACATCCCCTTCGATTACAGTTCGGAAACCTCGCCGCTCGTCTTGGTCTAATTCGAGGATTCGCCATGCCCGCGGCCCTGCAACCGCCGATGCACCCGACGCTCCCGGAATTGGCCCGCCGCTTCGGGAACGTCCCGGCCCGGCGGATCCGGTTGGATCGCTACCCAGCCGACGAAGGCGATGTGGAAGATCTGCACGCTGTGGAAGGGCGGAGCTATGAACTCGTCGACGGTGTCCTCTTGGAGAAAGAAATGGGTTTCCAAGAGAGCGCCATCGCCGTGGAAATCACCACGCGCTTGAAGAATTTCATCCGCGGCAAAAGTCTCGGGGTGATCGCCGGGGCGGACGGGATGATGAAACTCGCTCCCGGCCTCGTGCGGATTCCGGACGCGTCGTTCGTTCGCAAGGCCCAGTTCCCCGGTGGTCGCATCGGGGATGCGCCGATTCCGAACATTCACCCGGACTTGGCCGTCGAAGTGCTCAGCCCGAGTAACACCGTCGAAGAAATGGACGAAAAGCTCGACGATTATTTCACCGCCGGCGCGACCCTCGTTTGGTTGGTCGAACCGGACACTCGCAGCGTCTCGGTCTTCATCTCGGCCGATCGCGCCGCCGCGGTGCGGCTGACGGTTGCGGACACGCTCGACGGCGGCGCCGTATTGCCGGGTTTCAACCTGACCGTGGCCGATATTTTCGCGGAACTGGACTCGATTTAATCGCCGTCGATCATCGCCAAAGTATTGAGGTCCGTCCCGGTGCCGGGGTGGGCATCCGGGTGCTGGGCGTACCAATCCGAGGCGCGGGCTTCGGTCCATTGCCCGGCCGCCGTGCAACAGCCCAACGCCGCCTCGAGTTCGGCGGCCGTGGCGTAGCGTTCGTCCGGATCTTTCGCCGTGCATTTGGCGAGTACGGCGGCCAGTTCTTTCGGGGCGAACGGATTGCTCTCCCCCAACTTGGGCAACGGATCGGTCACGACCGCCATCAACGTCTTCATCGGATTGTCGCGGTGGAACGCCTCCCGGCCCGTCAGCAGGTAGTACATCACGCTGCCGAGACTGAAGAGGTCGCTGCGACCGTCGATGGCGATGCCGCTGGCTTGTTCCGGGGACATGTACTCAGGGGTGCCGACGATCAACCCCTCGCGCGTGATCTTGGCGTCGGGGCTGCCTTCCCAAAGCAGCGAATGCACCAAACCGAAATCGACGAGCTTCACTTGGTCGTGCGGGCTCCCTTCGGCGAAGACCAAGATGTTGCTCGGTTTGATGTCGCGGTGGACGAGGCCGTATTTGTGGGCTTCGCGCAGCGCCCCGCAGACCTGCCGCGCGATGTGGATGACACGGTCGGCCGACTGCGGCCCGTGCCGGCCGATCAGGTCTTCGAGGCTCAGGCCGGGCAGGTATTCCATGACGTAGTAGAACGTGCCGTCTTCCGCGATGCCGTAATCGTAAATCTCGACGGTGTTCGGATGGCGGAGTTGGGCCGTCGCTTGCACTTCGCGCTCGAAACGTTTGAGTTGCTCCGGGTTGTTCAAATACTTCGCGTGGATCCGTTTCAAAGCGCACGGTCGCTTGAGCAAGCGGTGTTCCGCGAGGTAGACTTCCCCCATGCCGCCGGAACCGAGCTTGCGACGCAGGCGATACTGGCCAAGTTGCCGGACGGCGGCGCGGGCCGATTCGACCTCGCGCTGCAAAGCGGCGGTCTTGGCCGTGCCGAAAATCGCCAAGCCCGCGCCGGCGGCGAGGACGGTGCCGCCGATGGAAAAGAGCACCCCGGCGTTCCGCGTGATCGGCTCGTGGATGGCGGTCGCCGTGCCGTCGATGGCGAGCGCGGCGGCGCACATGAAACACGTGATGCCGACGCCCCGCGCGATCGTGTTGGGCACCAGCACCGCGTGGAAGACGATGAGCAAGAGCCAGTTGAAATGGCTCATCCCCGATGCGGCGAGGACGAAGGCTTGTTCGTGGCGGACGCCGTCGAAGCCGCGTTCGGGGCTCGCCGTCAGGATCGAAAATTGCCAGTAAGCGAAGAACAGAGAGAGCTGCCCGAAGATCGCCACTTCCAGCACGCGGAGCCAACTCTCGGGGAACGGCCCGCGGCGGAACATCGCCCCGGCGGTGGAGGCGAGCGCCAGCACCACGACCCCGGCGACGGTGACACCGCTCCAGCCGAGCGTCGACTTCCCGAAGAGTTCGATAAAATCGGTGAGACCGCAAAGAAAGAAGAACGCCATCGGAACGACGGCGATCAGGCAGCAGAGCCGGAGGCGGTTGTGGAAGAGATGCGCCGTGGCGTCGTCGAGGTACCGCTTGCGCGTTGGCGCCTGGAGCTGGACGTTCCCTCCGGCGGGGAGTACGGACGAGTTAGGCGATCCGACGGAGGCGGAGAGTTGGTAATCGGTGGTGTCCGGATCGGCATCCGGCACGGCCGGGCGGAGCTTGCGCGTGCGGGGTAGCACGGATTGGGGCGAGGACGATAATGCCATGGAACAAACCGCCGGAGAACCGCCGCGACACGTGATGGACAGTATAGACGACGCGACTGTTCTCGGCGCGGGAGAATCGCGTTCACTTCGTATCGGACGTTGTGGAAATAGGAGTAACCCGGCTTTCTCGGGTTTTGCAATCGTTGAGTCCAGCGAGAAGTCGCACACCCTCGCGTAGACTCAGCGGCCAAACGCTGGACTCAGCGGCCAAACGCTGGACTCGACGATTGTGACTT
>JAYSYN010000255.1:0-10961 GCA_043727575.1 Fimbriiglobus sp.
TCAGCAAAAAGTCGGCGTGTTCGAGTTCGTCCCCTTTTTGCACTTCGCCCGATAGCAAGAAGTGCGTCGGCAGCAGGCGTTCGGTCTTTTCGTCGGCCATCGTGATGACGCTCTCGTTGACCACGGCCGTCCAGAGGATCGCGGCTTTCGGGGCGTCGGTTTCGTCGGTCGCAGTCACTTCCAGTTCGACCCGGCTCCCGGGTGTAAAGGTCTTAATCGCTGTACCGGTACCGGGCTTCTTCGCGGCGTAGCTGAGCTTCAGCGCCTCGCCCGGCTCGCGGTAGATCAGCCGTTCGGCGAGCGGTTTCAAATCGTCGCGACCGAGGGCTTCGCCGTTGGGAAGGTCGAACACGGTGATCCGCGTGACGCCGCCGAGCTTGGCATCGGTGACCGTAAGTACGGCATCGGTCGCCATGCCGGATTCGAGTTTCACGGTCGTGTGGGCCACCGGCCGGCCACGGGAATAAGCCCCGACGAGGACGGTGCGATCGGCCCCGACCGACCAAAGCTTGACGCCGATGGGCGCATCGGGCTTCAACACGCCTTGCGTCACTTGCAGCACGACCCCGGCGGCTTTGCTGACGGGCAGGGCGTAGCCGTCTTTCGGCGGGATCACGCTCGTCGGTTTGTCGAGCCGCACGGCGTATTTCTGCCCGGCCAGCGGAGTGAACTCGAACCGGCCGAAGCCTTGGTTCGCCCCCGGATGCTCGGCGTCGGTGAGCGTGGCGATGGGGGCGATGTCCTTGATGCCATCGGTGAGCATCCCGCTGATGTCGGCCGGTTTGCCGAAGGTCGTGGTCGCCCGGAAGTAGACGCGGTTCGGCACCCCCTCGATGAGGTCGCCCCCTTCGGGGAAAAACTCGACGTTCAGCTTGCGGGTCGCCAAGGGCACCTTACGCGTCAGCGTCTCGGTGATCCCCTTAGCCGAGGCCGTGATGCTGACGCGGGCGTCTTTGATTTCGTCTTTTTTGGGCAGCGTGAATTGGAGGGAAGCGCTACCGTCGGCGTCCGTCTTCGCCGGGCCCGCGCTCAATTTCACGATTTCGCCATCGACCATCACTTCGATGGTGACTGCGGCGCCGGCGAGCGATTGGGCTTGATCTTTGAGGTCGAACTTCGCGGCGACTTTATCGCCGGGGCCGTAGGATTTGCCGTCGAATTCGAGTTTCTTCAACAAGCGGTCAGGCGTGTATTTGTTGACGAGGAACTTGCGGACGGCCAGCGGCTTCGACGGGCTGTTGCGGCCTTCGGCCGGTGCGGACGCATCCCAGACTTTCAAAATGTATTCGCCGCCGGCGAGGTCGGGGGTCAATGCGAAGGCGCCGGTGCCGACACCGCGGATCGGCTGGCCATCAGGCCCGATGACCGGTGTCAATTGGCCGGCGGGGTTCAGTGTCGCGGGTTTGGCCAGGCCCACGAGGTCTGACCCCGCCAGCACTTGGCCCGACGGCGCGAGGATCTCGAAACGCAAGGTCGTCTCGCCCGTCGGCGGTAAAAATTTGGAGCGGTCGAGCGTCAGCGAGCGGAAGAAGACGACTTCGCCGGGGCGGTACATCGGTTTGTCGGTGGTCAGGAAAGTCGTGTAGACCGGTTCGAGCATCCGCAGGTTTTCGGTGAGGTCGGAGCGCAGGCCGGTTTTGGAATCGACCACCGAGACGTGCAGAAAGACGTCCGACTCGGCTTTGGCGTTCGCCCAGATCCCGGCCGGGAGTTTCAGGACGTTGCCGTCCGGGTTCTTCTCGGGCTCGAATTTCTTCGTGAAGAGGTTCGTCCCCGCGGCGTCTTTCACCGTCGCTAGAATCGTCGCCGCTTGCGACTTCCCGCCCGCGTCGGTGACGTGGATGCGGTACTCGTTCGGGGCGCCCGGGATCGCCGTACCCGGCCCGCTGAGTTGCACTTGGAACGGGCGCTCTTGCGCCTTCTTCAAAGCCTCCACTTCCGCGGCGATCCACAGCGTTTCGAGTTCGACCTGCTTTTTCTTGCCCTCGTTCACCCGCTCCGCGGCGTCTTGCTTTTTCTTCGCGAGATCGCCTCGCAGTTGCGTCCGGCGCGCGTCGATCTCCTGCAATTGAACCAGTTCCCGATCCACCGCCGGGCGGTAACGGCCGTAGCCGATGGCGTCGACGAGCGCCGGCCCACCTAGCGCGGTCGTCGCCAGCAACACCGTCGCGGCGACGGTCCACTTCACCCATTGGCTCCGCGCCGTGCGGCCCGCCTTCACCTCGACCGTCGGTTTCGGCATCCGGCTCGGATCGAAGCGGACGCCGGGGAAGCTGCCGAGGGCGGCGCGTTTGAACAGGCCCCCGAGCCGGGCGGCGTCGGCCGCGCAGGCGGGGCACTCGGCCAAGTGGGCGACCACGATCGCGGCTTCGGCCGGTTCCAAAAGGCCGTAAGCGTGATCGAGCAGTTTCGGTTCGCAGGTTTCGCAGGTGAACATGGCTGGTATTCCTCCCCGATGGGAAGTGGAGGCGTGAATGAAATATTTGTGGGGAGCGCGCCGGACTCGGTCACGAGTCGGGCGCATCGGGATTCAACGCGGACCGCAGTTTCTGCAGGGCGGAGCGCATTTGGGTCTTCACCGTTCCCACGGGGGCTTGGCGGATCTCAGCGATCTGCTCGTAGGTGAGATCGCCGTTCTGGCGCAGCAGGAAGACTTCCTTTTCATCCGAGCGCAAATGCGCGATGGCCGTGCGCAACAGCCGCACCGACTCTTCGTCTTCGAGGGCGGCCCCGGTTTTCGATTCGCGGGAGACGAGCATGATTTCCTCCGCCCCCAGGGGCTTGACCTTCCGACTCCAAGCGCTGCGGCGCATGTCCTTCGCGGTGTTCAACCCGACGCGGAAAATCCAAGCCCGGAGGTTTTGAACGTCCGCCACCGTGTCGCGGGCCCGCCAGCATTTCAAGAACGCATCTTGCGCGGCGTCGAGCGCGTCGTCCCGGTTGCCGAGGACGTACACGAGCGTCGAAATCAACTCGTCGCGCAGGCCGTGGAAGGCGACGACGATCGGATGGTCGGGCCGCGGCTCCGGAGTTCGCTCCGGGGTGCGGCCCGCCGTTCGCCGACCGGTGAGGATTGTCCCGCTGTCGCCCATAGTCCTTACCCCAATCGACGGGGGAACCCCCGCGATCGATTGCGCAAACAACAGTTGTTACAAGGAATGCTACAACCCGATGCGGGACGGACGCAAGGAGAAAGGGGCCGGGCACGCGGCGCGGGTGCCGGACAGAGTGATCCGCAGGCCCGCGGCTCAAAGTCCAAGCGGGCTTGGTCATTCCGATGAGTCGGTCGCTTTCCGGGGAGAAATCGACTTTCCGATGGGGGGTGGGTGGATACCGTCGGAAAGTCGGAACGGCCTGCGGCGTGCGAATTGCTAGAATATTCCGAACAAAATCGTTCGGAGCATCGGCATGGCAACCGCGAAAAACGTCCTCGGCACCCCGCTCAAAAGCTGTTCCACGCAGCCCCTCACGGGCTTTTACCGCAACGGCTGTTGCGATACCGGCCCGGACGACCTCGGCTTGCACCTCGTTTGCACGCGCGTAACGGCCGCATTCTTGGCGCATCAAAAACAAATCGGCAACGACCTGAGCACGCCGATCCGCGAATACGGCTTCCCCGGGCTGCGCCCCGGCGACCAGTGGTGCCTCTGCGTCACCCGCTGGAAGGAATCGTTCGAGGCCGGAATTTTCGCCCCCGTCGTCTTGGAAGCAACGCACATGTCGACGCTCGAATTCGTCGATCTCGAAGATTTGCAGCGCCACGCCGTCGTCGAATTGGTTTGATCATTCCCAATCGCTCCCCACGGATCCCAGCTATGGAACTCGGTAACTCGGAAGAACGCGGCGAAGTCGAAGACCGCCGCGGGAGTAAGAAGCCCCTCGCCATCGGCGGCGGGATCGGCGCCATCGTCATCGCACTGATCGCGGGTTACTTCGGCATCGACCCGAAAGTCGCCCAGCAAGTCGTCGGCGGTGGCGGCGGAGGCGAAACGCCGGGGACCGGTAAGGCCGACGGGTACAAAGATTTCTCCGAGAAAATCCTCGGCAGCACCGATTCGGTCTGGAAAGAACAATTCAAAAAGAACAACTACCGAAACCACAGCGGGCCCTACGAGCCGCCGAAGATGGTCTTATTCGAAGGGAGCGTCGATAGTGAGGGGTGTGGCATCGCCCCGTCGGCCGTCGGTCCTTTCTACTGCCCGAAAAGCAAGAAAGTGTTTCTCGACCCGACCTTTTTCGAGGAACTCGAAACCAAACTCGGCGGGTCGAAAGCGGAGTTCTCGCAGGCGTATGTCATCGGCCACGAAGTCGGGCACCACGTCCAGCATTTGCTCGGGTACGATGTCACCGACGAATACCGGCGGCTCGACGGCGAGAAGAACGCGGGCATCCGCCCGGAGTTGCAAGCCGACTACCTCGCCGGCGTCTGGGCCCACCACGCCAAAGACAAATTGAAGATCAACGAAAACGACATCGCCTCGGCGCTCAAAACGGCCAAGGCCATCGGCGACAACCGAATCCAAGAAAAGATGCGCGGCGAATCGTGGCCCGAATCGTTCACCCACGGCAGCGATGCCCAGCGGTTGAAATATTTCAAACAAGGTTTCGACACCGGCGATGCCAGCGAGAGCGCGTTGAATCGCTTCTTCGACAAGCGGGTGAAGCCGCTCGATTTGTAATTTCCGGAGCCAAGCATGGTGTTTCACACCAGCGCCGGCTCCTCGGCCGGCACCGTTCGATCGATCGCCGCCGCCGGTTTGTGAGCCGGTCGAAGCAGGAAAGACAACCCGAGAGCGACTGCCGCGAAACCGACCGCGATCAACCCGGCCTGCGGGTACCCGACCAGCGGGGCGCTCTCGTTGGACTGCGTGATGATCGCGCCCGATACGAGCGGGGCGACGCCGGTGGCGAAATGCGAAACGGCATTGTTGAGGTTCATGAATCGGCCTCGCAATAGAGGCGGACTCGATCCGATCATCATCGCTTGTGCCGGGATCATGCGCCCCGCCGCCGTGAGCATAAACCCGGTTGCGGCTGCGGCGTACACGGCAACGCCCCACGGCGGGATGTTCGTGGCGACGAGCGTCATCAACATCGAACCGATGGCCGCGATCAAGAAGACCCGACGCTGGCCGAAGCGGTCGGTGAGATGGCCGACGATATTCATGCCGACAAGCGTGAAAAGCCCCGCAACGGAGTAGACGATGGCGACTTCGTTGCGGGTGGCGCCGCAGTTCAATTCCAAATAGGGCGCCAAGAACGGGATGATCGTGAAGGTGCCCATCACGAGGGCGAACATGAAGACGAAGGATCGCAGGTGGCTCGGGTGCGTCATCACCTGTTTCAATTCGACCCAGATTTTCCCGCCGGCGTGCTGACGGTGGCTCGTCAGCGACGGCAACCGAAAATAGGCCGCGATCCAGACGGGGATGCTGAGGCCCGCGAGGGCGAAAAAGGGTGCCCCGAGGCCGAAGTGCGTCGCCAGCAGCAACCCGCCCGGCAAGCCGACGATGGACGCGACGGCGAACGCGGAGGTCACGGCGCCGATGGCCGCGCCGCGGCGCTCGTTCGGGAAAACGTCGCCGATGACGGCCATGATCGCGGACGCGGTGATACCGCCGAAGGCGCCCGCCAACCCGCGGGCCAGCAGGAGCCAAGTGTAATCGGGGGCCAACCCGCAAGCGAGAGTACTGACGGTGAAGCCGGCATAGTTGAACAGGAGCACAGTGCGGCGATCGAAGCGGTCGACGACGGTGGCCGCGAGGATACCGGCGACGCACGCGGCGATCCCGTAGACCGACAAGATGTAGCCGAACTGCGTAGGGGAAATCCGCAGTTCGGACATGAGCTGCTTACCCAGCGGCATGACGATGACGAAATCGAGGATGTGTGTGAAGTTGATCGCGGCCAGCAGCAGAATCAGGGCCCATTCCGCGCGGGTGATCTTGGGCTTGGGGGCGGGCGATGCGGAGTTCATGACGATCCAAAAGAGACGATGAGAAACCACAGAGGCGATACCGCCGGAAAGGTTCACCGCTTACAACCGTCAACGATTTCACACGGTGAGTGTTGAAGGGTTTAGAATGCCGGCACTCCCAGGAATCCGATCATGCGTTCGATCTCGCGGAATCTGGCCGCTGCCCTTGTTTCGGTGCTGGCGACGGCATCGGCGAACGCCCAACCGCGTACTGATGCCGACGGCGATCCACTGCCGGCCGGCGCGATCGCCCGACTCGGCTCCGCCCGCTTCGCCCACGGCGAACGGCTCGTCGGGCTTTCGCTATCGCCAGAAGGTGCCGAGTCACTCGGCGCAGATGATCATCACATCTACCTCTGGGATACCGCAACTGGCCGCGAACTCCGCGAGTTCAAAGGTATCGGTTCGGTGATGTGCGCCGCGCTCTCGCCCGACGGCAAGCGGGTCGCCGCCAGCGAAAATGGCCCACGCATCTGGATTTGGGACGCGAAAACCGGCCGAGAGTTGTGCAAAACAGCAGGCAAAACAGGCAGCTCTTCCACGATCGCGTGGTCGGCCGATAGCAAGTCGATCGCAACGTACGACGACGATCGGGTCAACTTGTGGGATGCGGCCAACGGTGCTTTGCTCCACAGTTTCAAACACAAAGGGTGGATCACACGGCTCGCCCTATCACCCGATGGCAAATTCCTCGTGACGGGCAATATGAACGAGGACTTTCATCGGGTCTGGGACATCGCCAGCGAAAAGGAACTGAGGAGGCTGCCGGGCGCTGGCCGTGGCAAGAACCACTTTTTCACACAGGATGGAAAGACGTTTGTCGGCTATTGCGAAGAAAAAAGGGGGAATAGTACGCATTGCAGCCTGCGGTGCTGGGACATCGAGACGGGAAAGACTCTACGGGACATCGATCACGGGCCTATCGGATTGACAGCATTCGCGCCCGGGGGGAAGACTTTCTGCGCTACGAAACACAATTTCATCCGGGTGTATGATTTCGCGAGCGGCGCAGTGCTGCGCGAATGGAAAGCGGAAGCGGAGGTCGGCCTTTCGAGCCTTAGCGGCGATGGCAAACTGCTCGCGGGGGACATCGCAGGTCGCATCCGGTTTTGGAATCCTGAGACCGGAAAAGAAGTGCGGCCACCGACAGGGCACAGGGTGGGCGTATTGTCCGTATCGTTCGCGACGGATGGTAAGTGCATCGCATCGGGATCGAAAGATGGCACTGTGAGAATTTGGGAATGGCCGGCGGCTACGGAAAATGATCGACAACGATGGCATGCTCCGGGCGGCATTCTGGCGCTGCAATACGGCCCGAAAGCAACAATTGTGATTTTGGATTCGGAAAAAGGCCGCGTCCGAGTCTGGAATCCGGAGACGAAACTGGCCGAGAAAGAATTCGAGATGGACAACACCAGATCCTTCGAACTCCATCCCGACGGGAAAACGATTTTGACAAGCGACTGGGACAAGGAAATAGGCGTTTGGAACCGGGAAGCGAAAGGGGAGATCCGCCGCATCAAACCCATCGAGAAAAATGCTGGAACACGATCCGAGCGTATCGAGAGTTTCAGTCTCTCTCCGGATGGTCGAACGGTAGCCTGGGCTGCCAAATACGCCGGTGCCGGAATCGTCGATTTTGCAACCGGCAAAACTACGGCCGGATTTAAGGAATTCGATGACCGCCCCGCAGTCATCGAGAAGGTGCTCTTCGCTCCGGACGGAATGGCCGTGGCAACGACGGGCACTCACGGTCACCTACAGATCTGGTCGTCCAAAACCGGCGAGCGTACGGCAGAGTGGGAAAAAGCTCCGGGCCAAGTCCTGGCCTATTCGCCGGATGGCCGCTTCATCGCGGTGGCCAAGGCCGAGATCGCAATCTGGGATGTCGCCGCGCGCAAGGAACTGATCCGCTTCGCCGGACACCGGGGTTAAGTCAACGCCATCGCGTTCGAACCGCGGGGCCGGGTCTTCGCCTCGGCTTCCGAGGACGGTACGCTGCTGGTGTGGGACATGACCGGGATTCTCGCGAACGGACGACTGCCGAAGAAAGCTCTCGGCGAACGGGAATTGGCGACCGCTTGGGACGAGTTGAAAAGCGGCGAGCCGCCGGTGGCTCAAAAGGCCGTGGTCGCGCTGGCCTGCGGCGGCGCGGACGCGATTGAGTTCCTCGGGAAACAACTCGCGCCTGTCACGGTGGTCGATCCCAAGCGTATCGCCGCGCTCGTCGTCGAACTCGGCGACCGCGACTTCCGCATCCGCGAGGCCGCGGGGCGGTCGCTCGCGGAGCTGGGGGAGACCGCCGAACCGGCACTGATTCAAGCGGCTGGTGGCGAATCTCTGGAAGTCCGGACGCGGGCCGAAGCGCTGCTGATCTCGCTTTCGAAACCGAACGCGTCCGCCGGAGGGGCACGGGCAATGCGGGCACTGGCCGCTTTGGAATACGCCGGCGGCCCCGAAGCCGTGCGGTTGTTGATACGCTACGCGGCAGGCGATCCGGGTGCCCGCCTCACGCGTCAGGCGAAGGCGGCGCTCGAGCGGTTCGCGCGGCAGGAACAGGTCAAATAATGCCCGTATCCGCCGGCCGCGTCACGGGCACACCGGCGAGTCGCAGATAGAATTCTTCGAAGCGCCGCCGCATGGCATCGCGGCTGTAGTGTTGGGTCGCCCGCGCGCGGGCGGCTTGACCCATCTTCCGAGCTGTCTCCGGCTGTGCGAGCAATCGTCGCAGAGCGGCATCGAGGTCGCCGACCCCGCTGGTCGCGACGAGGATGCCGCACCTTCCGCCGTCCAACAATTTCGCGCTGGCGCCGACGTCAGTGGCGATGATCGGCCGGCCGGCGGCCATGAATTCGAGTAGCGCGTTCGACATCCCTTCGGAATGCGACGGTAGCACGGCGATGTCGAGCCCGGCGAGAAATTGCGGGATATCTTCCACCGAGCCGAGCAAGCGGAATCGATCGCCCAAATTCAATTCGACGTGTAACTTTTCGAGTTCGCCGCGTTGTTCCCCATCTCCGGCGACATCGAAGTGCAGTTCCGGAAACCGCGCGGCGACGCGCATCAACCCGTCGATGTTTTTCACAGGGCGGAGATTGGCCACGCAACCGACTCGGAGGGTCGAACCGGAAAAGGGAACATGACCGGGGATCGCGAAGCGCTCGACATCGACGCCGTTTTCGATCACGGTGATCCGCCCCGGCGGCAATCCATCGTGCGCGATCAACGCGTCCCGCCCGGCGTCGGAGTTGGTCAGCGTCGCATCGACGAAGGGGCGGATGACCCGATTCAACGCGCGGTGCTTGCGGGTCAACCAATAGCTAAGGTTGTTCCGAACGCGAACGACTGTCCGCACCCCCGCGAGTTTGGCGACTGGCACGCCGAAGTACGCCGAGTCGAGGAAATAGATCTGCGCGATGTCCGGGCGGATCGTTTTCCAGAAGGATCGCAATCGCTTCGCGGCCACCAGGGCGGAGGCGCCGAATAGCTTCTTCACCCCGAGACGAAGGACGGGGCAATCGGTCGGTTCGAGTCGCCGGGAGTCATCGGATTCGCCGTCGAGCAATACTAGGCTCGGCTCGACGCGGGTGCGATCCAGCGCGCGGATGAGCGCGAGCAATTGCGATTCGGTCCCGGCCCGGCCGAGGTTGTCGATGACAAACGACACGCGCACCGGCATTTCAGCGGCCCCTCTTTTTCGCCGCGATCAGCTTCTTCAATAGCGTCCGATACCGCTCCGCTTGGGCTTCGAACGTGAACTGTTCGCGCATGCGCCGGCGGCCGGCATCGCCCATCGACCGGCGGAGTTCGCCCGAATCCAACAACCGATTCAGCGCCTCGGCCATCGCGCTCGGCCGGCCGCTCGGCACGAGCAGGCCCGTCACGCCATCCTTCACGACTTCCGGCGTGCCGCCCACGGCCGTGGCGACGATGGGCACCCCGGCCGCACTCGCTTCGAGGGCGACGTTCGGCAATCCTTCGGTGTAGCTCGGCAGCACGACGACATCGGCCCACGGCAAGAATCGATCGAGTTCGGCCGTGAAACCGGGCATTGCGAATCGGCCCGCCAAACCGAGTTCCGCGGCGCGGGCTTCGAGTTTCGCCCGCTCGGCACCTTCTCCGAACAGGACGAATCGCGCATTCGGATGGCGTCGTAAAATCGAAGGAGCGGCTTCGAGCAATACGTCGAATCCTTTCTCCGGGCTGAGGCGACCCGCCGCGAGGACGACCGGTGACAGCGGATTGTCCGCGGGGCAGAATCCCCGGAGTTTCTCGCGGAATTCGGGATCCGGTACGGCGAAGGCGCTCGAACGCGCCGCGTTGCGGATGATGCTCATGCGGGTACTCGGCACACCGGCGTTCCGCACGCGGGCCCCCTGCCCCTGCGACACTGCCACGACGTGATCGACGAAGCGCAGATTCGCGCGGTCGAGCACTTCGTATGCCCGCACTTTGAGATTTTCCCACGTCCAGCCGCGCGACACCGCGACGATGGGGATGCCGACGCGCCGGGCGGCGATGCGCCCCAAGATGTTCGGTTTGAAGGTGTGCGTCAGCAAAATGTCAGCGCGGCACTCCGACAGCAACTCGGCGACTTCGTTCAGGTTCCCCCGGACGCAGGGCGAGTCGCTTGACAATTCCACAGCCGCGTGACCGCGCGAGCGAGCCACGTTCAAGAACTCGGTGCAACGTCCGCCTTCGGAATACGAAACGAACGTACTCGCGCAATCCGGCGAGTGGTCGGCCAAGCCGAGCATCTGGCGCTCGGGCCCACCGAAGAAGGTACTCGCCGTGAGGTGGACGACACGCATCGCGCAGTGGAACCCTTGTAAGAAGATGGTGGATGGTACCGCTCGGCGGCGGCGGTTTCGAGGCCACCTTCCCCCCGGGTGTAGCAACGATTCTTGGAGTTTTGGGAATTCCCTTTTGGGATTGGGGTTGCGCTTGGAGAGTGTATCTGGGAAAATGCGCTTCCTGGAACCAC
>JAYSYN010000256.1:0-10919 GCA_043727575.1 Fimbriiglobus sp.
CTAGCGCCACCGGTGCAATCGCGCCAATCGCGCCCGCAATTGCTAACGCGCAGTTAGGCAATTTAGCGAACTCAACAAAAGTCAGTAAACCTTCCCGTCGGTATCGCGTCTAGGGCGCATGAGGGAAAGTGCGAAGAATCCGGCGGGGCAGCTTCCGGTTGTAACGATTGCGCCGATCAGCGAAGGAAATCGCGCTGGATCAGGTAGTTCAACACCAAAGCCACGCCCTGCTCGACGGTCTGCGTCGATGCGTCCCAAGTCAGCTCGGGTGTAGTCGGGGCCTCGTAAGGGTCGTCGACACCCGTGAAGCCCATCCCCTTGCCGGCGGCGACGGCGGCGCGGGCTTGCTTGTAAAGCCCTTTCGGATCGCGTTGCTCGCAAGTTTCGATCGGCGTGTTCACGTGGATTTCGACGAACGGGATCGCGCCGGTCTTGTTCGCTTCGTGGATCTTACGGGCCGCGTCGCGGTCTTTGCGGTACGGGCTGATGAAGCTCGTGAGCGCGAAGAGCCCGGCGTCGGCGAAGAGTCGAGAGACCTCGCCGATGCGGCGGATGTTCTCCTCGCGGTCTTCGGGGCTGAACCCCAATCCGAAGCGCTTGGCGAAGGTTTCGGCCGAGCCGCGCGTGTCCATCAATATCTTCGGGCCGGCGTTCAAACCGAAGCGGATGTTGTCGCCGTCCAAAACGTAGGCCGCGTGCCCGCGGGCGATCAGCACCTGCTCGAGGGCGATGGCGAGGGTCGATTTTCCCGAGCCGGACAAGCCGGTGAACCAGAGGGTCGCGCCGGTCTGTTTCAACAGGGCGCGGCGCTCGTCGGGCGTCACGGTGCCGGCGTGGTAGAAGACTTGAGTCGGTTGGATCGCGGCCATGGAAACCTTCTGGAAAAAGAACTCGGGCAGGGTCAACAGTACGGCGGGAAGCGCGGCGCGGTCAGCCCGGATCCCGGCGAAGTCGCCGCCGACCGGAGAAAATTTTCTGACTGCAACCGTTAGTTCGACCGTGCCGGTTAGGGCACGCGGAACGGCAGCGACCGCGCGACCTCGCGCCCCGTGATCGAATCGCGCACTTTGAAGTGAACGCTGTAATTCCCCGGCGTCAACGGGGCGTTGAAAACCAATTGCAGGTAATAGTCGCGCAGCGGGCTCAGGCTGAAATCCATCTTCGGATCGATCTGCTGCAGCCGCTCGTCTTTCGACTCTTTCGACTTTCCGATCAAGATCAACGGACGGTCGTTGCCATCGCGGATTTGCCACGTGCAGAGGAGTTTCGTGAGGTAGCCGTCGACGCCGTTCTGGTTGGTCGGCTCGCTCGCCACGTTGCCGATTTCGAAGTAAATGATGTTCGTCGTCCCGGGCCGCAGAACCGCGTTCTGCGCCAGCGGGTCGTACCGGCCGAAGTTCGTCACGGATCGGCAGAAGACCGCTTTGTCGATGGTCAGCGGCGCGCGTTTATTCAACAGGTTCGCCGCCGCCGCGAAGGGTCCGGCGATCGCCGCAAGCTCTTTCGGATCGGCCGACGCCGGGTTGACCTTCGACGCTTTCACGAGCGCCGGCATCAACTGGATCAGCAAGTCTTGGTTCGGTTTGTCGAAGCCGGACAGCAACGGCAGCGCCGCGTCCGGTCGGCCGTCGAGGTGCGCTTTCAGAAGCGCCACCAACGGGAGGTCCAGCGCCGGCTCGATTTGCACGGGTAGCACCTCGATCGGCGGCAAAATCGCGGGCGCGCTCGATTCGGGGACGACCAGGATTTTTTCGAGGACGGTCGGTTCGATCGAGACCGGATTCAATTTGATGGACGTGCCCGGCCGCCGCGCGATCGCGAAGCCGCCCGGGGCCGGGCCGACGGGCTCCGATTTCGAGCGAGTCGTTTCGCGGGCATCGGGCCCCGAGCCGATCGACAGGGCGCAGGCCGGCAGAAACGGCAGGGCGAAAGCCAGTGGCAGAGCGCGAACGCGACGAAACGGCGTCATCCCGATCCTCGGCGACCGGCGGCACACGTACACCGCCCGGATCCGGGATATACCAGACCGGCTGGCGCCGTCAACCGGAGAAGGGTGCCCGCGGATTTCGACCGCGCACCAGTTGTGAGGGATACAATTTGAGCATCCCCCGAAATCGCCGGGCTTTCCGCTTGACTGGACTGGTCGCAACCCCGAAAAGTGTTAATAGTTTGTGAAGATGTAGCGGTTGAACGGTGTAATATCCGTCGAATCCGGCGTCAATCTTCATTTCGCTCCGAGGTCGGACCGTGCCCGATCCGCTGTTCCACAGCATGCACTTGGAAGGCCAACCGCGGTTGGCCGAATTCCGGGCTGCGCGCGAACGGATGGAGCACGGTTGCGGCCAACTGACCCTCGGCGGCGATTTGGGCTGGCTCGCGGAAGGGGACTCCGGCCGCGGGGACACGCGGGCTCTCGACAACCCGCTCCACCGCAGTTTTTGGGTCCAAGACGGCGAACACCTCCACACCCTTGCCGTCGGTGTGAACAGCGTCGGGCGTCTGCCGGACAACAGCGTCGTGATCCGGGACGAATGCGTTTCCCGCAGGCATTGCGCGATCGTCGTCCACCGCGACGGGTCGTGCGAACTCCACGACATCGCCTCGAAGAACGGCACCGTTTTGAACGGGGCCAAAATCCTAGGTCCGACCAAACTCCGGCCGGGCGACAAAATCACCTTGTGCGCGAAGCTACTCGTTTTCCTCATCCGCGATGACAAGAAATAAATCGGCTCACGCCCGTTGGGCGGCGACCCAAAGCATGTAGGCGACGCGGTCCCGCAGGACGGCGCGCTTCTGGAATTGCTTCGCGTGGCGGTCCCGCCAAGCGTAGTAGATGCCGGCGATGGCGAGGACGGCGAGGTTGCAGGTGATCATCTGGACCATGTCGGGTTCCTCCGAGTCGGTCCGGCGCCGGGAGAGATGCACCGGCGTCACCGAAGCGACACGGGAATCTAGGGCGCGCCCTCCGGCTCCGCAAATTGTTCGGTGATATGTGGCGGAATCCGCTCGGGAAAAGCCGACACCGGCCGTACGCGAGTGGGAAAATCGTTGCCGGAAGGGAGCGAGTTCGGGCGCCGATGCGAATCGCGATTACCCTTTCTTTTTCTCGGCGATTGTGTCTTTCAACTTCTTCAGCTTTTCGGGGTCGAGATTGCGCTTATCGCATTCGTCATCTGTGACAGTTTCATCTCTGTCGAAGTCTTGTTCACGGAACAGCTCCGGCGCACGCCGGTTCGCCGGAAATCCAACCCCGGCGCATTTTCCCGGCAGAACGCCTTGACGGGGACGCGGCAATCCTTATCTTCAAAGGTTCCCGAATGGGTCGGGTTGCGAGTCGAGTGGTGTTTTTGGGCCGGGAGGCTGCTTGTGGCTGCTGCGAACGAACGAATCCGGATCCGCATGGAAGGTTACGATCACGAAGTGCTCGACCGCACCGCGGCCGAAATCGTGGACACCGCCCAGCGGACGGGTGCCGAAGTTCACGGACCGATCCCGTTGCCGACCCGGATCGAACGCTACACGGTGCTGCGGTCGCCGCACATCGACCGCAAGAGCCGCGAGCAGTTCGAGATTCGGACGCACAAGCGGCTCATCGATATTCTGCAACCGACCGGCAAGACGATCGAAGCGTTGAATAAAGGCCTCAGCCTGCCGCCGGGGATCGACATCAAGATCCGGGTGATGGGCAGCTCGAAGGGTTAAAAGTGGATCATCCGACTCCTTTCGGAGTTCGGCTCGCCGCGGTGGCGATCCATAGTCCGGTCCGCATTGTGAATTTGTACCAGAACTGCAGGGCTTCGGGTCCGCCGAATCAGAGCTTGAGAATCCTCCACGGGTTCCTCGCCCCGGCAATGCGACCCGCTCACCGCAAGGTGACCGGCCCTGACCGCTGGAAACTTGGCCGGCTCGTGCCGGTTCCCCAAGTGAATCCCAGTCGGGCAATGATGTAACCGCGGCGCCGAGAACCGGCCCGCGGGAACTGCGAGGTATTGCGATGGCCGAAACGACAGCCATGCCCACGAATGCCTTCATTCGCGAACTGACCGCCACGATCAGCATCCCCGTGGTCAACAAGGCCGGGGAAGTCGTCGGGTCGGTCGAGGTCGATCCGGCCGAGTTCGGCGGCAAGATCAGCCGGCAGCTTCTGCACGAAGCGGTGTTGATGTTTCGCGCCAATCAAAGGGCCGGGACGCACCACACGCTCCGCCGAGGGCAAGTGGCGGGTAGTACGAAGAAGATTTTCAAGCAAAAAGGCACGGGCAACGCCCGCGCCGGTACGAAGCGGACGAACAAACGCGTCGGCGGTGGCACGGCCAAAGGGCCGAAGCCCCGCGACTACGAATACCACCTGCCGAAGAAAGCCGTCCGGGCCGCGACCCGCATGGCGATCCTCAGCAAATTCGCCGACGGCGAAGCGTACATCGTCGAAGACTTGACGATGGCTTCGCCGAAGACGAAAGACATGGCTACGGTTCTCAAGGCCATCAAAGTCGGCAAGAAAGTCGTGAAGACGACGGCCGACGGCATCGAGCAGAACGTCGAAAAGGATGTCTCGCTGTTCGACACCACGGTATTGATCGGGACCGAAACGAACGACACGAACGTGTACAAGTCGGGCCGGAATATCGAAGGCGTGAAGGTGATGCCCGCCGCCGAATTCAACGCCTACACAGTGTTGAAGCAGAAACGATTGCTGCTGACCCGCGGGGCGCTGCAGTTCCTGCGAGACAAGGGCAAGCCGGTCGAAGCCGCGCAGTAGGAAGATACTAACCCGACTCGTGACCGAGTTTGGCACGCCAGAATCGAAGTTGAGGATTTGCGATGGCCACGACGCGACCGAAACCGAAACGCTACCTCCGCCGGAAAGCCGCGCGTTTGCCGTGCGTCCACGGCCCGGCCGGCATCGAGTTGCGTCCGCACCAAGTGCTGATCCGCCCGCTGGTGACCGAAAAAGGGACGCACCAGAGCAGCAAGTACAACGCGTACTCGTTCGAAGTGAACCCGCTGGCCAACAAGATCCAGATCGCGGCGGCCGTGGCGGAATTGTTCAACGTCAAAGTCGAGAAGGTGCGGACGCAAACCCGAAAAGGGAAGCACGCCCGCTACCGCCAAGTGATGGGCGTCCAGTCCGACTGGAAGAAGGCGATCGTGACGCTGAGCGAAAACGATAAGATTGACTTCTTTTAATCCGGATTGCGGATTTGAAGAAGTCCGCCGGTGATTCATCAATACATGCGGAGCGAAGATATCGGGCTCGGGTCGTTGATCTCAACAATCCCAAATCCGCAATCCGAAATCCGAAATTGGGGTACGACGATGGGCGTTCGCAATTACAACCCGACATCCGCCGGCCGCAGGGGCGGTTCGGTTTCGGATTTCGCCGAATGTACGAACCCGAACGTCAACGCGCCGTACAAGCCGTTGCTCGTCCGCCTCAAGAAAAAGGGCGGGCGCAACAACCAGGGCATCACGACGTCGCGCTTCCGGGGCGGCGGTCACAAACAAATGCTCCGCTTGGTCGACTTCAAACGGAAGATGGACGGCGTCGAAGCGTTGGTTTTGACGGTCGAGTATGACCCGAGTCGCTCGGCCCGCGTCGCTCTGATTCAATACGCCGACGAAGTGCAGACGAAGAAGTACATCCTCGCACCGGATGGCTTGAAAGCCGGCGATAAAGTAAACTCCGGCGAAACTGCCGAACCTCGCTTGGGCAACTGTTTGCCGCTGTCGAAGATCCCACTGGGTCTCACGATCCATAACATCGAGATGACCCCGGGCCGCGGGGGCCAGATTTGCCGATCCGCCGGATGCTCGGCGACGCTGATGAACCGCGAAAAAGAATGGGCGCTCGTGACGATGCCGAGCGGCGAAGTCCGCCGGATTTCGGCGAAGTGCCGGGCGACGATCGGTTCGGTATCGAACCCGGACCACATGAACATCAGCCTCGGGAAAGCCGGCCGCAAACGGTGGATGGGCCGCAAGCCCCACAACCGCGGCATGGCGATGAACCCGACCGACCACCCCCTCGGGGGCGGCGAAGGTCGGGCCAAGGGCGGCGGTCACCCGTGCGGGCCGACGGGCGTGTCGTCGAAGGGTGGCAAGACGCGCAGCAAGAAGAAGCCATCGAATTCGTCGATCGTCCGCCGCCGACCATCGGGCCGGTTCCAGCAGCACAACGGATAGCAGAAGTGCGGAATTCGGAGTTCGGAGTGCGGAATCCAAGACAAGAGAACGGGAGTGGGATTGCGGTCGCGGGGGTAGCATCAAGATCGCTTGGTTATACTCCGCACTCCGCACTCCGCACTCCGCACTGGAGAAGCCATGGGTCGGTCGCTCAAAAAAGGCCCGTACGTCGACATGCGGCTGTTCGCCAAAGTCGAGAAACTGGGCAAGAAAGAAGCCTTCAAGACTTGGTCGCGCGATTGCACCATCGTGCCCGAATTCGTGGCCTCCACGTTCCTCGTGCACAACGGCAAGACCTTCGTGAAGGTGTACGTCACCGAAGAAATGGTCGGGCACAAGCTCGGCGAGTTCTCCCCGACGCGGACTTTCCGAGGCCACACCGCCGGCAAGGCGAAAGCCGCCGCCGGGGCGAAGTAAAGAAGTTCCGAATTTCAAGTTTCAGAGTTTCAAGCCGTTGAAACCTGCGAATTGAAACGAGTGGCTCGGGTATCTTGAAACATTGAAACTCGAAACTTGAAACTATCATGATTTACGTAGCCAAACACCGCTTCGCCGACGTCGCCCCCCGCAAGATGCGGCCCATCGCGCAGATGGTCCGGGGTATGAATATCGACGATGCGATCGAAGCGTTGAAGTTCCTGCCGAACCGCGGTGCCCGGCTCATCGAAGCCGTGGTGAAGAGCGCCGTCGGCAACGCGGAAGACCTCGGTTGCCGCAACCTCGAAGACCTCGTCGTGACCGATTGCCGGATCGATGGGGCGCCGATGTTCAAACGGATTCAACCCCGTGCCCGCGGTACGGCCTTCGGGATCAAACGCCGGCTCGCCCACATCGTCGTCGGCTTGACCGACCCGAACGCGGAAGAGGGGCTGCCCGATATGGCCCCCGCGGCGATCCCGGCCCCGGTGCCGACGATGATCGACGCCCCGGCTTTGGGCGCGGCCCCGGCCCCGACCGAAGCCCCGGCGACCCCGTCTTAACGAATCCACCACCGGCGGGCGGCCGGGACTTATTCGAGTCGAACCGCCCGGTTGTGTCACCCGAGATCGCAGGATAAAGGGCATCGGCTATGGGTCAGAAAGTCCGCCCCACCGGCTTCCGCGTCGGCATCATGACCGACTGGGCCAGTGCGTGGTACGCCAACAAACGCGACTTCTCGGAGTTGCTGATCGAAGACTTCCGCATCCGGAAGTTCATCGCGGCGTACCTCACGAAGACCAAGGACCGCAAAGAACAGCGGCCCGCCATCGCCAAAATCCGCATCGAACGGACCCGCGAGCGCGTGAGCGTCATGGTCTACAGCAGCCGCGTCGGGGCGATCATCGGCAAGAAGGGCGAGAAGATCGACAAGCTCACGAAAGCCCTCGAGAAACTGACCCGCCGGCATATCGAAGTCAAGACGATCGAAGTGACCCGGCCCGAGATCGACGCCCAAATCATCGCCGAAGATATCGCGGAGCAGTTGGAGAAACGCTCGAGCTTCCGCCGCACCATGAAGACCGCCATGCAGCGGGCGATGGAAGGCGGGGCCAAGGGGATCAAGCTCCAACTGTCCGGCCGGCTCGGCGGGGCGGAAATGGCCCGCTGCGAAAAGAGCATGGAAGGGAGCATCCCGCTCTCGACCCTGCGGGCGAAAGTCGATTACGGATTCTCCGAAGCGTCGACCGCGCAAGGGAACATCGGGATCAAGTGCTGGGTCAATAACGGCGACTTCGTGACCGGCGAAATCAACGACACGACCGACGCCGGCGCGGGCGGACTGAAGCGCCCGCAACGCCGCCGCCGCGGATAACAGGCGAGCCGGGTGGCGTGAGCCCCCGGAGATCGGGCGGAATAACAGAGTCGGAATCCGAGTGGGAGTGATGCCATGGCCTTAATGCCGAAGCGGGTCAAGTTCCGCAAGAATCAGCGCCAAGTGATCCGCGGCAAAGCGGCCAAGGCGAAGTACCACGGCGCGATCAAGGGCAACGCCACCCGCGGCAACTATGTCGCCTACGGCGACTACGGCCTGCAGTCCCTCGAAGGGGGTTGGCTGTCGGCCGAGGCCATCGAAGCCGGGCGGATCACGATGACGCGGTTCGTGTCGGGCGAAGGCCGGTATTATATCCGCGTCTTCCCGCACAAGTCGGTCACATGCATCCCCGCCGAAACGCGAATGGGCAAAGGCAAGGGCGAACCGGAATACTGGGCCGCCGTGGTCAAAGCCGGCACGATCATGTTCGAGATCGGCGGCGTCCCCGAGTCGGCCGCGAAAGACGCCCTGGCCCGCGTGGCGTACAAGATGCCGTTCAAATGCCGGTTCGTCACCCGCCGACCCAACGTTTAAGTTTCCGAAAGAGTGGAAGGCCCGATATGAAAGCCAGCGACCTGCGCAACGCGAGCGATGATCAACTCGCGCTGACGTTGACCGAAACGGAAAAGCACTTGTTCCAGCTCCGGTTTCAATCGGCGACCGACCGCCTCGAGACGCCGAGCGAAATCAAGAAGGCCAAGCGCGACATCGCCCGCGTCAAGACGCTCCAGCGCCAACGGCAACTGGTGGCGCTCGGCAAAATCGGCGACGCCGACTTGGCCGCGCAACTGGCGGGCCTGCAAGAGAAAATCGAACTGCCCGGCAAGCGCCGGTTCAAGCGGGCCATCGCCCGCCTCGAAACGATTCAAACCGAACGAGCGGCCCAGAAGGGGAGCGGTAAGTAATGGCGGACACCAGCGCAGCACCGGCGACCGAAACCCCGGCCTCGAACGGCCGGCTCGTCCTCGGGATAGTCACCGGCGACAAGATGAACAAGACGCGCCGCGTCGAAGTGCAGCGCCTCGTGCGCCACGCCAAGTACGGCAAGTTCATCAAGAAGCGGACCGTCTGCTACACGCACGACGAAACCAACGAATCGCACTTGGGCGATACCGTCGAAATCCAAGAATCGCGGCCGCTGTCCAAGAACAAGCGCTGGACGCTCGTGAAGATTTTGACCAAGGCCCCGAGCCGCACCGTCGCCAACCTCGAAGGCGCCGTCGCCGGCAGCCAGTTGCCGACCGACGCCCCCGCCAGTAAGTAAACAGACCGGCTGTTGGCCGAACATTAGGATAGTTCCATGATTCAGATGTATTCGTACCTCGATGTGGCCGACAACACGGGCGCCAAAGAAGTCATGTGCATCCAGGTGCTCGGCGGCACGAAGCGCCGCGTGGCTTACTTGGGCGATGTGATCCGCGCCAGCGTCCGCAAGTCGCTGCCGGGCGGCGAAGTCAAAAACGGAGACGTGATCAAAGGCGTGATCGTCCGCACGAAGATCGCCACCCGCCGGGAAGACGGCAGCTACGTCCGCTTCGACAGCAACGCCCTCGTGTTGCTCGACAACGACAACAACCCGCGCGGCACGCGCATCTTCGGCGCGGTCCCCCGCGAACTCCGGGCGAAGTACAACAAAATCATCAGCTTGGCCAACGAAGTCGTCTGATCGGGAAGTTTTAGGTTCCGAGTTTCCAGTTCCATGTTGGCGGCGGACTCACAATGTTCATTCGCAAAGACGACACCGTGGCCATCCTCGCCGGCGACGACAAAGGCAAGCGCGGCAAAGTCCTGCGCATCCTCCGCGAAGAGGGCAAAGTCCTCGTCGAGGGGATCAACAAAGTCTACAAGCACTTGAAGCCCTCCAAGAAGAACCCGCAGGGTGGGCGCTTGTCGAAGGAAATGCCGGTGGCGGTCTCGAACGTCGCGCTGATCGACCCGCAAACGAACACCCCGACCCGCGTCGGTATCCGCTTCACGGCCGACGGCACCAAAGAACTCTACGCGAAAAAGAGCGGGGCGACGATCCGCCAGATCGCCAAGCCGAACGCCAAGTACGCGACGAAGTAATCCGCCGTTTCGCTCCACAAACCGTGGCCCGGACCTCGCCCGTTGGCAATGGGTGGGAATTAGGTCGTTTCAGGAATTTTGATTATGGCCCGTTTGCTGGACAAGTACACCAAAGAAATCGAGCCGGTGCTCGCCGAGAAATTCGGCCGCAAAAACAAGCTCAGCCTGCCGAAGATCACCAAGATCTGCCTGAACATGGGTGTCGGCAAAGCGCTCCAAGACAAAAACCGCATGACCGAGGCGGCGGAGCAACTCACGCTGATCGCGGGTCAGAAATGCCAGGTGACGAAGGCGAAGGTCGCCATCAGCACTTTCCGCCTCCGCCAAGGCTACGAGATCGGCTGCCGGGTCACACTCCGCGGCAAACGGATGTTCGAATTCCTCGACCGCCTCATCAACCTGTCGCTGCCCCGCATCCGCGACTTCCGCGGGGTCAACCCGAAGTCGTTCGACGGCAACGGCAACTACAGCATGGGCCTCTCGGAGCAGCTCGTGTTCCCGGAAATCGACCCGGACAAAGTCCACTTCACGCAGGGGATGGACATCACCATCTGCACCTCGGCGTCCAACGACGAAGAAGCCCGCGTGATGTTGAAGTTGTTCGGCATGCCGTTCCGCGAGTAGTTCAATTTCGGATTTGAAGATCGATTGGCCGCGACGATGAGCGTCCCGTTCGATACAGTGAAAGATTCCCGCGGAACGGCCTGCTCACGGTGAACCCCACCGCCCGAGTCGGAACGCCGCGAACTGGCGAAAGCCCCGAGGTCGCTCGATGTCCACCGACGCAAAGATGGCCCGTTTTCGCAAGCAGATGGCGTCGCTCGCCGCGCACAAGCTCGAGATGGCCAAGCCGGAAGAGCAGCGCGACAAGGCGAAG
>JAYSYN010000257.1:0-10906 GCA_043727575.1 Fimbriiglobus sp.
ACCACCGCGTCGGGCCGGTGGGTGCGGAAGTACGATTCGGCCTTCGCCGCGAGATGGAGGAAAGTCGGCAGGTTCAGTAGAACTCGGCCGATCCACATCACGGCGAGTTCGGTGAGCGGGTAAAGCAGCTTCACGCCGGCGTCGGCCATGCCCCGGCCGCCGAAGCCGACGAGTTCCGCGTCCGGGAAGCGCCGTTTCAGAAGCGCGGCCAAGTTGGCCCCGTGCAGGTCGCCGCTGGGTTCGCCGGCACTGAGGAACAAACGCATGGGGGCATCCTTGCCGCGGGACTGCACTCTCAGACGACGGCGGCTTCGGCCGGCACCGCCGCGGGTCGCTTGTTGCCGGGCAGGTCGGTCGGCTCGGCGACGCGGCGGTACCCGAGCGACCGTAGCACTTCGAGGACTTCGCTCCAAGTCGGGAACGGGCGGCGGTTCTCCCGCTTGTAGCGGTCCATCGCCTTCATGAAGTCGGTTTCTTCGTCGTTGTAGTCGCGTTCGCACGTGGTCGGGTCGATCAAACGCCGACGCTCCGACGTGCGGCGCTTTTCGGCGGCGTTGATCGCCCGGCGCCGGTCGGTGGCGACGGGGATCGTCCGCTTGCGGCGGTCGTTCGGGAACGAGTCGGACGCGGCTTCGCCGTCCATCACTTCGTCGGACAGGGTGGTGCTCATGGTGATCCTGGTCTCGCAGCCGACGAGTGAGGGGGTCGCTCGGTCGGGCTGCTGGGGCGAGTTTAGGAAATCTCCAAAATCCGATTCAGACCGCTGCGGGATGGATGGGTGTCATCAAACTACCCGGCGCAAGTGGCCTGTCAACGAAAAAGAATCCGCGCGGCGGCCGGATTTCCCGGAGACCGCATAACTGTAACGATGCGGACATCCGCGAGTTTCCGGCGTTTCGCGGGGAACGTGCCGGTTGTAGTTTTTACAAAAGCGGGAGCGACTGCTTGGGCGACGCCAACCTCATCCGACTCTTCGATTTCTATTTGGCGTTCTTATTCCTACTCGGCGTTTACCGTCGCCGGCGGGTCTACTACGACGCGTGCCGGCTCGGGATATCCATCGTGGATCGGCGCAAAAAGTTGCTGGGCGTCGTTAAGAATGAGAAACGCGAGCTGTTGACGCTGGAAACTTTGCGCCCGGTCATAGTCGCCATCGGATTGATGGCGATCCAGTGGCTCTGCTCGCGGTTGATCTGGCCGCAGGCGGACGTGCCGTTGCGAACCTTGGCCGATCCGGGCTGGCAGATCGCACTGGTGCTCATCGCGTTCGCCCCGATGTTCGCCGTCGATCTGTTTTTCCTCGTCCGCATCGGCCAGTTCGACCACGGCGAAACCGAGAAGTACCTCGACCAAGCCGAGCGCTGGCTCGGCACGTGGAAAGCGACCGCCGTGCGGACCCTGACCTTCGGTGTGGTGAATCCGAATGCCGTCGTCCAAAACGAAGTGAAGAAGGGCCTTCAAGAGCTGGGCCGCACCGTGCGGGCGTCGATGTGGTGGGCCAGCGTGCAGACGGCCCTACGCTTGGCCTTCGGCGTGACGATCTGGCTGCTTTGGGTCTTCGGCGGATGACCGCCGATCACGCCGGGTAGTCGTCGGGTAGGGTATTCCTGCGAACGGGGTCGTCCTTCGGCGGGAGGGCCTCGTGTTCCGGATCGGAGCCATCGTCCGACCGGCTCAGTGAGCCCAGCGATTCCGTGGTCGCCGCACCGGATGGTCCGTCGCCGAATTGCAACGTGAACCGGAAGTTGGCCACGGACAACACATCGTTCGGCAGCAGCGTGCCGCGGCGGACACGCTGGCCGTTGACGCGGGTGCCGTTGGTGCTGCCGAGATCGCGGAGGAGCACGAGGCCGTCGGTCTTGACGAGCACGCAGTGGCGCTTCGACACGCTCTTGTGATCGAGCCGCAGTTCGCAATCTTCCCCGCGCCCGATGAGGATCAGATCCTTGACGATTTCGACCGGGTCGCCCCCGTCGATCGGTATCAATCGCGCTCGCATATCGCCCCCGGCTTCGACCGATCCGTGCGCTGAGAGCATACCGAACTTCGGAATCTACGCCACCGGGTTCTTGCCGATCACTTTGGCCATGCCTTGGGCGCGGGCGATGGCTTTGTTGCGGCCTTCGCGCTCGACGGTATTGGTCGCCGGGAGCGCATCGGCCGCGGTCCGGGCCACGGTCGCCGCGGCGCCGGTGAGCTTCGTGGCTTCAATCGCTTTCGCCGTCAGCACGTTCACGACACCCCCGGCGACTTGCACGAAGCCGCCGTCGATGTAGTAGCGCTTCACCTCGGCACCCGTGGTGATCCGCAGTTCCCCGGCCGCGAGCTGGCCGACGAAGGCGCTATGCCCCGGCAGCACGCCGAGTTCCCCGTCGAACATCGGCAGCACGACGGAGTTCGCCGGCGCATCGAGTTGCGCCCGCTCGGGCGTGACGACGACAATGCGGAGAGTTTTGGTGGTGAGTTCGGACATGGAATCGGGTTCCGGGTATCGGGGTTCGGGTATCGGAAAAATCGAATTCCGAGGCGGGCATCGCCGTACTGCGATACCCGAAACCCGAAACCCGAAACCCGACTACTTCGCCATCTTCTTCGCGGCTTCTTCGGCTTCCTCGATGGTGCCGACGTACATGAACGCGCTCTCCGGCAGGTGGTCATAGAGGCCGTCGCAGATGCCCTTGAAGCTGCGGATGGTGTCCTTCAGGGTCGTGAAGTTCCCGCTCTTGCCGGTGAACGCCTCGGCCACGAAGAACGGCTGGCTGAGGAATCGCTCGATGCGGCGGGCGCGGGCCACGACCTGCTTGTCTTCTTCGCTCAGTTCGTCGACGCCGAGGATGGCGATGATGTCTTGGAGTTCGCGGTAGCGCTGGAGAATCCGCTTGACGCGGTCGGCGACATCGAAGTGCTCTTGGCCGACGAGCGTCGGGTCGAGCAACCGGCTGTTCGACGACAGCGGATCGACGGCCGGGTAGATCCCCTTTTCCGAGATGGCCCGGTCGAGGTAGATAAAGCCGTCGAGGTGCTGGAACGTGTTGGCCGGGGCCGGGTCGGTGGGATCGTCGGCGGGCACGTACACGGCTTGCACCGAGGTGATGGCCCCTTTGGTCGTACTGGTGATCCGCTCTTGGAGTTCGCCCATTTCCGTGGCCAGCGTCGGCTGGTAACCGACGGCGCTCGGCATCCGCCCGAGGAGCGCGGAGACTTCGGAGCCGGCTTGGCTAAAGCGGAAGATGTTGTCGACGAAGAAGAGCGTCTCGGTACCGGTGGAATCGCGGAACCACTCGGCCATCGTGAGCGCGCTGAGTGCGACCCGCATGCGCGCACCCGGCGGCTCGTTCATTTGGCCGAAGACCATCGCGGTGTTCGCGATGACCGCCTTGGCGTCGGCCCCGGCACCGGTCATCGTCTCTTGCATTTCGAGCCAGAGGTCGTTCCCTTCGCGGGTCCGCTCGCCGACGCCGGCGAACACCGAATACCCTTTGTACTCCTTGGCGATCCGCGTGATGAGTTCTTGCAGAATCACGGTCTTGCCCAACCCCGCTCCTCCGAACAGACCGGCCTTGCCCCCCCGCGCCAGCGGGATGAGCAGGTCGATGACCTTGATGCCCGTGACGAGCACTTCGGACTTCGGCGAGAGTTCGTCGAAGCGCGGCGGCTCGCGGTGGATCGGGCGTTCTTCGGTGGCTTGGATCGGGCCCAAGCCGTCGATCGGTTCGCCGAGGAGGTTGAAGACGCGACCGAGGGTGCCGAGGCCGACGGGCACGTGGACGGGCCGGCCGGTGTCGACGGCGTCGACGCCGCGGACGAGGCCGTCGGTGGAACCGAGGGCGACGCAGCGGACGCGGCTCCCGCCGAGGTGCGATTGCACTTCGCCGGTGAGGCCGATCTTCAGGCCGCCCTTGGTGACGGCGTCGATGCGGAGGGCGTTGTAGATTTCGGGGAGGTGCCCTTCGCCGAATTCGACGTCGAACGTCGACCCGATGATTTGGACGATCTTCCCGGCTTTCGTGGCGGTGGCGACCATGGTGATGCAAACTCTGAGGCGGTGGGTATAGTTTTATGGAGTCAGGCGGCGGCAGAAACTGGGGACTCGATTCGATGCCGGCGGGCGGCCGCTTGTGCAGCGAGGAGGTCGTCGGTATCTTGTGGCTCGAGCGCGTGGTATCTGCCCGTCTGCACGAGTTGCCGGAATGTCCGGCAAGTCAATCCGTCGTACCAAGCCGGCGGACGCTGGTCGGCAGGCAAGTCCCAGCGATCGCGGCGGGCGAGGATGTCGCGGAGATGAACGCGATCGAGATACGAATCGGGCTCTTTGCCGTTCCCGAAGCTTTCGGTGTAGTTGGGCGCGTACCAGCCACCGGGAACATAGCCGAAAGCGCGTTGGAACAGTCCGACATATCCGTGCTCGTCTTCGAAGGGCACGCCGGCGTCTCGTGCTATGCGGAGCAATTCCCCGATGGTGTCGGCCTTCCGGAACCGTTCGCGGAGCAGTTCGGTCAACTCCGTGATGGTCATGCGGCATCCTCTCTGCGGAACCGAACGCCGATGGTGTTCGGAACTTGTTGCCAATCTTTCCAATCGAACTCGGCGACCGTGAATCCATGTCGGTGCGCTTGGCGACCGCTCCAAGTCAGGAAGGCCGCTTCGCCGGGAAGCATTCCGTTGGCCAAGCCCTCGACGAAGACCCGGCGATTTTCACCGACGGTCCAGAATCCCACAACCGCAAAGACCGACGACCCGAAATGATCCATCATCAGGTCGTACAGCACCGACCCACGAACTGTGCGCCTTCGGTCGTCCTTGTCGATGCAGTTCACGGAGAACCAAAGTTCGCCTTCTGACAACTCGGCAGAAAGCTGCAACGTCTCGTCGTCGCGGTCGGAGATCAAGAGGCTGTCTGCTGTGACAACCACCAGCCGGTACCCCTCCGGCATGTCCGCGTCGGTTATCATTTCAGCGCTTCGCTGCCGGCGATGAGTTCGCTGATCTCCTTCGTGATGTTCGCCTGACGGGTCCGGTTGTACAACCGGGACACATCTTTGATCAAGTCCCCGGCGTTTTCGGTGGCGGCTTTCATGGCCACGCGGCGGGCGATCTGCTCGCCGACGGCGGCGTCCAAGAAGCACTTGAAGAGCCGCACTTTGAACGCCACGGGCACCAGTTCGCCGAGGATGTCGGCGGCGCTCGGGAAGAAGTCGTAGTCCTGCTTCGGGCCGACCACTCCGGTCGCGGCGGCGGTCGGTTGGCGGGTCGTTTGCACGGCCACACTCGATAGCGGCAGCAGTGTTTCGGCGACCGGGAACTGCTTCGAAATCGACACGAATTTCTGGTAAACCACGACCACTTGGTCGACGGCCCCGGACGTGTACAGATCGATGTATTTGGAGGCGAGCGCGTCCACTTCCTCGAACTTCGGCTTTTCTTCGAAGTGCGTGTAGGTGACGGTCGTCGATACCTGTTGGAACTTGAAATAGTTCAAACCGCGCTTGCCGGACACTTCCAAATCGAAGGGCGTGCCCCCGTCGCGGAACTGGCGCAGTTGGACCTGCGCCTCCCGCAAGATGCCGCCGTTGTAGCCACCGCAGAGACCGCGGTTCGCGGTGAGCACCAAGACTAAAACCTTCTTCACGCCCGCCCGCACTTCGAGCAACGGGTGCATGACTTCCCCGGCGTTCTTGCTGAGGTCGGCCGCGAGCTCGGCGATTTTCTTGGTATAGGCGTCGGCTTCCATGGCCCGGTCGAACGCCTTTTTAAAGCGCGACGTGGCGATGAGTTCCATGGTCTTCGTGATCTTCCGGATGTTCCGGATCGCCTTGCGGCGCTTCACGAGCGATCTGAGGTTAGGCATAAAAAGCACTCGGCAATGAGCTACCAGCGGTGAGCCAGAAAAAAACAAGGCTGTCGGGTTTGGCCCAAAGCTGACAGCTCATCGCTCAGAGCTTTCTAAGCCTTGAACTGCGGCCGGAAGGCCGCGATCGCGTCGTTGAGCTTCTTCGCGACTTCGTCGCTGATCTTCTTTTCCTTCGCCAGTTGGTTCCGCACTTCGGGCTGCTGTTCTTTCATGAACTTCAGGAATTGCGATTCCCAAGCCCGCACTTTGCGGCGGTCGACGTCGTCCAAGCCGCCGGTGTTGCCGGCGTAGATGATCATGATCTGATCGACGACGTTCAACGGTTCGTACTGGCCCTGCTTCAGGATTTCGACCATGCGGTAGCCGCGGTCGAGTTGGCCTTGCGTGGCTTTGTCGAGGTCGGTGCCGAGTTGGGCGAAGGCTTCCAATTCGCGGAACGCCGCGAGTGCCAGCTTCAACCCCCCGGCGACGCGTTTGTCTTTCATCGCGGAAATCTGGGCGTTGCCACCGACGCGGCTCACCGAAATCCCGACGTCCACCGCGGGGAGCACGCCGGCGTTCTTGAGGTCGGGCTGGAGGTAAATCTGGCCGTCGGTGATCGAGATCACGTTCGTCGGGATGTACGCGGAGACTTCGCCTTCGAGCGTCTCGATGATCGGCAGGGCCGTGAGGGAACCGCCGGAGCCGGGGACTTTGGCGACCTTGGTTCCGGGGAAGCTCTTGTGGTCGTGCTCGGCTTGTTCTTTGCCGCCGAAGCCACCGGGGCCGACGTAAATTTTGCCGGGCGTGCCCGCAGTGCGTTTCTCTTTCGGGTTCGCCTCGGAGTTGATGCCCCAATCGGCGGTGACCTTCGTTTCATCGGCGTCGCCGGGAACGAGGACCCACTTCTCGGCCAGCTTCGCGGAGCGTTCGAGCAAGCGGCTGTGGCAGAAGAAGACGTCCCCGGGGTAGGCTTCGCGGCCGGGCGGGCGCCGCACGAGCAGCGACAGTTGGCGGTACGCGGCGGCTTGTTTGCTCAAGTCGTCGTAGACGACGAGGGTGTCTTTGCCCTCTTCGTACATGAAGTACTCGGCCATCGCGGTGCCGGCGTAGGGGGCGATGTACTGGAGCGGGGCCGGGTCGGACGACGACGCGACGACGACGATGGTGTAGTCCATCGCGCCCTTCTCGCGGAGTTTCTCAACGACGGCGGCGACTTTCGATTCCATCTGCCCGCAGGCGACGTAGACGCAGATCACGCCTTCGCTGGCTTGGTTCAAAATGGTGTCGATGGCGATCTGGGTCTTGCCCGTCTTGCGGTCGCCGATGATCAGTTCGCGCTGGCCGCGACCCACGGGGGTCATCGCGTCGATGGCCTTGATGCCGGTTTGCAGCGGGACCTTCACCGGCTGGCGGTCTTTAACACCGGGGGCGACCGATTCGACGAGGCGGGTGCGCTTCGTGAGGATCGGGCCTTTGCCGTCGACGGGGTTGCCGAGCGGGTCGACGACGCGGCCGACCATCTCGGGGCCGACGGGGACGGATAGCAGCGTGCCGGTGGTGCGGACTTCCATCCCCTCGCGGACTTTCAGGTAGTCCCCGAGGATGATGACCGACACCGACGTTTCTTCGAGGTTGAAGGCGAGCCCGCGCACGCCGGCTTCGGGGAAGTCGACGAGTTCCCCGGCCATGACCTCCGAGAGGCCGTAGACGCGGGCGATGCCGTCGCCGACTTCGAGCACGCGGCCCGTCGCCTTGACGTCGACCTGCGTGCCGAAGCCTTCGATTTGAGCCGTGAGGACCGAGGCGATCTCGGAGACGTTCGGTTTAAAGGACATGGCTGCCACTCGTCATCAGGTGGGTGCGGAGGGTTTCGAGTCGGGACTTCACCGACGTGTCGTAGACGCGGTCGCCGATCTGCACGACCAAACCGCCGAGCAACTCGGGATCGACCGTCACTTGCAGCATCGGTTCTTGGTTCAAGGTCGTGGCCAGCGTCGACCGCAGGCTGTCGAGTTGGGCGGTATTCAGTTCCGAGGCCGTGCGGACCTTCACGCGGACGCGGTTGCCCTGTTGATCGCGCAGGGTGTGGTACGTCGCCGAGATATCGCGGAGCAATCCGAGGCGGTTGTTTTGATTCAACACGCCGAGGAAGTTTTTGAACAACTCCGAAGCGCCGACGTCTTGGAACGCCTTCTCGAGGATCGGCAACTTCGCATTGCGGCCGACGGCGGCCGAGTTGAAGAAGGCGACGATCCCGGGGTTCGGCTTCAAGATGCCATCCGCAACGCTGGCCAATTCTTCGCCGACGGTGTCGGCGAGCTGGGACTTCGTCGCCGCGGCCAACAGCGCCTCGGCGTAGACGCGGGCGAGCCGGGCCTTGTTGCCGGTGGCTTCGGGGAGGGTGTCGTCGGGGGTTGCAGGGGTGGCCATCCATCGATCTCGTAGCGGAAGTCGCCAGACTTCCGTGTTCTGCAATCGTCGGAAGTCTGGCGACTTCCGCTACGGCTGATCTCACGCTTTCGTCACGGTCCGTTTCAATTCGTCCAGCGATTCCGCCAGCAGGCGGCTGTGGTCGTCCGCCGTGATGCTGCGGCGCACGGCCTTCGTGCTCATCAGCGACGCCAGTTGAATGGCTTGCTGTTGAATCTCGGCGAGCGCTTGCTGCTTCGCGGTTTCGATGTCCGCCAGCGCCCGTTTGCGTTCGGCCGTCGCTTCGGCGACGCCGGCTTCTTTTTCTTTGACCCGCAACGCGTCCGCATCCCGGCGGGCTTCGTCCATCAATGCGCGGATTTTATCCTGCGCGACGGCGAACTCGGCCTTCAACTTCTCGCGGATGTCTTCGGAATCTTTGCGGGCTTGGATGGCTTCGTCGCGGGCACCGGCGATGGCCGCTTCGCGCTTCGCCAAGCCTTCGGAAATCTTCGGCCAGGCGTACCGCATGAGGATCAAACAAAGCAGGCCGAAAACGATCAGCGTGAAGATGCCGAGGTCGTAGCGCTCGAGAGCCAAGAAGCTCAAGCCGCCCTTTTTCTCGCCGGCGTGGGTTTCCCCGGCCGTCGTGTGATTATCGGCTTTCACCACCGTCGACTTCGCGGTCATCGCGTTCTCGTCGGCGAGCGCCGGTCGTCCGATGACAACCAGCCCGAACGCGGCGACGATCGCCAAAATTGCATATCGCATGGGCACCTCCGTTCGGGGCCGTGGCCGAATTTAAACGAACAGGGTGACGAGGCAGAGGACGAGGCTGATGATCCCGGCCCCTTCGACGAGACCGGCGATAATGAACATCGCGCCTTGGATCGTCCCGGCTTGCTCCGGCTGGCGGGCGATGCCGCTCAGCGCGGCGAAGCCGATGAGACCCAGGCCGATGCCGATGCCGAGCACGCTCAAACCCATGCCGATGGCGGCGGCTTGGCCGGCGCCGGCGGTATCGGCGGACGCCGTGCCCGCGGCGAACAGAACCAGAACGAAGGCGGCGAGGAAGGCGAACGACTGACGCATGACATAGACCTTTGACAAGAGGAAGTTTTCAATCTCGCGGTGGAACACCGGTACCACCGAATCGATCCGGTCCCTGCATTAGTGGGCCGGGTGTTTGGCCAAACCGATGAAAATCGCCGCCAAGAAAGTGAACACGAACGCTTGCAACCCCGCGATGAAAATCTCGAGCAGCGACAGCGCCGTGACCATGAGCACACTGAAAGCCGAGACGGGCCAGTACATCCAATCTTGGGCGATGGCGATCTTGTAATCCGGGTCGGCGACCAGCTTGATGAAGAACAAAATCATGAACAGCACGGTATGCCCGGCCAACATATTGGCGAAGAGTCGCACGGCCAACACGAACACCCGGATGAACGCCGTGAGGTACTCCAGGATCGCCATGCTGACTTGCAACACCAATCCGAAAGCCTTCATCCCCGCCCCGCCTTCGAGGTGGATGTGCGGGATGAACGTCTTCAAATAACCCCCGGTGCCGTTTTCCCGGATGCCCGAGACGTGGACGACACCGAAGACGATGAGCGCCAATGCCCCGGTCACGTAGATATGCGCGGTCGGCGAGGGCAGGAACGGGATCATTCCGAATAGGTTGCACAGGAAGATGAACAGAAACAGCGTGCTGAGGAACGGTAGGTATTTATCGCCGTCGTGCGGCCCGATGCCGGGGCGGGCGATTTTATCGCGGACGAAGAACAAAAGCGATTCGATGAAGTTCCAGAGCTTGCCTTTGGGCGGTTCCCCGGTTTGGATTTTCTTGGCCACCCACAGCACCGCGGCGCCCACGATGATTCCCGCGATCAACAAAAAGATCGGGAACTTCGTGATTTGGAAGAACGCCCCGATCTTGCCGGGCAGGTGTAACCCCAAATTCATCGTTTCGAAAATGTGAAAGTGCTCGGCGTCGACGACGTGCTCGAACGGATCGATCGCCTTCTTGCCTTCGACGGGCGCGGCATTAGCGAAGATCGCGAGCATACGTCATCCTTTCCCAGTTTCGACCGGCTTCGCTTTTGGGAGCCGGCGCACCAATAGTGGCAGTTCGACCATCAAACTGAGCAAATACGCCGCGAGAACCCAGAACCAGTAGGCCATCTTGTCATTGAGCTCGGCACTCCATCCCCGCAGGAGGGTGAAAGCCAAGGCCGGACCACCGAGGCCGATCGCCGACCGCAAGATCAAACCCGAGACCATCGCGGCCAACGGACCGGCCGGACCCGACTTCAACAGTTTCAACGCCAACCAGTAACTCAGGAGCCCCGCCGCCGCACAGAAAGCCCCGCCGATCCCGGCTCCGCACAAATGCCAGTCGAGCGGCGTCACGGTTCGATCCGCCTTTTCGCCCATCGCATCAGGTGTCCCATCGCCAAGATCAATCCACCGACCGTGAGGATGACCGTAAAGATTGGCAGCGATCCGATCAGCCAGTCCAAAACGACGCCACCCAGCGTGAACCCGATCATCTCGGAACCGATCCCGGCCAGCGCGACCACCGGCCGGGCCTGTTTTCCGGGGTTCTCGAGTGGCATCGTCCCATCCCGCGAATCGTTTCGCGATGTCAGTGCGTACAATTCT
>JAYSYN010000258.1:0-3589 GCA_043727575.1 Fimbriiglobus sp.
CATCATGCTGCTGGAGTACCTCATCCTCACGCAGAAGAAGAAGGTCGTGTTGATCGTCCCCAAGTCCGGGCGCAAGCCGGTCTGGGAGCGGGCCTTGTACGACTATGCCCCGCACCTGTTCGGCAAGTTCAGCGGACTCGAAATCTTCAACCACACCGACCTCGGCCGCGGCGGCGATTTCTCGGAACAGCTCCATTCCATCCGCGAGCGCGCCGACGTCGTCGTTGTCGATGAAGCCCACCACTTCCGCAACCTCGGCCACGCCGGCACCGGCGGCACCGGCGCCCGCATCCCCGGCCGCGGCGACCGCACGAAGTCCCGTCACCACCTGCTCTTCGATCTCATCGGCGACGACAAGCAGGTCTTCCTCCTCACCGCGACCCCGGTCAACAACCGGCTCACCGACCTCCAGCACCTCATCGAACTCTTCTCCCGCCGCAAGGCCGATCACTTCAAGGGCATCGGCATCAACTCGCTTCCGGGCCACATCCGCAAACTCGACAGGGAACTCAACCCCGATGCCGCCGTCGAGATCGACCTCTTCAATGTGAGCAACGTCCTCGCGAAGGATCCGCTCACCGAAGAAATCATCGTCCAGCGCAGCCGGACGTTCGTCCGCGAAAGTCAGAAACTCCACGGCGGGTCGAGCGCCGTCTTCCCGGATCGCGCCCCGCCGCAGGTCGCCGAATACTCGGCCAAGAAAACCTTCGGCAAGCTCCTCGAAATGATCGAGCAAGCCTTCGCCAAGGAGAAGCCCCTCTTCGCATTGGCGATTTACAACCCCTACGGCTACCCCCTCGACGAAACGATCCTCCCCGGCACGGAGTTCGATGTCGGCCGGTCGAAGCAGGTCATCGCCCTCATCCGGACGCAGTTCCTCAAGCGCTTCGAGAGTTCGGCCAAAGCCTTCGAGCTTTCCTGCAACCGGCTCCTCAAGAAACTGCTCGCTTTCGCCGTAAAGTACGCCAAAAGCTCCGGCCAAATCCGACGTCTCGACGGATGGAACAAACGCCACGCTGACCTCGTGGCCAGCTCGAAAACCCGCGAACTCGATCTCTTCACCGAAGTCGAAGACGAGGACGAAATCCAAGAGGACTTCGTCACCGAGGAAATGCTCGACGCCGCCGAGATCGAGGACGAAGGCCGGTTCAAATTGGACGAAATGTTCGACGACACCCTTTCCGATCTCGAAGAACTCGGGGCGTTCCTCCGCGAACTCCAGAAGTTCGAGCCGAAGCACGACGATAAACTGAAATCGCTCATCAAGCTCTTGAAGACCGACAAAGTCTTGAAGAAGAACAAGGTGCTCATCTTCACCGAGTTCGCCGAGACGGCCCGCTATCTGAAGCAGCAGCTCGCCCTCGCCGGAATCGAAGGCGTCGCGCAGGTGGACAGCGGCACCAAAGGCGACCGCGGCGATGTGATCCGCCGCTTCGCCCCGTACTACAACGGCTCCTCCGGCGCCAAGCTCGCCGAATCCGGGCAGACCGAAATCCGCGTGCTCATCTCCACCGACGTGCTCTCCGAAGGCCTCAACCTCCAAGATGCCACCCGGCTGATCAACTACGACCTCCACTGGAACCCCGTGCGGCTCATGCAGCGCATCGGCCGGGTCGATCGCCGGTTGAACCCCGATGTCGAGAAGCGTCTGCTTGCCGATCATCCCGATCAAATGGATCTCCGCGGCAGCGTGGCCTACTGGAACTTCCTGCCGCCGGACGAACTCGACCAACTGCTGAAGCTCTACACCAAGGTCACGCACAAGACCCTGCGGATCTCCAAGACCTTCGGAATCGAAGGGAAGAAGCTGCTCCACCCGGACGACGACTTCGCGGCCCTCAAGAACTTCAACCACGAGTACGACGGCGACCTGAGCCCCGCCGAGAAGTTGGAGAACGAATACGACAAACTCGTCGTCGCCGATCCGACTCTGCCCGCCAAACTCGCGGCGCTGCCGGGCCGCGTCTTCAGCGGCAAGACTCACCCGGCGGCGGGCACGACGGCCGTCTTCTTCTGCTACGCACTCCCCGGCCACGACTCCGCCACCGACACTTGGACCGAGGACGCCGGCCGGGCCGCGTGGTACCTCTACGATCTCGCCACCGGGAAGATCCAAGACGATCCGACGACGATCGCCGCCGCCATCCGCTGCGTACCCGAGACCCCCCGGCACTGCTCCGTAACCGCGGAAACTCTCGCCAATGTGCGAAAAAAGATGGATGCCCACATCAAAAAAGAGTATCTTCGCTCGGTCAACGCCCCCATGGGCGTGTCGGCATCGTTGAAGGCTTGGATGGAACTGAACTGATGCCCGCGAACACGCTGAGCCAAATCAACAGTTTTCCGAAGCTCTCGGCCTACTTGCTCGACGAGCTCGGCTGGCCCTTCGACGAACGCGCGAGCTTCGAAGACCATACCTACGATTACACGCCGACGGAATTGGGACTACCGGGCGGCGAAGCGTTCGCCGGGATCGAAATCCGCACACTGCGGCCACTGGCGCCCCAGCAACCGTGGGGCATCGTTTGGCTGCAGTTCCACAAACGGGCGATGAGCATCGGCGCCTTGCGCAAGGTGCTCCGAGCATTCGTCCGTCGCAAGCGAGAATCGGCCAACGCGACCGACCGGCCGACGTGGGAATTGCCGAACCTGCTCTTCGTCTGCTCGCACGACCGCGGGGCCGAGAAGGGAATCACCTTCGTCCATTTCGATCAAACCGCGTCGAGCACCCCGAAGCTCACGGCGTTCGAATGGACCCAATCGAGCTACAATCGCACCGTCGTCACCGAGAACTTAGCCCGGCTGAAATGGCCGGACGACCCCAGCAATTCCGCCGCGTGGCTGAGCGAATGGAAGAAAGCGTTCGACGTCGAAGCGGTGACTCAGAAGTTCTACACGCAGTACAAGGACCTCTTCACATCCGTAGAAGCGCAGGTGCAGGGCATTGGGGATCAGGATCACCTCCGCCTCTACACCCAGCGGCTCTTCAACCGGTTGCTCTTCCTCTACTTCATCCAGAAGAAGGGCTGGCTCGAATTCGCCGGGAGCAAGAACTACCTGCGCGCCATGTGGCAGACGGCCGAAGACGCGAAGGAAAACTACCTGCACGACCGGCTGGATTGGGTCTTCTTCCATTGCCTGAATACGCCGCCCGACGAGCGGGACGCCGCGACGAACGCCAAGTGCGACCGCGCCCCGTTCCTCAACGGCGGCCTCTTCGAGCGCGAAGAGCCTTACGATGTACGCGGTGCCGTCAAAATCCCCAACGCCGCGTTCGACGCCATTCTAAAGCACTTCGAACGCTACAACTTCACCGTCGCCGAATCGACCCCCCTCGATGTCGAAGTCGCCGTCGATCCCGAAATGCTCGGCAAGGTCTTCGAGGAACTCGTCACCGGCCGGCACGAATCGGGCAGCTACTACACCCCGCGGGCTATCGTCTCGTTCATGTGCCGGGAGGCGCTGAAGCATTACTTGGCCGCACCGCAATCCCCCGCCCCGACAACCGCGATCAAGCCCTTCGGCAAGATGCGGACGACGCTCCTGTCCCCCCTTTCCGCTTCGGAGAGGGGGGTCGAGGGTGAGGTCT
>JAYSYN010000259.1:0-10843 GCA_043727575.1 Fimbriiglobus sp.
TCCGCCGCCACCGGTGCGGCCGGCGCGACGAGCAGGCAACCGACGGCGAAAAAGACGGGGATGAGCAACGCGCGCATGGCGGGGAATCTCGGAACGGGATGGACGATGCGGAATCAACGGAGTCGGATCGCCCTGCATGTGGCCTCGTAACTGGCGTCCAATTCTAGCGGCACGGCGAGATTCTCGTCGATCCAGAGGGGCAAGGTCGGCAGCGGTCTCCCGACGGCGATGGGATAGTACCATGTGTCCAAACGGCGGCGGCTACCGATGCGTCGGTCGCGGAGAGTGGCGACATAGATCCCATCTTCGGCGGTTCGATCGGGCCAGCCCAATTTGTGGAGTAGCCCATCGAACAGATTGGCGCGGGAACTCGTGACGATGTCCACGATGCTCACGCAGACCCCGCGTTTGAGCAGCGCGGCGCATTTGGCCGTGAAGATATCCCGCGTCTCCGGTCGATCTTCATTGGAGGGGCTGACGAGTTCGATGGCGGCGACCAAGTTGTCGTCCCGGTACACCTTCACTTCGAATTCGTCGGCATCGAGAGGGTCGCCATCCAAAGTCAACGTCGGCTTCGCGGAGGTGTACAGCGCGGTTCCACCGCCGCCGGGCGAATCGCCCCACTCCGGCCGCTCCCGTTCGTCGAACGCTCCGATGTCGACCTCGAAGCCGGACGCATAGACGGTCGGCGCGGCCCGGTATTCGGGTGGAAGATGGGTGTTCAATTGCTCGACGATTTTCATCGGCCAGCCGCCGTGCAGTTGGCTCCAACCGTAGCGCAGGGTCAACGGCGGGTGGAAGTGATCTCGCAGAGGCATGGGCGATCCTTTCGGCGGTTGGATTCCACTTCGCCATTGTACCCGAACCGCCCTGGCAAACCCACCCGTCACCCCATCAGCGGGATCGGTCGGCGCTCGGTCACGGGGAGGCTGGCGTCGACACCGACGTAGACGATCTCCGCGTCCGTCACGGGGATTTCCTGGGCGTCGCGCTCGGCGATCACGTCGATGTGCATCGTCACCGAGGTCCTGCCGATTTTGACGAGCCGCGTGAGGAACTTCACCACGTCGCCGACCATCACCGGCTGTTTGAATTCGACGCGGTTGATCGCCACCGTGACGAACGACGCCTTCGCGTTCCCGCCGCGCAGCAAGATTTCCCGCCGCGCGCCGATCGACCCGGCCGTGTCGATGTGGCTGAGGACGACCCCGCCGAAGATGGTACCGAACGGATTGGTGTCGCGCGGCATCATGACGACTTGGATGGCGGTGTACGGCTCGGACATATTGGGCCTCGGGGTATTCCAATCAGAGTGCTTTCAAAAAGTCGATACAGCGCCGTTCCCCGGCGGACGTGAACCCTTCGGACAGGATGCGGATGAGCAGTTGTTTCAGCCGGGCGTCCGCCGCGACCGCTTTCGAAGGCGGGCCCCGCTTCGTGCGGAGGAGATCGACGTAAATCTCGGCGATGTCGTCGGCGTCGGTGTTGCGGCGGGAATCCAACTGTTCAAAGATTCCGCGGATCAGTTCCGTTCGCGCACGGACCTCGTGGTAAATCGCTGCGGCGAGGCCCCGCTCATCTACGCTCGCCGTGACCGAGGTCAAGCCGAGGGGCGACTTCAGGAAACGCCGCACGAAGTTGATCGCGGCGTGTTGGCCACGCTTGGAGATTAAGCCCCGTTCGATATCGCGCGCGTACGGGAGGACGTCGTTGGGCTGCCAGACGAGATTCCACGAATTCCACCACCCGGCGGCGCCGTCGCAATAATCGTCGCCGCCCGCGATCATCAACCCGCGCCCGACGGTCGTGGCACAATTTTGGCCGAGGGTGGTCCAGTCGCGGTGCGGCACGTTGTACTTCCGCCACCAGACGAGCAAGCGCGTTTCGTCGAGGCCCTCGAGCGGCATCGAATGGTCGGGGGGCATCGGTTTGCCAGGAGTCCCTTCGTAGTCTTTGTCGTCCTGAAAACTCTGGCCTTGGATGTGACGAACGGCGTACAACGGCAACTTCCCGCCGACTGGGCCGGGGATTTTCGACCTTCGCCCCGCCCCCTCTGGCCACCAACTGATGTAGTCGGCACCTACGGCCATGGAGGCGTGCCCCATGGCCACCGTCAAGCCCCGGTAGTTCCAGATGTAAACTCGGATCACGGCACGACCTCCGGTGGCCTTTGAACACTCACTTGCCCAAGTCGGCGTAGACGACGCGGAAGCCGAGGTTGCGGTCGGTCTCTTTCGGGTTCTTGTAGCCGCGGGAGGCCGAGCGGGCCATTTTGGCCGGTTCGTTCCAGGCGCCGCCGCGGATGACGCGGACGCCGCCGGCGGCTTCGGTCGGGCCGGTCGGGTCGGTGCGGTCGCCGGCGGGGTAACTTTCGCCGTAGAAATCGGAGCACCATTCCCAAACGTTGCCGTGCATGTCGAAAAGCCCGAACGCATTGGGTAACCGTCGGAATTCTTCGAAACCCTTGTCGGCGGGGTCGCCATCTTTGGCCGCCACCAAAAGCGGCATCAAGCGATTCTTGGTGACCGCCGGATTGGTCTCCCAATACGGGTCCTCCGCTTCTTCGGTGAACGCGGCGTGCTTTTGATAAACGATCTTGCCGCCGAATGCGAATGGCGTCGTACTGCCGGCGCGGGCGCAGTACTCCCACTCGGCTTCCGTCGGCAGGCGGTATCCCCAGCCGGGGCGGCGGTCGCGATCTTTGAGAGTCAGCTTTTCGCAGAAGTCGACGGCGTTCAAATACGAGACGCTGTCGACGGGAACACGGTTGGTGATTTTCGGACTCGACTTCGACGGGTAGTACGCCGGCGAGTTGCCCATGATCTCGAGGAACTGCCCCTGCGTCACTTCGGTGGTGGACATGTAGAACGGTTTCGTGATCGTCACTTTGCCGACGGGGCCTTCGTGCACTTCGCGCAGCTCTTCGCTCTCCGGCGAGCCCATTTGGAATTCGCCCGGTTCGATTTTGATCAGGGTCATGCCGTAGCCGTTGTCGAATTTCGGTTCCAACGGCCGAGCCGATTTGACCTCGCGGCTCACGACCCAGACGATGATGCTGCCGACCCCGATGAGCAAAATCAGCATTGCCACCCCCGCAAAAATCACGAGCGGGATGTTCGAGCGCGCTTTCGGCTTGCGCACTTGGATCGCGTCGAGATCGCGCGACTTCGGCCGGTCATCCTGGGCGTCGCGTCGCGATTTCGTTCTTGAACGCGGGCGGTCGTCCGCGTCGTCTTCGGGGGCAGTGTCGAACGACCCGAACGGATTCGGCGCGGCCGGTTGCGGGTAGGCCAGTGGTGCCGCGTACGGCATGGCCGGCACCGCTTGCGGAAGCGCGCCGCGTACGGCGGGGGGCTGACCCGGCACCGTGTTCCGCGCCGCGGGTTGCGCGGGGATGACGCGGCCGGCCAGCGGTTGCGGGTACGCGGCGGGGGCCGGCAGAGCGTAACCCATACTGCTGGTCATCGGCGCGGGCGGGGGGGCCGGCATCGCGTAGCTCCCCGATTGCGGCGGGCAGTACGGCAAGAGGGCCATCGCCACTTGGGCCGGCGTCTGCGGGCGATCCTGCGGGCGCTTCGCCATGATCCACGCGATCAAGTGATCGAGCTGCACGGGGGCCTCGGGGAGGTACTTCAACAAGCTCGGCGGCGGCTCGGTGACGTGCTTCACCAGCTTCTCGGTGGCGTTGGCCCCTTCGTACGGCACGCGCCCCGTCAGCAAGTAATACAGCGTCGCCCCGAGGGCGTAGACGTCCGCGCGGATGTCGACGCCCGTCGGATTCTGCGCCTGCTCCGGGGCCAGAAAATCGGGCGTGCCCAACACGAAGCCTTCTTGGGTCACCCGGTTGGCGTTCTCCCCGCCGGCGAAGGTCGGCTCGTGCAGAAGGGCCAAGCCGAGGTCGAGCACCTTCACTTGGCCGCGCGGCGTCAGCAGCAAATTGCTCGGCTTCACATCGCGGTGGACCATACCGCGCTCGAAGGCGTGCTGCAATCCGATGGCCGCTTGGCGGATCGCGTCGCACGCCGTCGGGATCGGCATCGGCCCGTGCGCCCGCACCAGTTTCGTGAGGTCGGTCCCTTCGACGTACTCCATCGACAGGCAGAGCCCGCCGCCGTCGATCTCTTCGGCGTCGAAGGCCATGACGACGTTCGGGTGCGACAACTGCGCCGCCGCGTGGATCTCTTGGCGGAAGCGCCCGACGGCCACGGGGTTCGACAGTTTCTCTTTGCGGATCACCTTCAAGGCGACATCGCGGCCGAGCCGCAGGTGCTTCGCCTTGAAAACGCGCCCCATGCCGCCTTCGCCGAGCAGGTCGAGCAACTGATACGAACCGATGGTGAGATCCTTCGCCCGGCCTTTGTAAATCTCTTTGACTTGGAACTGGGTCAGCAGGCCGCGGCGCGTCAACTCTTTGGCCAGCAGTGGTGGATCGGGCCGGAACTCCTCGGCCCACGAGCGCACGTCCGCGAGTTGGGCCGCGTCGAGCAGTTGCGATTGGCCGAGCGACACGAGGAACGCTTCGGTGGGGTCGGCGCTCATGGGCGGATTTCCGGATTGGCGATGGCACGCAGACATTATGCCCGATGGCGCGGCAGAGTCGAGGTGCCGGGGTCGAACCGCGGGCAACTTCGCCGTTCTCGGTTTGCGGATCGTGCTTGCCGGCCACCCGTATTCCGCGAGTCCGAGACGGATCGACTAAAATACGCCTGATCGGAACTGCGGTATTGGGGGCGTCGGTATGTGGCAGCGCGTTTTCGGGCGGAGTGACAACGGCTTGACACCGGCGCGAATCGCCGAGGGGTTGGCCGCGGCGGGCCACGTGTGCGTCCCGCACTTCAAAGGCGACGACCTCGGCTGGACGTCCGGCGAACTCCACTTCGCACTCGGTTCGCCGATCCTACTGGCCCGCTATTTGACGAAGCCGGACGATCTCCGCGCCGACCTCAACGCCTTCGCCGCCGAACTCGAGACGATGACGTACAGCCCGAATGCCGCCGGGCTGATGGAGCGCGTCATCCAGACGCAACAAATGGTGACGCTGCGGAAGCCGTTCGACCACGCCGACGAGGTCGAACTCGAGGCCGTCTGCGAATTCCTCGTGCGCTCGCTGGCGACGGCTTCCGACGGCCTGTACCAGATCGATGGCCGGGGCTGGTTCACGGCGACCGGGGAACTCCTGGTGCAAGAGTACTGAGGCCACGGTCGGCGCCGCGCGCTTCCGCGTGCTAGGCTCCGGGTACTATGCCGATCCGGTTCCGCTCCATCGACGCCCTGCGCGGCTTCGCGGCCCTGTGGGTTTTCGCGTATCACCTCTGGAACGCCTTTTGCCCCGGTTACACGCGGCAGGCCGATCCGCGCGAAGCCCTGCCGCTGAACGCCGACACCCCCGTCGCCGTGATCGCCACGCTGCCGGTTTTCGGCACCGGCTACGCCGGCCTCGGCCTCTTTTTCGTCCTCAGCGGATTTTGCATCCACCTGCCCCAAGCCCGGCGCTTCCACCGCACCGGCCGCGATGGCCTCGAACTGCGATCCTTCGCCTCGCGGCGATTCTGGCGTCTCTACCCCGCGTTTCTCGGCAGCATCGCCATCGCCTGCTTTGCTTATTTCCTGATGAACATCTGCTGGCGCCGGCCGCTCGGCGACGACGGCTTGACGCTCGCCTACGTCCTCGATTGCTCCGGCATCGGGTGGGCCGGGATCAACGCGCTGTTCCTCCTGATGGTGCAGCCGCAGGCCCTCGCCCTCAACGGCGTTTACTGGACGCTCTGGTACGAGGTCCAGTTCTACCTCGCTTACCCAGTGCTGTTGAAAGCTTGTCGGCGTTGGGGATTCGCACCGATGGCGGGATTGCTGCTGGGCGTCGAATTGCTCTTCGCACTCGCGCCAGCGCCGGATTTCCTCGCCTGGGCCAAGCCGCACTTCGAGTGGTTCTTCTTGCGCCGCTACTTCGAGTGGTTCATGGGAATGTGGCTCGCGGAGAAACTCGCGGCGGGCAATCCTTTGTCGCGGCGGAGCGCCGCGTGGTTGGCGCTGGCCGGGTTCGCCGCCGGGGTCGCGGGTCCGGTGAACCTAGCCACCTGGGCCGTCCACGAATTGGCCTTCGCCCTCGGTTCCTGCGGGTTGGTCGGTTTCCTGATCGCCGGCCCGGCCCGCGCGATCGATTCCTCGGCCGTCCGGGTCTTCGGTTGGTTCGGCGATTTCTCGTACAGCCTGTACCTCGTCCACATGCCGATCATGCGGATGGTTTTCGCGCTCGAGACCCTGTTGCCGACGCCGCTGCGCGAGGCGGGGTCCTTCGCGGCGGCCGGGGCGGTCTGCGTCGTCGCCGTTCCCGCCGCGGCGTGGCTGCTGTACCGCTTCGTGGAAAAGCCGTACATGACCGGACGACCGACATCGCAACCGCCCGTCCGCATCCGGTAAGCTTCGCCAAATGATTTCGGCGCCGAGTAACCCCACCCCTCCGCGAAACCATTTCCGAATTCGGGTAGAACCGATGCGCGCCAACGCTTTACGTCCGATTGCGATGGATTCGATGCCCGCCGAAACCACTTCCCCACCGCAATCTGGTATGCTACCCCGGCGAGAAAACCCCTCCCGAGATTCCCCGATGTTCCGCGTTCTCTTCACTTTGGGTCTGCTGGCCCTCGCACTCCCGGCGACCGCCCAAGAGAAATTGGCGAAAGCCGAAATCGGCAAGCGTGGCAAAGCGGCGACCGCGTTCTTCCAAGTGCCCAATAGCAATCTCGGAACCGCGTTTTGCATCGACCCGAGCGGTTTGTTCGCCACCAACTACCATCTCGTCCGCCGCGCGGAGCGGGGCGAAGTGGGCTTCGTCCTCAACCCCTCCCTCGAGGGCCAGAAAGTACTGAAGGCCAAGGTGGTGGCGTTCGATGCGGTGCTCGATGTCGCGCTGTTGCGCGTCGAAGGGGTGAAAGATTTGCCGAGCTTGCCCCTCGGTACGACCAAAGACCTCGCCGAGTTGTCGGAACTCGTCGTATGCGGCTTCCCGGTCGGGTTTACTTTCTCGAAGGAAAAGGAAACGTACCCCGCCGCCGTGGCCATCGCCGGCACGGTGAGCGCGCTCCGCCTCAAAAATCGAGAATTGGAATCGGTCCGGGTCGATCTCGCGCACGGCCTCGGGTTTTCGGGCGGGCCGATCCTCGACGAGCAGGGCAAACTCGTCCCCATCGCCGTGGCCGACCTGAGCGGCTTCAGCAAGGGAATCGACAAAGCCATCCCGGTGACGTATCTCGAACGGTTGCTCAACAAGCCCGAAATCGCGTTCGCCCCGTCGCAGTTGACGCGCGAGACGCTGGTGAAGCCGGTGGAATTCCGCGCAGGCGTCACGTCGTTCCTGCCCGAGGCGCCCGACTTCGCCATGAAGCTGGAACTGCAAGCCGGAGACGGGGTCGCCCGGACATTCCCCATGAAGAAGAGCGGGACGGCGTGGGTGGCGACCGCCGTGCCCCACGAAAAGCCCGCCGCCCCGCGCCTTCACCTCGCGGTCCAGTTCGGGGCGGCGAGCGTGATCGGAACCGCCGACGACATGTTCTTCACGATCGCCGGTAAGCCGGCGAAACTCGGCCTCGTCCACAGCATGGATCTCCAAGACAAGCCTTCGGTTCTGTTCGGGGGTGGTCGCACGACTGTGGAAGGAGAACTCGGCGGGCTCGGCGCCGTCGAGATCGACCTCGGCGGGCAGAAGGTGAAGCTCGACCTCGCCAAGGCGACGAAGGTGACCGTCCAAGTGCCGCCCGAGGTCACGTCGGTACTGGCGATCGCCATCGCCTCCGTCGACGGCAAAGAAGTCGGACGGGTCCAACAGCGGCTGACCGTGGGGGACAAGATCGCCCCGAGCAACCCCACCGCCCCAACCAACACCGCCGATCCCGATTCGGTCAAGATCGCACCGCCGGCCCTGGATACCGAGAAGGTGATCAAGCGGCTCCCCGGCACCTACAGCGACGTCGTCCTCGGCGGCGCCGGCCGCTATTTGATCTTCCACATGCCGAAGCTCAAGAAACTCGCGATTTTCGACGTGAATGAAGCCCGCGTCACAAAGTTCATCCCGCTGACCGAAGACGACATCGCCTTCGCCGCGGGCTTGGATTCGATCGTCGTCGGGTTGAAGAAAACCGGCAAATTGGAGCGCTGGAGCCTGACGACCTTCGAGTTGGAGAAGACGGCCGCGTCGCCGGTCACGGAAACGATCGCCACCGTCGAACTCGGGCACGCGTCGAACGGGCCGGTCGTCGTGAACGGGCAATTCCTCGAACTCGATTCGTTCAAATATTCCCCGCTGGTCGACGACAAAGGGAAGGATCGCCCCTCGATCGGCGGCGGTCGAATTCCTTCGGCGGACGGCACCGTCTACAGCTCTTGGAACACGCAGCTCTCGCCCTCGTCCTCGACGACGTTCGTCATCGAGGCGGGCGTGGTGAAGCGCTACGAGGGCGCCGAGTACCGCCACGTCGTCCCCGGCCCGGACGGGCGGACGATGTTCACCGGCAAAGGAATCGTGGGCCAAACTCTCAAGCGCGGCGACGCCGACGATGCGAACTACGGCTACTGCCTGCCGGCGGTTCGGGGCGAGTATTTCCTCTCGCTCACCACCTCCGACGAAAAGACCGGCGGGGGCTTCTCGGTCTACTTCGGCAACCTCAAACGGCCCATCGGCAAACTCGACAAGGCCGGGCACGGCCTGCGATTCGACGGCTGGGACCGCGACCCCTTCGGGCCGTGGAAGCGAGCGCACCTGATCCCGGACGCCAAGGTGATCGCGGTGCTCCCCGCGAGCAACGACCAAATCGTGCTGCACAAGTTCGACGCGGACGAAGCCCTCGAAAAATCGGGCGAAGATTATCTACTGGTGACCTCGCGGCCGGCGCGTGAAGTGAAAGTCGGCACCGCGTTCAATTACGCCGTGAAGGTGAAGGCGAAGCAAACGGGGGTCACCTACAAGCTCGAATCCGGCCCGAAGGGCATGGTCGTGTCGACGGAGGGCGTCGTGACTTGGGCGATTCCCGCCGATGCGATGGGCGATCAGGACGTGATCCTGACCGTCCGCGACAAGGCCGGGACCGAGGTGTTCCACACCTTCACGCTGACCGTGGCGAAATAATCCTACCGACATCGCAACCGCCCCTCCGCATCCGGTAAGCTTCGGAAATGATCCTTTCCGAATTCGGGTCGAACCGATGCGCGCCCAGGCTTTCCGTTCGATTGCGATGGATTCGATGCCCGCCGAAACCACTTCGGATGCGGGCCGCTGGCTTTGGGACGGCTTCCTGATGCCGGGCGACCTCACCCTGCTCACGAGCCGGTGGAAGACCGGCAAAACCACCCTTTTGGCCGGGTTGCTCCAGCGCCTCGGCACCGGCGAACCCGGCGCCTTCGCGGTGACCACCGATCCGCGCGAACGGCAGTTCGAAGAGAACTGGCAAACCGTACTCGCCATTCTGGAGGCCCACACGGCCGCGCTCACCTACGAGGAGATCGCGGAGCACTGGCCGGACGACGCGGCGAAGCCGGGGATGACGACGCTCTACGGTTGGCTGAACTCGGCCGCCGCGCGGGAGTGGGTAGGGAGGCAGGGGCAGGGGACAAGAAACAATCCGTGGCGTTACCGGGTGGAATAGAAGGGGGGGATACGGGAGCGGGAGAGCTACCGCCGCGGGAGTGGTAGGGATACACTCGCGGAGTAGAATGCCGGGAACGACTGCAGAACGGGGTGAGCTATGCCGATTCACGACAGGACGCGGGGAGGTCGGGAACCTTCCACGATTTTCATCAGGACTGGACGATCGAGATCCGCAGGACGCTGAACCGCGGGATCCTTCCGCCCGGCTACTTCGCGACGGCCGACCAGCGGGTAACGGAACCGGATATTGTGGCCCTTCAGTTGCGCGAACCGATTTCTCCCGGCGGATCGGCCCTCGCCGAAGCTCCGCCCCGTACACGTCAAAGGGCCAAAGCCGAAACGGAACGGGGAGCCTACGCCCGGAAAGGGAATCGCATCGCGATTCACCATCAGCTCGGCCGCGTGGTGGCGATGATCGAAGTGGTCTCGCCCGGCAACAAGGACAGCGCCCACGCGATCCGCTCGTTCACTTCCAAGGTCGTCGATTTCTTGCGGAATGGAATCAATTTCGTCGTCATCGACCTCTTCCCGCCGACGCCCCGCGATCCGGACGGCATCCACCAGGCGATCTGGGACGAACTCGTCGGCGAACCGTTCGAAGCCCGCCCCGCCGACAAACCGCTGACCGTGGCCAGCTACGACGCCGGCGCCGACACGACGGCGTACGTCGATCCGGTCGCCGTCGGCGACCCGCTCCCGGACGCCCCGCTCTTCCTCGCCCCCGGCTGGTACGTGAACATCCCGCTGGAAGCGACCTGCCGGATAAGCTGGGAAGCCATCCCGCAACCGATCCGGGGTTTGGTGGGGGTCTGAGGGCGCTGGAAGCTCCGCGAACGGCGACCGGGCTCGCCCGAGACTGGCGGAACTCGTCCGAGCGGAGACGGTCGCTTTTCGCTCCGCGAAAAGTAGCCGGGTACGCCACAACTTGCGGAACTCGAGCGATGGCGCGAACTACTTTTCGCGGAGCGAAAAGCGACTTTCTGCGCTCGGCTCGGCTCGCCGTTCCGACGGTAGGCGGAGTCGGATGCATCGGAACAGCGGAGTTTCGCGATGTGTCCGTCGAGCATATCTCACCGCAGGCCGAAGCCCGGGAGGCGGGCGGGTATAGCAACGATTCTTGGAGTTTTGGGAATTCCCTTTTGGGATTGGGGTTGCGCTTGGAGAGTGTATCTGGGAAAATGCGCTTCCTGGAACCACTCGGGA
>JAYSYN010000260.1:0-31842 GCA_043727575.1 Fimbriiglobus sp.
TCGCCGACATCAACCGCACGAACATTGAAGACTTCTGCCGCGATGCGGATTTGATCCTCGACGGCACCGACAACTTCGAGATCCGCTACCTCATCAACGACGTGGCGATCAAGCAGAACAAGCCTTGGGTCTACGGCGGCGCCGTCGGCACCGAAGGGATGAGCATGACCATCGTGCCGGGGGAGACGCCTTGCTTGCAGTGCGTCTTCGAGGCGTCGCCCGGCCCCGGCGAAGTCGGCACCTGCGAGACCGCCGGCGTCCTCGGGCCGATTGTCAGTGTCATCGCGAGCTTTCAGGCGGCCGAGGCGTTGAAGTTGCTCTCGGGGAACAAGGCCGCGATCAACAAAGAACTGTTCACGATCAATCTCTGGGACAACACCAGCCGGCGGGTGAAGATCTCGCCGCTGGCCGGCCGAAAAGGGAAGTGCCCCTGCTGCGCGAAGAAGCAATTCGTCTGGCTCGAAGGCGAGCAGGGCACGCAGACAACCACCCTCTGTGGCCGCAACGCCGTGCAAGTGACGCACCGGCTCAGTAGCAAGCTGGACTTCGCCGCACTCGGCAAGCAATTGCAGGCGTCCGGCACCGTGACCTCGAACAAATTCCTACTGAAGTTCAACGTGGTCGATTGCGGCGACGGCTACGAGTTCACCGTCTTCCCCGACGGCCGGGCGATCATCAAAGGGACGGACGACTCGGAACGCGCCCGGACGCTGTACGCGAAGTACATTGGACATTAGAAATTGCGAAGGGAGTGAGAACGATGAGCGTCGCCGCATTGCCTCGACCCAAAAAAGCAGAAGCCTCCCCCCCGGAAAGGGGTTTGGCCGAATTATCGATCCGTCGATTCACTGTCGACGAATATCACAAGCTCATCGAAATGGGGGTGTTGAAGTCGGGCGATCCTTACGAACTCCTCCGCGGTTGGATCGTGAAGAAAATGTCCGTCAACAATCCGCATCGACAAGCCGTGTCCCGTCTGAATCGCTGGCTTACCCGAAATCTATCCGACGGATGGGTCACCTACTGCCAACAGCCCTTCACCACCGGTGACAGCGAACCCGAACCCGACATCTCCGTGGCGATCGGGCCGGATAGCCTCTACGACGACCGAAAACCCGGCCCGACCGATCTCGTCCTCGTCGTGGAAGTGTCCGATTCGACACTGATCACCGACAGCAACTACAAGCTCAATCTGTACGCCGATGCCGGTGTCAAACAATACTGGATCGTCAACCTCGTCGCCCGCCGCGTCGAGGTTTACACGCGGCCCCGCGGCGGAGAAGATGGTTACGGATCGTGTATCCAATACGCTCCGGGCACCGACATCCCCCTGACACTCGGCGGTCGAGTCATCGGCAGACTCCCCGTCTCCGAGTTCCTCGCGTGATCTACCTCGACAACGCCGCGACCAGTTTCCCCAAACCCGAAGGCGTCTACCTCGCCCTCGACCGCTTCGCTCGGACGTCGCTGGCCAACCCCGGCCGGGCCGGGCACGCTATGGCCCTGGCCGCGGAGCACGCCCTCGACGATGGTCGCCATCGGTTGAATCGCTTCCTCAACGGCCGCGATCCGAACCGGTTCATCTTCGCGCTCAACGGCACCGATGCGCTGAACATCGCCATCAAAGGCACGCTCGACGCGGGCGATCACGTCATCACGACCGACCTCGAACACAACAGCGTCAGCCGGCCCCTGCAAGCGATGGCCAACGCCGGGTTTATCCGGCTGACGCGCCTCGCCTCCGACGCCGGCGGCACGGTCGATCCGGACGCGGTGAAAGCCGCGATCGCGACCGACACCCGCCTCGTGGCGATCACGCACGGCAGCAATGTCCTCGGCACGGTCCAGCCCATCGAAGAAATCGGCCGCATTTGCCGGGAGTTCGACCGGGTGCTGTTCCTCGTCGACGCGGCCCAAACCATCGGCGTCGTGTCGGTCGATATCCAGTCCCAGCACATCGACTTGCTCGCGTTCCCCGGGCACAAGTGCCTCTTCGGCCCGACCGGCACCGGCGCGCTGTACGTGGGGCCGAAAGCCAAAGTGCGCCCGTGGCGCGAGGGGGGCACCGGTGGCGACAGCAGCAGCCCGACGCAACCGGCGGACTACCCTTACTACCTCGAGGGGGGCACGCCGAACGTGCTGGGCATCGTCGGCATGATCGCGGGTTTGGATTTCGTGGAGAAGGAAACACCGGCGAAATTGAGGGCCCACGAACTCGCCCTGTGCGACCGACTCCGCGAACGGTTACTAAAGATGGGCGGCTTCAACATCGTCGGCCACACCGATAACTCCCGCCGGGTCGCCACGATGAGCTTCTTCTCGGACGTGCTCCCCGCCACCGAACTCGGCGGCGTGCTCGATCAATCATTCGCCATCGCCGTGCGGCCGGGCTTGCATTGCGCCCCCTACATCCACAAAGCCTTCGGCAGCTTCCCGGACGGCCTCGTCCGCGTCAGCCCCGGTCCTTTTACGACCATCGTCGAAATCGATCAACTCGCCGATGCGCTCCAGGAAATCACCGGCGGGCTGTGAACGGAATGGGAACGACCTCAAGCGGTTGATCGCGGGGATTGGATCGCTCGCCAGAGCAGCGTCGTCAAGTACGATAATATCAGTCCGATCCCCACACCCAGTAACGCCCCACCGCCGATCCACCACCCTTCCCAGCCGGCGGGAGTCGGATCGACGCCCGCTTGCGGGAGGAACGGGCCATTCCAAAAATTGTAGGCGCTGCAAACGAGGTAACCGAGCCAACCCCCGACCGTAGCTCCGGTCACGATGCCGACGTAAATCAGCGGGGAAATCTTCTGCCACCAAGGCTTTCGCGCGATCATCGAAACGCCTCCCGCGCCGGAATCGGCCGGGTGATCGTTCGCAATTTCCATTCCACCTTGGCTTACTCGTTCACTTCCCTTTCGGTGCCAAGTATTTGTCGAACCAATCGGCCAGCAACTTCATGTCGTCGCCGATGGTGGTCCACCCGTGCGCGGCCCCTTTGCGGACGACCAATTCGCAGGGGACTTTGGCTTCCTTCAATTTCGCGATCATCGTCTCGGCCTGTTGGATCGGCACGAGGAAATCTTTGTCGCCGTGCAAGATGAGCGTCGGGGCGGACTCTTTGGTCACGTGCGTGATCGGCGAGATCGCTCGGCTGATCTCCTTCCGTTTGGCCGCATCGGTGACCACCACGAACGAATTCGTCTTCTTGTCGAGTTCGACGAAATCGAACGGCGCTTTGAAGTTCACCAAGATGCCGCTGCCAATAGCGAGTTCACCTTCTTTGCCATAGTTCAAGAAGTCGGTCGGTGGGAAGAAGCAGGCCACCGCGGCGACCTTCGACGATTCTTTATTGACGGGGTCCTTGGCAGCCGGGTCGCCGGGCTTGGGCGCGCAGCCTTGCATCAGGGAGAGGTGCCCGCCGGCGGAGGCGCCGCTGATGCCGAGCCGCTCCGGATCGACGCCGTACTTCTTCGCGTTGGTGCGGATGGACTTCACGGCTCGGTGTTGGTCTTCGAGAATTTCGGGGATGCTGTACTTCGGCTGCGAGCCGTGGAGCACGGCGAACACGACGTAGCCGCGATTCAAAAACTCTTGGAGGAAGCCGGGGTTGATGCTCTCCTTCGACGAGAACCAGCCGCCGCTGACGCAGAAGACGATCCCGGCGCCGTTGGGTTTTTCTTTCGGGGCGAAGACATCCATCGTCAGGGCGGTGCCGAACTTCCGACCGTAAATCACATCCTCGGTCCGGGTGAAATTCGAGGTTTGCCCGAACGCGGATACGGGGAGGAGAATCAGAACGAGCAGCGCGAAACGCATGGAGCACCTCGTGAGGGATGGACTCGATTCACCGCGTCATTTTGTGCCGATGGCCCAGAGGTAGTTCCAACCGCGGAGGTAAATCCGCCCGCCGCTGATGGCCGGGGAACCGGTGAAGGTATCCGGAAGCTTGTTTTTCGTCGGCGTATCGTCGGCCGTTGTCCCCGGCTTCACGACGACCATGTTCCCCTCGCGGCCGACGAGAAGAATCTTGCCGTCGAAGTAAGCCGGGTTCGCGCGGTGCCGCTCGTTGGTCGCGCGGAAGTTGTAAAGTTCCTTACCGGATTTGGCGTCGATGGCCGTGAGCTGGCCGCTGGCCCCCATCAAGTACACGACGCCGTCGACGAGCAGTGGCGAGGGAACGTCCGGCGTGCTCTTGTACCGCCACTTCTCAGCGGGACTGCCCGGTGCGATTTCCCCGGTCGCGCCGTTCGGGTCGAGGGCGACCGTCGGGTGCTGTTTGCACGACGGCACGACGATCAGATCCGGCGTCACCAGCGGGGACGACACCGCGCGCCATGCGGTGTTGTAATTCTTCTTCGGGTTCAATTCCGTGACGCGCCAAACTTCCTTGCCATCCGCGAGTTCGTGGGCCGTGCAGTAATCGTTCCCATGGACAATCAACAGGGCTTTTTCGCCCTTTTCCCAGACGAACGGCGAACTGTAGACATCCGGCGATTCTCCCCGGCCGTCGCTGACGCGGGGGAGCTTCCAATCTTCCTTCCCGGTCGCGGCATCGAAGCAAAAGATCGTCTGGAGCTTGCGGTGCATCAACGTCACGTAGAGCTTGCCTTTGAACAACACCGGCGTCCAGTGCCCGCCGAATTGGATGTCGTACTTGCCGTAGGTTTTGACGGTGTCGATCGTCCACACTTCTTTGCCGGCGAAGTCGTAGGCCACGAGTTCGCCGCTGCCCACGAAGGCGAAGACGAGTTTGCCGTCGGTGCTGCACGAAGCCGAGGCCAGGTTGCCCTCGTCGCCGCGGGCCTTCCCGCTACCGCCGCTGAGCGGCTTCGCCCACTTTTCTTTGCCGTCGGTGCCGATGCAAATGAGGCTGAGGCCGTTCTCTTCTTGGGCGGTCACGAAAATATGCTCCCCCCAAACGCAGGGCGTGCTCGCCCCCGGACCGGGTAGCTTCGCCTTCCAGACGATGTTTTCCTCCGCGCTCCATTTGGCGGGCAAACCTTTTTCGTTCGACATGCCATCGTTCTTCGGTCCGCGCCACTGCGGCCAGTTTTCGGCGAACGCGGAGGTACTACCGAAGCCGAGCACGATGACGGCGAGGAGCGGGCGGATCATGGATGTGTCTCGGACGGATCTCGGACGGGTAGGAGTAAACACAGCCGCGACGCGAAGTCTGCGGAGCGGCGGACCGGCGACAGTTGAAATCGTAAGTGCATCGGAGCGCAAAAGCAAGAACATGAGCGCGGTTCCAAATCGGACGGGTCAATTCACCTTGTTTGCTTTGCAATACAAAGTATACTGTTCTCGCAGTCGTGCGGCCGGGCCTCCCTATGATGGTGGAATCGCGTTTTTCGACGCTATCCAGTACGGGCCCGGACGGTGTCTGTGGATATTTGGGAATATTTGAAGCCGCGACAGGCTCTCTTCGAGGAGAACTTGCGGGCTACGCTGAAGACGCTGACCGCGGGTTCGCCCCCCGCGCTCGTCGAGGCGATGAGCTATAGCCTCCTGGCGCCCGGCAAGCGACTGCGCCCGATGCTCGTGATCCTGGCCTGCGAAGCCACCGGCGGCAAGATGGAACACGCGCTGCCCTCGGCCTGCGCCTTGGAGATGATCCACACGTATTCGTTGATCCACGACGACCTCCCGGCGATGGACGACGACGACCTGCGGCGCGGGTTGCCGACGTGCCATGTGAAATTCGGCGAAGCGCTCGCGATCCTCGCCGGGGACGGCTTACTAACGCTGGCCTTCGAGACGGTGGCCCGGGGTTACCCGGCCAAAACCGCGGCGGTTAGCATCGTAGAGTTGTCCAACGGGGCCGGGGCCCACGGGATGGTCGGCGGGCAGGTCCTCGATCTCGCGGCGGAAGGTAGGATTCAATCCGGCTCGCAATATGAGTCCGGTTGTGCGAGTCCGATCGTCACCGATCTCGAAGCGATTCACCGTCGCAAGACCGGGGCGCTGTTCCGCAGTTCGCTGCGGCTCGGGTTGATGGCAGCGCAGGCCGAACGCGACACCGGCATCGATTTCGACGGTGTGATGTCGTTCGACATTTACGCCAACGCCTTCGGGCTGCTCTTCCAGATCACGGACGACCTGCTCGACGTGGGGAGCACCGCCGAGGTCACGGGCAAACGCGTCGGCAAAGACGCGGCCAAGGGAAAGCTGACCTACCCCGTACTATTGGGGTTGGAGGCGAGCCGGAAGCGGGCCCAAGAATTGGCCGACAAAGCGATTTGGGCCGCGAATACCTTCGGCGAACGCGGCAAACCGCTGGCCGATTTGGCGCGGTTCGTGGTGGATCGAGATCGGTGAACCGATTTCGGATTTGGGATTGCGGATTTCGGATTTTATATCCGCAATCATCGAATTGTTCTCAATGGCGAGATCCGACGATGTCTGAATTGTTGTCCAAAATCCAATCTCCGGCAGACCTTCATAAGCTGAGCGAGGAGCAACTCGGGCGGCTCACTCAGGAAATCCGGGACGAACTCGTCCAGGTGATGACAGCTAGGCCGGCGCACTTCGCGAGCAACTTGGGCGTCGTCGAACTTTGCTTAGCGCTGCACCTCACCTACGATTTCAGCCGGGATCGCATCATCTGGGACACCGGCCATCAGATCTACCCGCATAAGCTCATCACGGGGCGGTTCGCCAACTTCCGCAGTATCCGCACCAAAGGCGGGTTGATGGGCTTTCCCAACCCGGCCGAGTCGCCTTACGATTTGTTCGTGACGGGGCACGCCGGGGCGAGCGTATCGACCATTTCCGGCTTGAAAGCCGGCGACGATTTGCTCGGCGAATCGGATCGCCACGCGGTCGCCGTCATCGGCGACGGGGCACTGCCATCCGGTATGGTCTTCGAAGCCTTCAACAATATTTCGGGGATGAACCAAAACTGCCTCGTCGTGCTCAACGACAACAAGATGGGAATCTGCCCGCGCACCGGCGGCTTGGCCCAACGGCTCGATCACTACCGCCTCAGCGGCATTTACCAATCCGGCAAGAAGACCTTGAACGACTTGTTGAAGTCGATCCCGCTGATCGGCGAACCGGCCCGCGCTTCGCTCGAAGGGATGCGCGACGCGATGAAAATGTATTTCAAAGAGGGGATGCTCTTTGAAGAATTCGGCTTCCGCTATTTCGGCCCCGTCGATGGCCACGACCTCAAAGGCCTCCGGAAGATTTTGAAGGAACTCAAGAATCAAAAAGGACCGTTGCTGCTGCACATCTTCACGAACAAGGGCCACGGTGTTTCCCAAGCGGCCGAGGATCCCGTCACGTACCACAGTCCCGGTATCTTCGAGTGCGTCGGCGAGAACAACGAAGACATCCGCCTGAAAAAAGGCGGTGCCAAAGCTTATACCGACGCCATGTCCGGGGCGATTTACCGCTCGCTGCAAGCCGATCCGAAGTCGTGCGTGATCACGGCGGCGATGTGCCAAGGGAACAAACTGGAGAAAGTCCGCAGCGACTTCCCCAAGCAATTTTTCGATAGCGGCATTTGCGAATCGCACGCCGTGGCGTTCGCGGCGGGCATGGCCAAAGCCGGGGCGAAACCGATCGTCGATATCTACAGCACGTTCCTCCAGCGGAGCTTCGACCAGATTTTCCAAGAGGTCTGCTTGCAGAATCTGCCAGTGGTCTTCGCCGTCGACCGCGCCGGCATCGTCGGCCCGGACGGCCCCACGCACCACGGCTGCTTCGACATCCCGTACCTGCGGCTCTTCCCGAACATGACCAGCCTCGCCCCGGCCGACGAGGCCGACATCGAACCGATGCTGCAATGGGCCCAGAAACAACCCGGCCCCGTCAGCATCCGCTACCCGCGGGCGAATCTGGAAACGATCCCGCGCAGCAAGCCGCACCAACCGATCGAGATGGGCAAGGCCGAGGTGTTGGTCGAAGGCAAGGACGGCGTCTTCCTCGCCTTCGGCACCACGGCGACTTCTTGCCTCACGGCCGCGAAGAACCTCCGCGAGGACGGCATCAACGTCGGTGTCATTTCGGCGCGGTTCGTCAAACCGCTCGACACCGCGACCATCCTAAAAGCCATCGAACACCTACCGTTGGTGGTCACGGTGGAAGAAGGCACCCTCATGGGCGGCTTCGGCTCCGCGGTGCTGGAAGCGGCCAACGCCGCGGGCCTCGACACCCGGCACGTCGTCCTCCGGGGCTACCCGGACAAGTTCATCGAGCACGGCGACCGCAACGAACTCCTCGCCGACCTCGGACTCGACGCGGCCGGGTTGGCCGAGACGGTGAAGGCCTTCCGCGCCGAACCCGTCGACGAACTAACCCCCGCCGGGGTGCGCTGAGGTGGTGGTTCACAAAATCCGCCTCCGCGGCGCGTGGAAAATCGAACGCCGCGGGGATGGTTCTGCCGTCTTTGAGCGGGCGTTCGGTTCGCCGAGGAGTCTGGACGCCGGGGAGACGGTTTGGTTGATTTGCGCCGCATTGCCCGGGACTGGCGCGGTATCGGTGAATACAATCAAAATCGGCAACGCGGTGGCGGGAGTGGCTTTTCAGGGCGACGCGACCGCCGCGATGCTGCCGAGAAATAGCGTGCGGCTGGAATTGGAAGGCGTTGGCGACGCAGATTTGGGCGAGGTGGGATTGGAGTTTTGGACGAATTAGCCGCGAGACAAAGACGAGCGCGGTCGTTACCAAACCAAAAAAACGCCACGGGACATCCCGTGGCGTTTTTCATTGAACCATAGTCGATTACCGCTTCGAGAACTGCGTTCCCCGGCGGGCGCCGCGGAGGCCGTACTTCTTACGTTCCTTCATGCGGCTATCCCGCGTGAGAAAGCCGCTGTCGCGGAGTTTCTTGACCATGCCGAGAGCGGGGTCGTCGGGGAGGGCCATCACCGGGGTACCGAGAACCGCCGCGGCGGGCGCCGGGGCGTTCGGATCGGCGACCGGCTTCGGACCTTCTTTGACTTGTGCTTTGTAGCCCTTGACCATCGTCACATGGTTGCGCGTGATGATCTTCTGCTCGGTCTTGGGCGAGAACATCGTCTTGACGGCGCGGGCCAAGCCCTGCTTGATCGCGTCGGCTTGGCCGGTGATGCCGCCGCCGTTGACACGGACGATGACGTCGACGCGGGTCAGTTGGTCGGTGATGATGAGCGGCGAAGCCACGGCCCCGCGATCCTTCTCTTCCGAGAAGTAGTCTTCGAGCGTCCGCTCGTTGACGGTGATCGTCCCTTTGCCCTCGCAAACGCGGACGCGGGCCACGGCGGTTTTCCTCCGGCCGGTGCCGAGGTAGTACGTGACTTTCTTCTTCTCTGCCATGGCGGGAAAATCCTGGGCGAGCCGCCCGCGTCAGCGGACGGATTCGGTGTGGGCGAACCGAACTCCGTGAGGAGTCGGATGATTAGGCCTTGGAAGAATGGTCGATTTTGAAAGCCACGGGCTGCTGGGCTTGGTGCTCGTGGACCGGCCCGGCGAAAATCTTGAGTTTGGTCATCTGTTTGTAGCCGAGCGGGCCACTGTTGATCATCCGCTTGACGGCGAGCCGGATAATCTCGCCGGGCTTGCGGTCGCGCATATCTTTCGCGGGGATGATTTTCTGGCCGCCGGCGTAATGGGAATACGTTTGGTAAGCTTTGTCTTCCCACTTCTTGCCGGTGAATTTCACCTTTTCCGCATTGATGATCACGACGAAATCGCCGGTGTCGCAATGGGGGGTGAACGTCGGCTTGTGCTTGCCGCGCAAGAGGTTGGAGATCGTGACGGCCAAGCGGCCGACGACGAGGTCAGTGGCGTCGATGACGTACCACTGGGGGGTGTTGGTTTCCCGAGTGGCCATGAATGTGGACATTGCGACTGAACCCTTGGCAGACTGCGAAACACTCGGCGATTCCGAAGACGGATATAGTAAAGCGCCGCCGGGGGTCGTCAAGGGCGCATCGCGGCGCCGAACGACGAATCCGATTGGCCAGCGGCGCCGCAGTTCGGATAATGCCGCTATCGAGATTTCCGAAGGAGCCGCGGATGCGACGGATCTACGTTTTGACGGTCGCGCTGGCCGGTTCGCTCGCATCGGCCGCCGAGCCGAAGGTCGAATCGGGGGAGGTGAAATTCGTGCAGACGGACGCCGCCTTCAAAGTCCCCGAGATGTACCGGCTCGAAAATCGCACGTTCCGGTACGAATTGAAGCCGAAGTACAGTCTGCCGAATGCGGGGGTCGACGTGTTCTCGCTGACATTCCCCTCGGCCGTGAAGACGACCAGCGCCGCGAACAACGTCGTTTACGCCGAGTATTACCGGCCCCGCACACCCGGGCGACACCCGGCCGTGATCGTGCTCGACATTCTCGACGGCGCCCAAGTCGTCTCGCGGGCCGAGGCGCTGTGGCTCGCCCAGCACGACATCCCCGCACTCGTCGTATTCATGGCCCACTACGGCCCGCGCCGCGAACCCGGTTCCAAAGAGCGATTTCTCTCCACCGACGTCGACAAGTCGGTGGCGAACGTCCGGCAGACGGTCCTCGATTGCCGTTTGGCCCTCGCTTGGCTCGAAGCGCGGCCCGAAGTCGACCCGAAGAAACTCGGCGTCCTCGGTACCAGCCTCGGCAGTTTCGTCGGCGGCATCTTCGGCGGGATCGAACCGAAAATTCACTCGGTGAGCCTGCTTTTGGGCGGCGGCGGTTTGGTCGAGTCGTTCGCCGAGCACCCGATCGGCTTGCTGCTGACTCCGGTCTTCAAACTCGCAGGCATCACGATGGAGAAACTGAAAAAGGCGATCGACCCGATCGACCCGATCACCTACTCCGACCAGTTGAAAACGAAAAAACTACTGCTCATCGCGGCGAGCAACGACGACGTCGTCCCGCCGGTGGCCATGAAGCGACTTTGGGAAGCGACCGGCAAACCGGAGATGATCTGGGTCGAAGCGACTCACGTCGGTTCGGCCTTGTATTTGTTTCAGATGATGCGCGCCGTGATCAAAAACGCGAAGGATTGAAAGAATCGCCATGACCGAATACGTCTGCCTCACGCTGATCGCCGATCCCGGCGAAACCGAAGCCCTGTTCCGCAGCCGGCTCACGGCGCTCTGGTCGCACATGCTGAAAACGTCGCCGGCCGATTACGAAAGGATTTACTCCGAAGCCGTGGAATTCGAAACCTCGCGGGACATTCTCACACGCCGCTACATGGTCGATCCCGCCGTCCTGCCGGTGCTGTTGCCGATCTTGGAAAGCCGCGGTCTGTTCGCCTTGCCCGTCGATGTCGATGAGCTGTACAGCAAAGCGGAAGCGTCGTCGAACGAGTACTTTCAGATCGAGCATTGATCCGACTCCTCACACTACCATCCCTATAACTGCGACAACCCATCCGCGGCGGTAATGCTCTGCAGAATTCCCAGCGGTTCGTCGGTCGGGCGATAGGCACCGGTGTGCGAAGGGGTTAGACTCTACCGAAACTCCCCACGCCCGCGCCCGCCTCCATGATCGCCCCGGCCCGCTACCCCGATGCAACCGTCCCGGATCGGGCGATCCGGGTCTTACTCGTGGACGACCAAGCCATCGTCGGGGAATCGGTCCGTCGGATGCTGGCCGATGATCCCGCCATCGAATTCCACTTCTGCCAAGAGCCGGCCCAAGCGATCCCGACGGCCAACCGCATCCGGCCGACGGTGATCCTGCAAGACCTCGTTATGCCCGAAGTGGACGGTCTGCTGCTCGTGAAGTTCTACCGGGCCAACCCCGGCACCCGAGACGTGCCGATGGTGGTGCTGTCGAGCAAAGAAGAGCCGGTGGTGAAGGCCAAGGCATTCTCACTGGGCGCGAACGACTACCTCGTGAAGTTGCCGGACAAGATCGAACTGATCGCCCGCGTGCGCTACCATTCGCAGGCCTATCGCAACCTTGTCGAGCGGAACGAAGCTTACGCCCAACTCGCCGCGAGCCAGCGCGAACTCGCGGGGGAACTCCGCCGGGCGGCGCAGTACGTTGAGTCGCTGTTGCCGCCGCCGTTGACGGGCGACGTGACCATCGGCTGGCGCTTCGTGCCGAACGCGTCGCTCGGCGGCGACATCTTCGGCTTCCACTGGCACGACCCGGACCATTTGGTCATTTACCTGCTCGACGTCAGCGGGCACGGCGTCGGTTCGGCGCTGCTCGCGGTTTCCGCGGCGAACGTGATCTCGAACCGCTCGCTGGCCGACACCGACTTCCTCGATCCGGCGCTGGTGATGAGCCGGTTGAACGACGTCTTCCAGATGGATCGCCAAGACGGCAAGTACTTCACCATCTTCTACGGCGTCTTCGAGAAATCGACGCGGGTGCTGAAGTTCTGCAATGCGGCCCACCCGGCCGCGCTGCTCTACACCGATGCGGGCATTCGGCAGTTCGAATCGATGAACCCGTGGATCGGGATGATGCCGCCCGGATACTCGTTCGACGGCGGCGAGATCGAATTGATCCCCGGAGCCCGGATGCTCGTGTTCAGCGATGGCGCATTCGAAATCGAGAAGGCCGACGAAAGCATGTGGACTTGGGAAGAGTTTTTAGAATATCTGGTGCCGCAGTCCGCGAACCCGACGTTGATGGACGATCTCTATGCCCGCCTGAAGGACTTGCGCGGTGTGGACGTGCTCACGGATGACCTGTCGATTCTGGATGTACGCTTCTGATCCCCGCGAGGCCCACGATGTTCCGGCTCGACAAATTTCGAATCCAGACCCGGCTGTACGCCCAGCTGATCTTCAGTTGCTTGGGGCTTGGCGCCATCCTCGCGTTGGCCATTTTTCAAATGCACCAGTTCCGGATCAACGGGCCGGTGTACCGCAAAATTCAAACCTACAACAGTTTCAGTCAAGAAATCACACCGCCGACCGTTTCGATCGGTGTCTCGTACCTCGTCATGCAAGAGTTGGAAACGGAAACCGACGCCGACGAGATCCGCCGATTGAAAGAACGAATCGGGTATTTGGAATCGCTCTTCGAAAAACGGCACGCCGAATTCGCGGCCAAATTGCCGGAGGGGGAACTGAAAAGATTGTTGACGCAAGTCGTCAAACCGTCCGGGCAAGAGATATTTCGTATCGCCCGGGAAGAGTACTTTCCTCTCATCGGCAAGAAGGAGAATCAAGCCAGAGCGAGCGAAGTCTTGAGTACTAAAATTCGCCCACGATTCCGCAAGCACCGTTTGGCCGCGGATGAAATCGTGGTCTTACTCGAACAAGAAAACAAGCGGATCGAGGAAGAAAGCGCAACCGAGAGCAATTTTTGGATGAACGCGATGATCGCGGTCAGCTTGGCTACCTTTGTCGTGCTAGCGTTTTTAGGCACCGCGCTCGCGCGCGGCATCGTCCGCTCCACGAACACGCTGATCGCCCGCGTCGAAGAAATGGCCGGCGGTGCCAGCGACCTCACCGCCCGCATCCCCATTGAATCCAAAGATGAACTCGGCCAACTCGGCACCGGTATCAACCACCTGATTTATAAAATCCAAACCGTCGTCAGCAAAGTGCGGGAGTCGAGCATTCAAGTGCTGGCCACGGCGTCGCAAATCTCCGCGACCGCCCAGCAGCAGCAGGGGACCGTGGCCGGGTTGAATTCCTCGGGCACGCAGATCGCCGCTTCCGTGCGCGAGATTTCCCAGACCGGCCGCGAGTTATCGACGACGATGGACGAGGTCCACGAGCGGGCGCACCACACGGCCACACTCGCCGTCGCGGGGCGGGAACGCTTGGTGGCGATGGAACAGACGATGGGTCAATTGGTGGAATCGACGGCGTCGATTTCCTCGAAGCTCGCGACGATTCGCGAGAAGGCCGACACCATCAACATGGTCGTGACCACCATCACGAAAGTCGCCGATCAAGCCAATCTGTTGTCGCTCAACGCGGCCATCGAAGCCGAGAAAGCCGGGGAGTTCGGCCGCGGGTTTTTGGTCGTAGCGCGGGAAATCCGCCGGCTTGCGGATCAAACCGCCGTGGCAACCCTCGACATCGAGAGCATGGTCCGCTTGATGCAAGACGCCGTCGCGTCCGGCGTGATGCAGATGGACAAATTCAGCGAGCAAGTCCGTTCGAGCGTCGGCCGCGTCGCCGAGATCAACGGCCAAACCGGGCAGATCATCACCGAGGTCTCGGGCCTCGGCGAACGCTTCCGGTTCGTCAACGAAGGCATGCGGAACCAGACCGTCGGGGCCGAGCAAATCGACGAGGCGATGGGGACGATGGCCTCGAACATCCGCCTCACCGCGTCGGCCCTCGACGAATTCAACCGCGCCACCGCCCACTTGCGGAGTAGTATCGAGCAGTTGAACTCCGAGATCGCCTCCTTCAAAGTCTGACGATCGCCATGCTCGTCCTCACGTTTCAAATCGGGTCGGAGCGGATCGGGCTGGACATCCAGACCGTCCGCGAAGTCGTGCCACATGTGCGGCTCAAACCGCTCGCCGGCGGGCCGCCGTGGCTCGCCGGGGTCTTCGTCTTCCGCGGGATGGTTATCCCCGTCATCGATCTGCACGACCTCATCGGTCACGGCCCTTGCCCCCAGCACCTCAGCAGCCGGATTATCCTGATCCCGCAGGCCGACCCGAACACCGGTTTCGAGCGTCTCTTGGGGCTGCTCACGAGCCAAGTCTCGGAGCTGCGCACGCTGAGTTCGGGTTTCTCGACGATCTCGCAAGCGCTGACGCCGGGCGGCATCGGCCTCGGCATGATCATCGCCGACGAGCACGGCATCTTGAGGCTGCTCGACCCGGACAAACTGCTGCCACCGGCCGACCGCGAACGGCTGTGGTGCCCGCCGCCCGAGGTGCTCCGATGAGCCTCGAACGGATCCGGGAATTGATCTCGGCGCGGACCGGGTTGCAGCCCGATTCGCTCGGTGCCGGCGCCGTCCCGGCAGCCGTCGCCGCGCGTCTGCGGTTGCAAACGGGCGTGCGGCCGGAGGACTACGCCGACCGCCTCGCGCGCGATCCGCGGGAATTTCAGGCGTTGATCGACGCGATCATCGTCCCCGAGACGTGGTTCTTCCGGGGCGGCGCGATCTACAACGCGCTCGTCAAATCCGTCCGGGATCGCCTCGCGGCCGGCCCGACCGCCGTCGTCCGCGTGCTCAGCCTGCCGTGCAGCACGGGGGAAGAACCGTACTCGGTGGCGATGGCCTTCACCGACGGCGGGTTGGCGGCGAAGTCGTGGAGCATCGACGCGATCGATCTGTGCGCCCACTCGATCGCGGCCGCGCAACTCGGGCGCTATCGGGAGTTCTCGTTCCGCGAGACGCCGGCCGAGGTGCGGTCCCGGCATTTCGCGTCGGTCGGCGAGCCATTCGAAATTCACCCGTCGCTCCGGGACCGGATCCGCTTCCGCGTCGGCAATCTCCTCGAGCCGATGACTTTGAACGCGGGCGGGAGTCGGTTCGACATCGTCCTCTGCCGGAACTTGATGATCTACCTCACCCCGGCGGCGCGGCGGGCGGCGCTCGGGACGCTCGACCAACTGCTCGCGCCGGACGGGTTGCTGGCCATCGGGCACGCCGAGGCGGGGAATCTCCACGGCTCGCAGTTCGAGTCGGTCGGCCCAGAGGGATGCTTCTTGTTCCGGCGGAAGGAGTTCATCGAACCGAAGTCGGAGTTGAAGCCGCGGCCCGCCCCGGCATCCGGTGGGGTCCGCACTGTCATGCCGCTGTCACAGGGCGGGTCGCCGCCGCTTCCGCCGAGTTTGGCGAAGGCCAAGAGCTTCGCCGACACCGGTCGCCTGAACGAGGCGCTTGCGGAATGCCGACGGTTGCTCGGCCTCGCCCCCACGGCGGACGCGTACTGTTTGCTCGGCGTGATCCTCGGCGCGACCGCCGAGCCGGAGCGGGCCCGCGACGCGTTCCGCAAAGCGCTCTACCTCGACCCGCACCACCGCGACGCGCTGACGCACTCGGCGTTGGCGGCGGAGGCCGAACCCGACCCCGTCCGAGCGGGGATGTACCGGGCGCGGCTCGACCGCTTGCCCGCGCCGGAGGGGAACCCGTGATCCCGCTCGCCACTCTGGCCGGCCCGCCCGCCGGGACACCGGACGATTGTTGGAACCACGTCGGCGTGCGCGGCGACCGGAGTTGTCCGCTGCTGCCGCCGGTCGTCCACTGCCAAAATTGCGCCGTCTTTTCCGCGGCCGGACGGAGGTTTCTGAACGCGCCGTCGCCGCCCGGTTACCTCGACGAATGGACCGAGCGACTGGCGGTGCCGATCAAAGAGGACGCGGCCGACTTACTCGGACTGCTGATCTTCCGCCTCGCGGACGAATGGCTCGCGCTGCCGTTGCACGCGTTGGTCGAGGTGACCGCCGCGAAGCCGATCCACCGCGTCCCGCACCGGGCGGGGATCCTCGCGGGGCTCGTCAACATCCGCGGGGAACTCACGCTCTGCGCCCACCTCTGGAAAATTCTCGGCCTGCCGGCGCCGGCCGAAACGAAGGCCCCGCACGCCGAGCGGATGCTCGTGGTGCGCCGCGATTCCGAGCGCTGGGTCCTGACGGTCGATTCCATCGAGCAGGTCTACCGGTTGCCGCAGGCGGAGATCGGCGCGGCGCCCGCGACCGTCGGCCGGGCCTCGGGCCACTTGGCGCGGGGCGTGTTCGCGTGGGAAAATCGCGCCGTCGGTTTGCTCGATGAAGAACGTCTGTTCGAAGCCTTGCGGGTGAAATTGCGATGACCGACCCCGCCGAAGCCGATCCGATGCGGGACTTATTCCTCGCGGAAGTCCGCGAGCAATTGGCCGCGCTCCGCGCCGGCTCGAGCGACCGGATCCATGCCGCCCACACCATTCGCGGCGCGGCCCGCATCGTCGGGGCGACGGCCCTCGCCGAGATCGCCGCCGACCTCGAACGCCGATTGGGGCTCGAACCCGATGGAGACTTCACGGCGATCTTGAATTCCATCGCGGTGCAGATCGACGGACCGATCTCGGCGGAAGTGACACCGGTCATTCGAGACGTTACCGCCGCCGCGATTCGACCGGTGTTCGACATCGACCTCGGCCTGCTCGAACTCTTCCGCGAAGAAATCCGCAGCCACACCGCGGCTCTGACGAATAGCCTGCTCGAACTCGAACGCGATCCGGCGAATCCGCAGCGGATCGAGCCGCTGATGCGGGCCGCGCATTCGATCAAAGGCGCCGCGCGGATCGCGAACGTCGAAGACGCCGTGGAACTCGCCCACCACTTGGAAGACGCGTTCGTCAACGCCGGCGCCGGCCGGTTCAAATTGGATGGGAACGGGATCGACGCGATGCTGGGCGCGGCCGATGTGCTGGCGGCGCTGGCCGACGGCGACCTCGGGGATTGGGTGCAGGCTCGGGGAGCGCACGCGCGGGAACTCCGGGATGTTTGCGCCGCGATCGCCCGCGGGGAGACGCCGGCACGCATCGTCGGTATTGAACCCGTCGAGGTCCGGGTGCCCGCGAGAATTGCGGACTCGCCGGATCGCGCGATTCCTCCGACCGCCGACGCGGCCGGCTCGCCCGAATTGGTTGTCCGCGTCGCGGCCGAAAGTTTAAATCGCCTGATGAGCCTCGCGGGGGAATCCCTCGTGCAAGCCCGTTGGCTGCAGCTCTTCGCCGGGTCGCTGCTCGATCTCCGCAAGCAATACGACCGGCTTTCGGGGCAGATGGACCGCCTCGCCCAAGGGTTGGTCGATGCCCTGCCGATGGACGTCCTGACCCAGAATTTGCAAGAGGCCCGCAAGGAAGCCGGCCGCACCGGGCAACTGCTGTTGAAACGCGTCGGCGAGTTCGAGGACCACGCGGGGCAGGCCGAGGATTTGAACAGCCGGCTCTATCGGGAGGTCATCGCCAGCCGAATGCGGCCCTTCTCCGACGGCGGGCAAGGCTTCCCGCGTTTGGTGCGCGACGCGGCCCGCAAACTCGGCAAATCGGTCCGCTTCGACGTCCTCGGCGCGGGGACCGAAGTCGACCGCGACATCCTCGAAAAACTGGAAGCGCCGCTGACCCACCTGCTCCGCAACGCGGTCGATCACGGCATCGAAGAGCCGGAGGTCCGCCTCGCCAACGGCAAGCCGGCGGAGGCGGTCATCGCTCTCGAAGCCCGCCACCGCAGCGGGATGCTGTCGATTACCGTGCGCGACGACGGCGCCGGCATCGACGTCGAACGCGTCCGCCGCAAAGTCCGCGACCGCGCCCTCGCCCCCGCGAATTTGATTGGCCGACTGGGCGAGCGCGAACTGCTGGAATTCTTGTTCCTCCCCGGTTTTTCGACGGCGAGCGAGGTCACCGAACTATCCGGCCGCGGCGTCGGGCTCGACGTCGTCCACGACACCCTCCGCCGCGTCGGCGGGACCGTTTCCATCGCGACGGTCGCCGGCGTCGGCACGACGTTCCACCTGCTGTTGCCGCTGACGCTCTCGGTGGTGCGGGCCGTACTCGTCGACATCGGCGGCGAGCCCTACGCCTTCCCGCACACCCGCGTCGACCGGCTCGTCCGTCTGCCGCGGCGCGAGGTGCGCTCGCTCGAAAACTGCCAGTTCGCCACCGTCGACGGGCAGAACATCGGCCTCGTCTTCGCGTCGCAATTGATGGATGTCGACCCCGCGGTCTCGTCCGCGGACGACCTTTGCATCATTATGCTGAGCGACGCCACGGGGACGTACGGATTGATCGTCGATTCGTTCCGCGGGGAGCAGGACCTCGTCGTCCGGCCCCTCGACCCGCGACTGGGGCAAGTGCCGAATATCGGTTCGGCGGCGATCCTCGACGACGGCTCCCCGGTGCTGATCGCCGACGTGGAAGACTTGTTGAAATCGATGGATCAATTCATCCAACAAGGGACGCTCCGCCGCGCTGGACGGGACGCCCCGAAGAGTCGCGCGAAGAAGCGGGTGCTGGTCGTCGACGACTCCATCACGGTGCGCGAAGTTCAACGGCAACTGTTGCGGATGCACGGATACGAGGTCGACGTGGCGGTCGACGGGCAAGACGGCTGGAACCGGGTGCGGGCCGCGCGATATGATCTAGTCGTGAGCGACATCGACATGCCCCGGATGACGGGGCTGGAATTGGTGAAGCGCATCCGGGGGGACGACCACCTCTCCCAGCTCCCGGTCGTGATCGTGTCGTACAAGGACCGCGAGGAAGACCGCCTGCGCGGGCTCGAGGTCGGGGCGAACTACTACCTGACGAAGAGCAGTTTCCACGACAGCACCTACATGGACGCCATCGGCGACCTCATCGGATCGGCCGGAGTATGATGCGCATCGCGCTGGTCAACGACATGCCCCTGGTCGTGGCGGTTCTCCGCCGCGTCGTGGAATCCGTGCCCGGCTACCAAGTCGCATGGGTCGCCCTCGACGGCGACGAGGCCGTGCGGCGAGCGTCCGCGGATAAGCCGGACGTGATCCTGATGGATCTGATCATGCCGGTGATGGACGGCGCCGAAGCGACCCGGCGGATCATGGCGAAGTCGGCGTGCGCGATTTTGATCGTCACGGCGAGCGTGCGGACGAACCACGCCAAGGTCTACGAAGCGCTCGGCGCCGGCGGGTTGGACGCCGTGCGGACGCCCTCGCTCGGGTCGAACAACACGGTCGTCGGCGCGGAGCCGCTGCTGGCCCGGCTCGCAAAATTCGCCGAACTCCGCAAGCACACCGGGACGACGGGGTTGTCCCACTTGTTCCCGAGTTCGGGCCCGGCGGCGGGCGCATTCCCGATGCTCGCGATCGGCGCGAGCACCGGCGGACCGGACGCGGTGGCCAAAGTACTCGCGGGCTTCGGGGGTACGCCGGGGCCGATCGTGGTGGTGCAGCATTTGGGCGCCGCCTTCGCGGCCGGTTTCGCCGATTGGCTCGGCGCCCGGATCGGCATGCCGACGCAGGCGGTACGCACCGGCGATCGACTCGAAGCGGGGCGGGTCTACATCGCGGCGTCGGACGATCACCTCGTCGTCACGAACCGGCGAAACTTGGCTTACACGCCCGATCCGAAAGCGTACCCGTACCGGCCGAGCGTCGACGTTTTTTTCCAAAGCGCGCGGTTGCACTGGCCCGACGGCGGCGTGGCCGTGCTGCTCACGGGCATGGGCAGCGACGGCGCGAGCGGCTTGCTGAGCCTGCGCCGCGCGGGCTGGCACACGATCGCGCAGGACCAAGCCACGAGTGTGGTTTACGGAATGCCGAAGGCCGCCGCCGACCTCGGGGCCGCCGTCGAAATCCTCGGGCTCCCCGCGATCCCCGCCGCGATCCGGGCCAAATGGAAAGCGAAAGCGGGGATGTGATCGGGCGGCCGATGGCGTCTCCCGACCGACCCCGATCTCATTCCCGAACACTTTGTTCATGCAGTCGATCGACGGGTGTGTTGAGATAATATGTGAATGCGCCGAGAAGATCGCCTTCGTTGGCAGTCGTGTGACATTCCAGGCAGTACCCACTCGCGCGGATTGCGCCGAACATTCGCCTGGGCGCATCCCGGGTCCACACCAAGTCCTCGCCACGACGCACGGCATCGAGACCGAGCCGTTCGAATTCGTCGAGAGGTCGGCGTTTGGCAAGTCGAGCGCGCGCCACCGTTGGCTCCTCGTCGAGCATATACACCGACGCTTCGCTTTCGGTCAGCAGGCTGACGAGTTCGACGTGGTCAACAACCCTGCGTTCCTCCTCGAAGTAAACAAATCGTTCTCTCCCGAAACCGGACGCACTCACAAACATAGAAATCGTGAGATCGTGAACACTTTCCGGCCCGAAAGATTTGTGTTTCGGGACCGGTTCGACCGAACGGGACGAGGTCGGCGGCATCGGCTTGGCCGGTTTGATTCGCGAAGTCGAGTCGGATTCACGGCGGTCCTGATCCTTTGGATTACAGCCGAACGCGATACCCATCAGGGCGCATCCATACCCGATCTTTTTCAATCCAAACATGTAAAAGCCTCTCGCCTGCGCCGTTGGCCAAGAATCGAGTATCGCTCGTCGCCACAGTAACCGAAGCGCACGGAGTTGGCCAAGACATTGTCACTGAGATGCCGTGTTTGAACCCGTCTACCCACCGCCCACTTCGGCTTGCCGTCGGTTTCGCATTCGCTTTAGACTGCCGCCATCGATTCCCCCGAAGGTTCCGGCATGGCGACGGACGCGACTCCCTTCCCCCGTTCGGCGCTCGGTTGGGCTCCCCACCTTTGGAACCGCGTGCTCTTCCCCGGCGACGCCGACACCCGGACGCGCGTGCGGCCGCTGTCGCTGCTCTTCGTACTTTTGCTGCCGGCGATCCTGCTCTACCCGACGCGATCTTTCATGCTGTTGGAACCGGACGAAGGCCGATACGCCCAAATTCCGAAGGAGATGGTCGAAGGCGGTTCGTGGATCGTGCCGACGCTCCAGGGCGAACCGTACCTCGATAAGCCGCCGCTGATGTACTGGCTCGTCGCCATCAGTTACGAACTCTTCGGCGTCGGCGAGGCGAGTGCCCGACTGGTTCCGGCGCTGTGCGTCCACCTCACGATCCTCGCGATCTATCTGCTCGGCCGGCGCAGCATCGGCGAACGCGGGGCTTTTTGGGCGGCGCTGTTGCTGACCGTCGCCCCGGGATTTCTCGGAGTCGCGCGGTTGCTTTTACTCGACGGATTGTTGACGCTCTGCGTCACGACTTCGGTCCTGTGCGGCTTCGAAGCCGTGCGCTCGGGGACGCTCGACCGGCGCTGGTGGATCGCCGCGGCGCTGATGTCCGGCTTGGGATTTCTGACGAAGGGTCCGATTTCCGAAGTGCTCCTTTTTCCACCGCTGCTGCTGTTCGCGTGGTTGCAACGGCACCGCTCGGTCGAAGGCGAACCGCTCGGCCTCGGGAAGTGGGGCCGGGCGCACGCGAAGGACGCCGCGCTCTTCGCGGGAATCGTCGTGCTGGTGAATCTGCCTTGGTACGTGGCGATGTACCTCCGGCGACCGGAGTTCCTGAAGTACTTCTTCTGGGAACACAACGTCATGCGGTTCGCGAGACCGTTCGACCATCTCGAACCGATCTGGTACTACGTCCCCATTTTCGTCGGCGGCTTTCTGCCGGGGGTTCTGCTCGCGGTGCCGTACTTCCGCAGCCTGCTGTCCGGCGGAGCCGAAGAAGCCGAGAACCGTAGTGCGGCCGGGGGTTTCTGGCTACTCTCGGGGCTCTGGTGCCTGTTCTTCTTCAGCCTGTCCGGTAGCAAATTGCCGACGTACATCTTGCCCGCGTTTCCACCGCTCTGCCTGGCTTTAGGCGAATTCGTCGCGCGCAGCCGTTGGGATAAACGTCTCGCGACCCGTGGAATCGTCGCGACATTCGCCGCGATTCTGGCCTTCGTCAATTTCGTCGGCCTGCCTTGGTACGCCGAGGAACGCTCGCCGATGGGACGCCCGGAGATGGTGCGGCAGTACTTGGACGACCCGACCGTGACCGTGGTCACCTACCCTCGCAACGTCGATTCCGTGGCCTTTTACACAGGCCGCAAGGATTTGAAACGGATGCGATCAAAGGACGTGAATCAAATGATCACCGACAGCCATTTCCGGCCGAAGACGGTGATCCTGTTCACGCACGAGCACAGCCTGCACGGCTTCGAAGAAACGCTGAACGGGGCCATCGGCTCTTCGGTCCGCATCACCGAAACGAAATCGTTCAGCCGCAAGCCGACGAATTGGTTGGACAAATTGGTCGGCGCCACGCCGTGGGGCCTCTGCGATATCGCGGTGATTGAACCGGTCGACACGGCCGCGCCAACCAAAGGGATGACGCAGCTGAGCGACGGCCGGGCGAAATGACACCGGCGAGATCGATTTCGCGAAGATGCCTAAAAGTCGATTGGGATGTCAGTTTCGCCGGAAATCCGAAAAAAAATAGTTGCACGTGTACGAGTGTAGGGTATAGTTCTATTCAGTGGACAAGTGACGGTATTGAGAAAACCCTTCGCTGCACCGACCAACTAACGGGATATACAGGCATGGCAATTCCGATCAAAGCGCCCCGGGGCGACAAGCCGGCGCTGACCGATTCGCAACAGCGAATTTTTCAGTACATCTGCAAATACATCGAACAGAGCGGCTACCCGCCCGCGATCCGAGACATCGGCAAAGCGTTCGACATCGCTTCGCCCAACGGGGTGATGTGCCACCTGCGGGCTCTCCAGAAAAAGGGCTACATCCAGCGGGACGAAAAGAACGAAGAGCGCGGGGGCCGTGCTCGTTCGATCACCATCCCGGGCGTCTCGGCGGGGGGGTTCAGCCTGCCGTTGCTCGGGGTCGTCGCGGCCGGGCCGACCATCGAGGCGGCCCAGCAAGAAGAGCGTCTCGAAATGAAAGATCTCTTCGGCCAAGACGACATCTACGTGTTGAAAGTCCGCGGGACGTCGATGATCGAGAGCCACATCGCGGACGGCGACTACGTGGTCATCAAGAAGCAGGACTCGGCCGACAACGGCGAAAAGGTCGTCGCTATGGTCGATAAAGCCATGACGCTGAAGAAGTTTTACAAGCGGAAAGAACACGTCCGCTTGGAACCGTGCAACAACGGCATGGAACCGATTATCGTCGACCCGAGCAAAGAATCGGTTTCCATCCTCGGCGTGCTCGTCGGCGTGATCCGGAAATGTTGAGCGGACACCCGGAGCGTCGCTCCGGGTGTTATTTCCCGATCAACTCATTCGCCAAACCCCCGGCGGCGTACAGGTTTCGCAGGGCTTCCAAGACCGCCTTCGAATGCACGGCGACGTGCCTGGCTTGTACCTCGGTGTAAACGAAGTTGCGTACGAGCCCGTGGCGGTTGCGGTCGAAGTTGATGCCGACGAGTTCGCCGGATCGGTTCAACACCGGGCTGCCGCTGTTGCCCCCGATGGTGTCGGCCGTGCTCACGAAATTGAACGGTGTCTTCGTGTCGATCTTATCTTTTCCGTCTATCCAACGCTTCGGCAGATCGAACGGCTCGCGGTTCTTCATGCTGGTTGCGCGGTCGAAGGCGCTGCCGAAGGTCGTGTGAAACGGGAGTTTCTCGCCGTCGACTTCGTAGCCCTTCACGGTGCCGAAGGCCAATCGCAGCGTGAAAGTCGCATCCGGGGCGACAGTATTGCCCAAGGCCGCGAAGCGGATTTTGGCGATCTCGGCGTACGCTTGCCGCTCCGGTTCTTCGACTTCGTTTTCGTACCGTTTACGCAGTTCCCGGCTCTCGGCATCGATCGCTTTCGCCAGCCGGATCATCGGATCCCGGCTGGCGGCAATCGCTTTCGCACCGCCGTCGGATAGGGCCTTGCGCTGCGCCCCATCGCCGAGCTTGCAACCCGCGATCAGTTCCTCGGCCCGCGCGGCCGGGTTCTTCCCCGCGAGTGCCAATACGACGAGCGGATGTTCGCCGCCCAGGGTTTCGGCGAGGAATGTCAGCGAGGCTTGCAGCTTGGCCCGTTCCAAGTCGGGGTAGAGTGGAGCGGGGCTGAAGAGTTGGAACTTCAGTGATTCGAGGTTGCTATCCCGGTATTCGCGGAGGCGCTCGGCCGATTTCTTCGGCAATTCGTCGGCCAAACGGACCAGTTGCCGGGCAATGGTGAAGAGTTCGCTGGCGAAGCCGTGGCCGGTTTCGAGAAGGGCGTGCGGTTTTTCGAGGTCGCGGTAAACATGTTGGGCCCTGTCGATCACTAACCACGGCCCGGGTGTCAATGACGAAGCCATCATCGGTTGCGGCTTGAGTGCGTTCTCCGCCTCTTCTTTCTGTTTCATGATCGACGGATCGAGTAATCCCTGCAATTGCCCGTTGAACGCCTTCCGCGCATTGGCCACGCGGTGCAAATCGCCGCCGGCTCGGCGCCGCGGCTCCGGCCCTCGGTCGCCGAATTGGGTCAGGGCCGCTTCCATCAGCCGCAATCGGTTCAGCGTGTAGGGCAGGGTCGAATCGCGGCGATGCTTCAATTTCGCCAAGGTTTCGAGGCGATTCGTGGTGCCGGGGTGCCCGGTGACAAACACGAGGTCGTTTTCCGCCGGTCCGGTCGGGCTCCATTTGAAGTAGTCTTTGCTCGCGATCGGTTTGTCGTTTTCGTAAACCCGGAAGAAGGCGACATCGAGCCCGTGGCGCGGGTACTCGAAGTTATCGACATCCCCGCCGAAGCCCGCGATGCCCGCTTCCGGGGCGAATACCAGCCGGACGTCGGTGTACTTTTTGTAGCGGTAGAGGTGGTAAGCCCCGCCTTGGTAGAGGGTGACGATGTCCGAACGCAGCCCCGTCTTCGCGGTCGATTCTTTCTCGATTTCCCCCAGGATGGCCCGGCGTTTCGCCGCGGCGTCGGCCGGTTTCAAATCGGTCGTTACCGCCGCGTTGACCTTGGCGGTCACGTCCTCGATCGACTGGAGCACGTTGAGTTCGAGGTCGGGGCACTTCGATTCGTCCTTGCGTTCCGCGGCGTAAAAGCCATCGCGGTAAAGGTCGCGCTCCTTCGTGCTCATCTTTTGCAGTGCATCGGCGGCTATGTGGTGATTCGTCACCACGAGGCCGTGGGGCGACACGAACCCGCCGCTGCCGCCGCTGTTGAAGCGGACGTTCGCTTTCATGGCCCGGTCGAGCCATTCGGGTGTCAGGTCGAATTTGTACGTGTCCGCGAGCTGCTTCTTCGGCGGATCGTTGAGCAGCCACATCCCTTCGTCCGAGCGCGCGGGCACCATACCGACTCCGAAAGTGAGGAGCAAAAGAGCGAGCGAGCGATATCGCATGGAGGGGATTCTCGGGTGTTGGACCACGGGAGAATTGTAGTCGAGCGACGACGTGGAAATGAAAATTGGTCGCGACCCGCAGTCTTCGGAACAGGAGCGCGAATGCACGCGTTCCCACTCCGGAGACTCCGGGTCGGCGAAATCGTTCACCCTTGCGGGCGGATGACCATCAACAGCGGAGTCGTGCCCGGCTTCCGGTCGCCGCGCTTGTCGAGGAAGTTTTTGATTTCCTTCGATTGTACCGGGACGGTGCGGAGGTTCGGCGGCAAGAACGCGACGACGATCGCGGCCTTGTCGCCGGTCTTCTTCACGGCGCCGGTCACTTTGGCGAGGGTGTCGGCCGAGATCGATTTCGGTTCCCCGGCATTCGCCGACTTGACGCGGGCCGGCGCGAGATCGATGCCGAGAACTTCTTTGAGATCGCGGAGGTCGGTGGTACCGAGCGGCAGCAAATGGGTCATCCCGATGGCCGGCGACTTCGGATTCGTATGCAATTGTTTGCCGAGGCTCCCCAGCAATTCCGTGAGTTCGGCCGGCGTGAGCCCTTCGAGATAGAACGCGATCGCAACCGGGATTTTCTTGTTCCACAGCTCTTGGGTTTTGGAGTCGACGGTCACGGTGACCCCGGCTTGCTTGGCCAACGATTGGAGCAGGTCCAACGCCGCGGCGGGGTTCTTCGAGAACAAGTCGAGGCGAAAGGCCGGGTCGAGGCCGAATTCTTTGGCCAGTTGCGATTGGACGTCGAACGCGTTGAAGTCGATCGCTTCGGCGAGGAAGGGCAGCCGCAGTCGGATCTCGGCGAGCGGTTTCGGATTCTCGATGATCCCCGAACCGACGACATCGCCGACTGCGGAGCGGGGCGCCGGGGCGAGCTCGGTTTCGAAAGGAGCGCGGACGATCGTCTCGCTCGGGATCAGCCGAACCTCGGGCGTCGGCGGCCCATGCGCATCGACATCCTTCGGCAGATTCGGGGCGACGGCGTATTGCTCCGGGATCGGCAGTTCCGAGTCGACGTGCGGCAATCGCAGCTTTTGGGCTTTGTCGCGTTCGGAGCGATCTTGCGCGGTGAAGTACCAAAAGGTACCGCTGCAGACGGTGAAGAATACGGCCGCGGCGGTTGCGTATTGGAGGAGAATCGATCGCCGTGCGGGCGTCGCACGGCGGGGGCGAGCCAGCGGTCGAATGCGGGCGAGGACAGCGGTAACTTGCGAAGCAGGGATCGGTCGCGGGGTCGCGGCACGCAGCTTCCCAGCGTCGGCTTCCAAGGCGCAGAACAATTCGGCCGCTTCGAACTTTGCGTTCAACAACTGTTTGAAAGCCGACGCGCGGCCCGGGGATAGGTCCCCGTCCACGGCGGCCGTCAGCAATTCGAGTTCGAGTGCGGTCAACATTGTAGGCTTTCGTTAATCGTCCAACTTTCCGGATCCGACCGATTCGGCGACCCCCACGACACCAATTGAGCCGGGGTCGAGCAAATTCCGCAATTCCAACCGGGCCCGATGCAACCGGCTCCGCACGGTTCCGATCGGCACTCGCATCACCTCGGCGATATCTTCGTACTTCAGACCGTCGATGTCCTTCAACAACAGTACCGCCCGGTGCTCCTGCGACAGCTTTGCGATCGCCGCCGCCAACAGCCGTTCGTCTTCCGAACGCTCCATGGCCGCATCCGGGGCGACATCGGCCGCGCGGTCTTCGGGATCGATCCCCGTTTCGTCGGACTTCCCACTGCCCCCAACCCTACCGGCATCCAGACTGATCGTCGGTCGCTTCCGACGTTTCGCGCTGATCGCGGTGTTAAATGCGATGCGATAAAGCCAGGTGAAGAACTCCGCGTCGCCTTTGAAACTCGCCAGCGACTGATAGGCGCTGACGAATGTGTCTTGAACGACATCCAGGGCGTCGTCGGAGTTGTCCACGACGCGGTTCGCCACGTGAAACAGTCGGTCCTGATACCGGAGAACCAATTCCCCGAAGGAGGCGGTTCGGCCGGCCAGCGCTTCCGAGATCAGGCGTCGATCATCTGGATTCACGGCGATCTACACCTGAAGACGCAGGCCCCGGGCCGAAAGTTCCCGATTCCCCGCGAAACCGACTCTAGGACTGGAAACCGGACTCTAACTACTGCCAAGACTAGATTTAGGTCGAAATCGCAAAAACGAATCTCGCGCCGCCTATTCCCTTGGGAATTGCCGATCCGTACTATTCAATTGTCCCCGAATCAGTCGCATACCGTCGAAGAGGTCCGCCGGGCATCATGGACAATCCGACCATCACGGTTCGCGGGGCGCGCGAACATAATCTCCGCAACGTCAACTTAGAACTTCCCCGCAACAAATTGATCGTTTTCACCGGTGTCAGCGGCTCCGGCAAAAGTTCGCTCGCGTTCGATACCTTGTACGCCGAGGGGCAACGGCGGTACGTCGAGAGTTTGTCCAACTACGCCCGGCAGTTCCTCGGTCAGTTGCCGAAGCCCGACGTCGATTATATCGGCGGATTGTCGCCCGCAATCAGCATCCAACAGAAGAGTGCCGCGCGGAATCCCCGTTCGACCGTCGGCACCGTCACCGAAGTTTCGGATTACCTCCGCGTGTTGTACGCCCGCGTCGGGCTGGGGCACTGTTCGAATTGCCATAGGCCGATCGCGGCGCAGACGCGGGAACAAATCCTCGGCCGCATCGCCGCGCTGCCGGAGGGATCGCGATTCAGCATTCTCGCCCCCGTCGTCCGGGGTCAGAAGGGGGCCTTCGAAGATTTCTTCGCCGACATGGTGAAACGCGGTTACGTCCGCGCGAGGGTCGACGGCCAGATCGTCCGGATGAGCGACGACTTGAAGCTCGACAAGAAGATCAAGCACAGCATCGAGATCGTGATCGACCGGTTGCAGTTGAAGTCGGCCGACGGCGCCCAACGCACTCGGATGGCCGAAGCCGTGGAGCAAGCGCTGGCGCTCGCCGAAGGGAGCGTGATCGTCGCGATCGAGTCGGAGAAGGTCGAAAAGCAAGCCGCGAAGACCGATGACATCCTGTTGTCCGCCCACTACGCCTGCACCTATTGCAACATCAGTTTCGAGCCGCCGACGCCGCAGTTGTTCAGCTTTAACAGCCCGCAGGGGATGTGCCTCGCTTGCGACGGCCTCGGGCGCCTCCACAGCTTCGCCCACGAGTTGCTGATCGCGGAACCGACCAAAAGTTTGAACGACGGGGCCATTCCGCTGATCGGGGCGATCAAGGGCATGGGCCGATGGAAAAAGCATATCTACGAAGGTGTGGCCACTTCGCTCGGGCTCGATTTGAAGAAGCCTTGGAACAAGACACCGGCGGATCAGCAGCACCTCTGGCTGCAGGGCTCCGGCGATCGGCACATCGTCTGGGAATGGAAGCAGCGCGGCGGCAAGGTCTGGAAGCACAGCGGCAAGTGGGAGGGAATCGTCCCGCAGCTCATTTCGCAATTCAAAAAAGCGACCGCCGGGCCGCGGCGGATGCAGCTCGAAAAATACATGCGCGTGCAGGACTGCGACGCCTGTCGCGGCGAGCGCCTCAACCCGCAAGCGCGGGCCGTGCGCGTCGGCGACAAGACCCTCGTCGAAGTCGGGCACATGCCCATCGGCGATCTCGTGCCGTGGTTCGGCGTCATGGAGAAATCGCTGAACGACGTGCAGCGCTTCATCGCCGGGGAACTGTTGAAGGAGATCCGCAGTCGCCTCGGCTTCTTGCTCAACGTTGGCTTGCACTACCTCAGTTTGGATCGCGCCGCCCCGACGCTCTCCGGCGGCGAAGCCCAGCGCATCCGCCTCGCGGGGCAGATCGGCTCCGGCCTCGTCGGCGTACTCTACATCCTCGACGAGCCGAGCATCGGACTGCACCCGCGCGACAACGAACGCCTCATCGCCAGCTTGCTGCATTTACGTGACATGGGCAACACGGTCCTCGTCGTCGAGCACGACGAAGACACCATGCGCGTCGCCGATTACCTCGTCGACTTCGGCCCCGGCCCGGGGATCCGCGGGGGTGAAATCGTCGCGGCGGGATTGCCGCGCGATGTGCTCGCGAACCCCGATAGCCCCACGGGACAGTACCTCACCGGGGTTAAGTCGATCCCGATCCCGAAGAAGCGCCGGCCCATGACAGGCAAGTTGATCAAGATCATCGGGGCGAAGCACAACAACCTCAAAAATGTGGATGTCGACATCCCCCTCGGCGCCTTCGTCGTCGTCACCGGCGTCAGCGGCTCGGGCAAATCCTCATTGATAAACGACGTTCTCCACGGTGGACTCCACCGCGAGATGTCGGGGGCCGATGCCGAGGATGACGACGCTGACACCGATTCTCTTCAGGCCCCAGACCCCGGACCCCAGACCCGGATCGAAGGCGTCGATCTGGTCGACAAAGTGATCACCATCGACCAATCCCCCATCGGGCGGACGCCGCGGTCGAACCCGGCGACCTACATCAAAGTCTGGGACGAAATTCGCCTGCTCTACTCCAAAATGAGCGATGCGAAACTGCGCGGGTACGACACCGGGCGATTCAGCTTCAACCGCCCCGGCGGGCGCTGCGAAGCGTGCGAGGGCAACGGCGCCAACAAGCTGGAGATGGACTTCCTCGCCGATGTGTGGGTGACGTGCCCGGTCTGTGATGGCAAGCGTTTCAACCACGAAACTTTGCAGGTGAAGTACCGCGGCAAGAGCATCCACGACGCGCTCGAACTCGAAGTCGGCGAGGGCGTGGCCCACTTCGAGAACGTACCTAAAGTCCACGCGATGCTGCGGACGCTCCACGATGTCGGCCTCGATTACATCAAGCTCGGCCAACCGTCGCCGACGCTGTCGGGCGGCGAAGCCCAGCGCGTGAAGCTCGCCAAGGAACTCTGCCGCAAGGGCACCGGCAAGACGCTGTACATCCTCGACGAACCGACGACCGGATTGCATTTCGAGGACATCCGCAGGCTATTGGAAGTGCTCCACGGCTTCGTCAATCAGGGGAATACCGTCCTCGTGATCGAGCACAATCTCGACGTCATCAAAACCGCCGATTGGCTCATCGATATGGGCCCCGAAGGCGGCAGCGCCGGAGGCCACCTCGTCGCGGCGGGGACGCCGGAGGCGCTGACGAAAGTCGCCGCGTCGCACACCGGCAAGGCATTGCTACCGGTGCTGTTCCCCAAGAAGATCAAAGCGAACGCGAAGGCGAAAGTGTCGAAGCGGATCGCGACGCCGGAGTTCACGCACCTCGAAGTCGAAGGGGCGAGCCAGCACAATTTGAAGAACGTGAATGCCCGCATCCCGCGGAACGAGATGACCGTCTTCTGCGGCCCCTCGGGTTCGGGCAAGTCGTCACTGGCGATGGACACCATCTACGCCGAGGGGCAACGGCGCTACGTCGAAAGCCTGAGCAGCTACGCCCGGCAGTTCCTCGGCCAAGTTCAAAAGCCGAAGGTCGAAAACATCACCGGGCTATCGCCGGCCATCGCCATCGAGCAGAAGACCACGAGCAAATCGCCGCGCTCGACCGTCGGCACCATCACCGAAGTCTACGACTACCTGCGCATCCTATTCACCCGCCTCGGCCAGCGCTATTGCCCGCACTGCCAGATCCCCATCGGCACGCAATCCAAAGACGGGATCGTCGAGAAGATCCTCGGCTTGGCCGAAGGCACGAAGCTGTACATCCTCGCGCCGATCGAACGCAAAGGGCAGGAAAAGTACGAGACCGTGTGGGAGGAGATCCGCAAGGCGGGCTTCGTGCGGATGCGAGTCGACGGCAAATCGTACGGCATCGAGGACCCGCCCGATATCGACCACAAGCGCAAGCACAAAATCGAAATCGTCGTCGACCGCAACGTCGTCCGTCCCGGCACGCGGACGCGCATCGCCGACGCCGTGGAGCAAGCCCTGAGCCTAGGCCAAGGCGTGATGCACCTCGCCTACGTCGACCTCGACCGCGAGGAGACACTCTGGAAAGTGGAGCGGTTCAGCCAGCACCTCGCCTGCGATCAGTGCGGTCGCAGTTACGAAATGCTGACGCCGAACAACTACAGTTTTAACAGCCCACTCGGTTGGTGCCCGACCTGCGAAGGCCTCGGTGTCCAGCGCGGCGCCAACGTCAACTTGCTCATCGGCAACCCGAAGCTCAGCATCCGCCAAGGGGCCATCACGGCGTGGCCGAGCTGCGCCA
>JAYSYN010000261.1:0-3553 GCA_043727575.1 Fimbriiglobus sp.
ACTCAGAAACAAACTCGCGACATGCCACGATCCGAAAGCCTCGCTCGCCGCTTGTGCAACTGCCGGATCGTTCGCGTACCGCAGCAAACGCAATTCCGATACATAGATCGATAACGGCCAGCCGACGGCGACCCCGGCCGCGGCGAGCGCGCAGAGCCGAAATCGCCAGCGGCCGACCGCACCGCGATTCCATGCGGACGCGGTCCAGAGCGCCACCCAAGCGCACATCGCCGAGAGCGCGAAGAACTTCGGGAAGACCGGCCCGACCGCGGCCCCGGCGAGTCCGCTGGCGAGCCGGTCCCGCTGCGATTCGGAGGTGCCATCGGGGACGATCCGCAGATTGGCGGTGCGCGAATCGGGCTGCTTTTTCACGACGTCGGCGAAGGAATCGAAGATCGGCACCGTGGCCACGAAGACGAAAAACGTCCCGGAACCGAACCAGAATCCGACGGCCAGCAGATGGAGCATTCGCAGCGCAAGCTGCCGGCGGTGGCCATCGCCGATGCGGCTTTCGGTACCGCGCCAAAGTCGGGACAAATTCGACCGGTGCTTGGCGATGACGATCAGCGACCCGCCGATGCAGAAGGCGGTGACGAGCCAATTTTTATCCGCGAACGGATCGAATTTGAATACCAACCGCACCGCGACGAGAGCCAGCAGAGCCGCGATGGAACCGACCGACACCATCCGCGTGGCGAGCACGGCGAGCGCCCAAGTGCCGAGCGTGATCGCGGCAGGGATCGGCATCAGCACCAGCGCCGCGCCGGCCCCGGTGGCCACACCTTTACCGCCGCGAAAGCCCAAAAAGATCGGGAACAAATGGCCGAGAAACGCGCACGCGGCCGCGCCGACGCGGAGCGAATCCGGTGGGTGCATCGGTTCGATGTTCCATTGCCGCGCCAAAGATTCGACGATCGCGACCGGCAGAGCCCCCTTCAAAAAGTCGAGCGCGAACACGAGGGCGCCGAACGGCCGGCCGAGCACGCGACTCGTGTTCGTGGCGCCGATGTTCCCGCTGCCGGCGGCGAACAAATCGACTCCGCGGGCGCGACCGACGAGGTAACCGAAGGGGATCGAACCCACGAGGTAAGCCATCAAAAATAATGCGGCGGGGATCATCGCGCGGCGTTCTTCCGAGTTTGGACTTCTTCAAAGACCGCGATCAGGGCGGCGTAATGCTGCTCGAAGGTCCACGCCTGCGCGGCACCGCGTGCCGCGACCGATGCGGTCGCCCGGTAAGCGGGGTCGGCCAAAATGGTCAAGGCATCGCCGAGTTCGCGGGTATCGTGCGGATTATCGATCACGAAGCCGTTGGCCGGTGGGCTCAACAATTCGCCCGCTCCGTTGTACCGGGTCGTGATCACGGGCAATCCGCACGCGAGCGCTTCGAGCACCACGAGTGAACAGGGATCGTAGAACGTCGGATGGACGAGGAAATCGGCGGCGAAGTACGCGTCCTTCGGCGACGCGCGAAAGCCCAAAAATATTAGGCGATCCCGCACACCCAAGGATACCGCCAAACGCTCGTACCGCGCGAACTTCGGATGGCCCACGACCGCGATCTTGAGCGACACATCGCGCGGTACGCGGGCCAGCGCCCGGATCAGCGGAGCCAATCCTTTCAACCGGTAGTTCATCGCCACGAATAGCCCGACGGGGACGTCGTCGGTCATTCCCCACGCCGCGCGCTCGACCTTGCGGCGCTCGCCGCGATCGGCGGCGTCGAACCTCGTCGGATCGATCGCGCTGCGCACGACGCAAAGTTTCTCCGGGCCGATGCCGTAGTACTCCGCGAAGTGCCCCCGCACCATCTCGCTATTCACGACGACGATCGGCCGAATCGCGCCGAGGTACTGTTTGCGTTCGAGTTTGGCGAACGACCACGCGGCCGGGTCCAACCATTTCGCCAGGCTCGCGACGGTGCGCAGGAATACGTTCGCATGCTTCCGGCGGTTGTGCTCGACGCTGGCTTTGTGCAGCCCACCTTGCGGGTACAGGACATCTTGCCCCCAAGTCTTGTCGAAACCGACGGTGACGTCGTGATCAGTCCCGGCGAGTGCCGTTTCCACGGCGCGGCCGAAGCGCCACGGCCGTAGGAATCGCATGCCCTTCGGGACATCGAGCTTATGAAAGTGCATCGAAGCGGGGAGCGCCGCCGCATCCCACCGACAGGCGTAGAGGTGGACGTCGTGCCCATCGTGGGCCAGACGGCGCGAAAGATCGCCGATGTAGGTCTCGCAACCCCCCCGCGCGGGGAGCACCGATTCGTAACAGAGTGCGACATTCATCCGCGAGCTTTCCGTTTCGCATTGTGCCGGCGGTAGCGCCGCCATTTCCAAATCACGAGCCGGCGCAGCCATTCGCGTGGCCGGCCCCCGCCACTCCAATCGCCGGCCCGGTAGTAGTTCCAGAAACGGAGGCGGTCCTTCGAGTCGATGCCGGGTTCGGCCGACGAGTACAGCAATTGCGCCAGATCTTTCACGACGTACCAAGACCAGCCGAGGCGGTGCCGGCCGAGGCGGTGGAAGTCGATCATCGTCACGCGGCCGCACCATTCCCCCGGATCGGCGGTCGTGTCGGCTTCGGCGATGTAGAAATGGCACAGGTACAGATCTTTATGGAACAGTCGGCGACGGTGGAGTTCCCGGCAGAGCCGCGCGAGTTCGCGGATCAATCCGCGCTTCCAAACGGCGAATTCCGCGGCCGGCAATCGCGCGAATGCCAGCGGGATCGCCTCGTGCAGCGCCAGCATCCCGGTGAGTTCTTCGACCGCGAGGAAGCTCTGCAATTTCAAGCCGGGGCCGCGGAACTCCCCGCCGGCGACGGCGCGGGGGACCGGCAATCCCGCGGCGGTGGCGCGCTTCAAGTGCTCCCATTCTTGCAGCCCCGGCGACCAGGCCGAAGATGGGAACAGCCGTGCGAGCAACCCGTGCAAGCGGGGAAGTTCGTAGTGTCGTTTCAGGTAAACGACGAGTTCCGTGCCCGCTGCTGATTTCAACGTCCAACGGCCGATCGAGCGGCCCTGTTTCGCGTGGTAGCGGTCGGTCACGGGGACGCTCAGGATGGTGCGCGACCAATCCGATCCGGCGAATGCGGGCCAATCGGCGGACTCGTGCAGGATCGCGGACACCGCCATCAGAGCATTACCTCGGCTAATCGAGCCCACGTTGAATGCTCCGCCGCATTCGATCCCGAGTACGCGCGGAGCACGCCCATTTTATCGAGGCGATCCAATCCAACGAGGGCCGCCGTCAAATCGGAGCGGGCGTTTCGCTCCGAAACGCGCCGGACGATCGACACGGCCGACGCCGAGGCCACGGACAATCCGGGTGTCATAATCAAGAGCGGGTCGAGTCCGAGCAGGCTCCGGTGGAAGCGGCAGCGGGCATCGTGCAAGCGCCTCAACAATTGGCCGATCTCAGCGAGGGCTTGGTTGCGTTCGGGATGATCTCCGGCGACCCGGTCTCCGATTCCGTGTCCGGTTTTAGCTTCGACAATCACGAACGATTGCGCCTCGAACGCCGACTTCCGCCGTTGTCCAAAGGCGAGCAGC
>JAYSYN010000262.1:0-10747 GCA_043727575.1 Fimbriiglobus sp.
TGGGCCGACGCGGTGAAATCGGGCAAGGTGCATTTCCTCGATGATGCCCCGCACGCGGCTTACATCGATCTCTGCCGGAAGACGAGCCTCATCGCCCCGCCGAAGCACGACGAAATCCGCGTGGTTTACACGCCGTTGCAAGGCGTCGGCGGCGGTTGCGCCGGCGAAACTCTCATCGCGGCCGGGTTTAAACTGACCCTCGTGCCGGAGCAAAACGAACCGGACGGGCAGTTCTCGCACGTGACGAAAACGCCGAACCCCGAGGTGCGCGAGTGCCTCGACCGCGCCGAGATCGTGGCCCGCGCCACCGGGGCCGACTTGATCATCGCCACCGATCCGGATGCCGACCGCATCGGCGGCATGGCTTGCACTTCCGCCGACGGCCGCGGGGATTACCGGTTCCTCACGGGGCAGGAAATCGCGGCGCTGCTAACGTATTTCAAACTCGGTCGCCTCTCCGCGGCCGGGGACTTGCCGGCGTCGCCGATCGTCATCACCACCGAAGTCACGACGGGCATGATCACGCGCATCGCCCGGCAGTTCGGTTCGCAAATCGTCAACGATCTGCTCGTCGGCTTCAAATACCACGCCGACGTGCTCTGGCAGTTGGAATCGACCGGCCAATTCGGCGACGTGAAAGGCACGACCGCCGATTTCGTCATCGCGACCGAAGAGAGCCACGGCATCCTCGCCACGGCCGACCTGCGCGATAAGGATTCCGCTTGCGCCGCCGTGCTGATGGCCGAGTTGGCCCTGCATTTGAAGCGGCAGAAGCGGACGATCCCGGACCTGCTCGACGATCTCAGCCGGCAATTCGGTTACTACCGCAACGAGTTAATGAACATCGTAATGACCGGACTCGAAGGCAAACAAGACATGGCGAAGATGCTCGACGCCCTGCGTAATCAGCCGCCGACGGAAATCGCGGGGATGCCCGTGACCCATTTCGAAGACCTCCGCGACGAAGCCGGGAAGATGGGGCCGTACAAAGGGGATACCGACAAAGCCGCGCGGAACTTTTTGATCTTCCGCCTCGCCGTCGATGGCATCGAAGCGAAGGTCTGCCTGCGCCCGAGCGGCACGGAACCGAAAGCGAAGGCTTATATCGAAGTCAGTTCGATGCCACTGACGCCGGGTGCCGGCGAAGACGCGTGGACGATGAACTGCGCCGCCGTCGATGCGCGCGTGCAGAAGTTGGCGACCGAGTTTTTGAAGTTGGCGATGGCGACGGTGGGCCAAACCCCGGCGGCGGGCGCGGACAAATTGAGCCGCTGATCAACGGCGGCGATACTCCGTCCGCAACTTCGCCAAGTTGACCGGGTCCAGTTCTTCGCCGTCGGGTCCAACTTTGGGCGTCTCTAAAATCATCGGCAGCGCGTCGAAACGCGGGTCGTTCACGAGCATTCGGAACGCCCCTTCCCCGATTTGCCCCAAGCCCACGCCGGCGTGGCGATCGACCCGGCTGCCCAGCGGCTTGACGCTATCGTTGACGTGGAAAAGTTTCAAATGTTCCAAGCCGATAACCGCGTCGAATTCTTCGAAGGTCGCACCGAATCCTTCCCGGAGGTGGATCGGATAGCCGGCCGCGAAGACGTGGCAGGTGTCCAAGCAGACGCCGAAGCGATCCGGTTCTCGAACGCCGGCCCGGATCGCCGCGAGGTGCACGAAGCGGTGGCCGAGGGTCGTCCCCTGCCCCGCGGTCGTCTCCAGTAGAATCTGCGTTTTCAAACCCGGACAACTCGCGCTGGCGATGTCGAGCGCTTCGATCACGCGTCGCAACCCGGCGGCGTCGCCGCTGCCGACGTGGGCCCCGGGATGCGTCACCAAATACGCGAGCCCGAGTTGCTCGGCCCGTTCCCACTCGATCACGAACGCGTCGATCGATTTCCGGAACAATTCGTCGCCGGGTGCGGCGAGGTTGATGAGGTACGAATCGTGAGCCGTGAGAAACTGCAGATTCGCCGAACTCGCTGCCGTCTTGAAAGTGGTGGCATCGGCGTCCGCGATCGGCTTCGCGGCCCACTGATTCGCGTTTTTGGTAAACAGCTGCAGCGTGCCGCAGCCGAATTTAACCGCCGTCGCGATGGCGTTCGTCAATCCGCCGGCGACGGAAAAGTGTGCCCCGAATACCGGCATCGGCGGTCCCCATTTACTTCAGCATCGAATTGATGTCGTCTTCGATAGCTTTCGCCCAAATGCCGTAGCCCTCTTCGCTCAGGTGGAGCAGATCGGGCATGATTTTCTTGTCAATGCCGCCCTCTTTGTCGAGAAACTTCTCGCCGATGTCTTTGTAAACGACCTTCTTACCGTCGTCGAGCTTCGAGATGGCCATGTTGATTTCTTTGATCTTCGTCCGGATTTTGTCCTCGGCTTTCGCGGATCGCGGGAAGACGCCGAGCAGCAGGATCTTCATTTCGGGCTTTTGCTTTTGCAGTTCCGTCACGATCGCCGTGATTCCTCCGGCGATCTGCTCGGCCGTGTGCGCGCCGGTGTTGTTGGTGCCGATCATCATGACCGCGAGCTTCGGCTTGAGCGGCTCGAGTTCTTTCCCCTCGGTGATGCGCCAGAGTACGTGGCCGGTCTGATCGCCGCCGATACCGAGATTCACGGCCTTGAGCGGAGCGAGCGATTCGGCCCACGCTTTTTTGCCGCTGCCTTCCCAACCTTGGGTGATGGAGTCGCCGAGGAAGATGACGTCCCCTTCGCCCTTCTCGACGACTTTCAAAAACTGCTTGTGGCGGGCGTTGTCGCGGTTCAGCGGCTTGGTCGCCGGGTTCACTTTCGCGTCCTCGGCGAAAGCCGGGGCGAGGAAGCCGAGCGCGATGGCGAACCCGAAACAGAGGGAGAGGCGACGCATCGAAGGAACTCCGAGAAGGACAGATGGCCCGAAAAGGCCGGGGTGGGAATCGGCGCACTGGCTGCCGACCGGATAAGTATGTGCTTGAAAGCGAAGGGTATCAACTGGGAATTGTGGAGATTTCGAGATTGGCGAAAGGTGGAGTTGGGGGATAATCGATCCCCCGTGGCAATGGCGCGCGGCGAATCAAACGTTCGAGGCGATCAGGGCGTCCAACTGCGCCGCGTGCTGGCGGCACTTGACCAGGAACTTGGTTCGCACCATCGTCTTGCACGACTCGCTGACGCCATCTTTCGCAATCGCTTCTTCGTATTCTTTTACTCCGTGCTCTTCGCCTTTCTTTAGCGTGGTCAAAACGGTTTCCGGCCCGAGCAATTTGGCGGCCCCCGTCACGACGCCGGCGAACGTGCCCCACGATCCGGAGGTGGTCGTTGGTTCTCCGCCGCGGTTGGCGACTTCATTGTTGAGAGTGGCCACGGCTTGAGCATGATGATCGCGCATCCGTCGAACTTCTGACGCGGCGGGTTTGCCCGCAAGCTTTTCGATGGCTTGGTCATACGTTTCGACCGCGGAGATCTCGCCGCGCAGCAGTTGGTTCAAAGCGTCAATGTCGTGATCGGTGACAGTTGCCGTAGCCATCAGAAAATCCTCGGTGTTGGACAAGCACGGACGGTTGGGGTCGGACGCAAATACATTAGCAAGCATCGTGCCGAACGATGGGAATCGCCTCTGCTACTTGTACGCAATTCCACAGGAATTATTTGACTCGACGCATATTGGAGCTTATAAGCACATCGATACAGAATTATACCAGTTGGCCATTCGAGAGCCGAAGTAACTGGGCCGCGATCTCCCTACAATTATGCTAAAACCCGATCTCCGGTGACCCATGCCCGAATTCGCACCTGTCGATGACCAACTCGCTCTCCTCCTCCGAGGCGCAGCGCAGGTCGAAACCGTCGCCGAATTGAAACGCAAACTCGAGAAAAGCCGGGTGAGTGGCCAGCCGCTGCGCGTGAAGTACGGCATCGATCCGACCGGGTTCGATGTCCACCTCGGGCACACGGTGCCGTTGCGCAAGTTACGGCAGTTTCAAGAATTGGGCCATACGGCAGTGCTCATTATCGGCACGGCGACGGCCCAAGTCGGCGATCCGTCGGGCCGGGATTCGTCGCGCGCCGGGTTGACCGAAGAACAAATCGCCAAGAATGCCGAGAGCTATCTCGTACAGATCGCGAAAGTCGTCGATATCGACAAGGCCGAAATCCGACCGAACCGCGATTGGTTCGGCAAATTCGGTTTCAACGAAATGTTGCAGTTGCTGGCCAAAACGACGGTCCAACAAATCTTGGCGCGCGAAGACTTCGCCAACCGCGTGAAGTCGGGTACGGCCATTTATTTGCACGAGTGCCTTTACCCGTTGATGCAAGGCTGGGACAGCGTCGAAATCCGGGCCGACGTCGAACTCGGTGGGACCGAGCAACTCTTCAATCTGATGGTTGGCCGGGATTTGCAAAAGGACGCCGGGCAAGCGCCGCAGGTGCCGATGACGCTGCCGATCTTGCGCGGCCTCGACGGCGAAAAGAAGATGGGTAAAAGCTTGGGCAATTACATCGGTGTCGGCGAGGCGGCCAAAGAACAATTCGGCAAAACGATGCGGATCCCGGACGGATTGATGCGCGAATGGTTCACATTACTCACGGATTTGGGCGAAGGCGAAATCGCGGGGGTCTTGATGGGCAAACCGAACGAAGCGAAGAAAAGACTCGGGGCGGAGATCGTGAAGTGGTTTCACGGCGCCGCCGGGGCTGACGCCGTGCTCGCCGATTGGAAGAAGCAATTCGAAGACCACGGCGACCCGGAGAACATTCCGGAAGTCTCAATTTCCGCATCCGAGATCGTCGAGGGGCAAATCGGAGTGTTGAAATTGATCGTGCTAGCGGGCCTCGCCAAAAGCAACGGCGAAGCCCGCAAGAAAATCGAAGAGGGCGCCTTCAATTACGGCCCCGACCGCGCGAAACCCCAAGATTACAAGGCGGCGGTGCCGGTCGCACCGGGATTGATCCTCCGACTCGGCCGGAAAATAGTGCGGGTGGCAGTGACCTGAGGGGGCCTAGTTTAATGATTCGCGACCAAACTTATTTCTTCGCTTTGATCGATTCGTCTTTCGCTTCGCCGGCAATTAGCTTCATCGACTTGCCGTCCGGTTTAATCGCGAATGAGGCGTCGTCTTTCACCCAGCTCAATTGATCTTGGATCGGCGGGGCATTCGGGGCATCGGAATCGTAAATCACGATGTTCTTACTCCCCGCGAGCAATTGGAATTCGCGGTAGGTTTCACCCGGTTGCAGTTTGATGCATTTGCCGCGGATCGGTCGATTCAACGGCCCGCCGACTTCTTGGATGACGATGACTTGCTTGGTGTCGTTCTTCACGGCGATCCAACCGGCGCGGGCTGGGTCGACGAGGCCGAGCGCGGCCAAGACGATCAGCGCAATCCGAATTCGGAAAGAAATAGCCATAGCGCACCGGGGCCGAATGCCGACACGGGGAGCATTCTTACCCGATCAACGGCCGCGGACCCGAAACTTGCGCCGCGGCGACGGATTCTGTTTCCCTTGACCCTACCAGCGTCCAACGTATGCCAACTGCGCCCCGTTCGGATCGTCCGGAACGTGGCGTTTCCCTGCCCTTGCCGATGAACGCCCCATGAGCCAGTCGACCATTCGGAAAGTCCACGCCCGCGAAATCCTCGACAGCCGGGGCAACCCGACCCTCGAAGTCGAAGTGACACTTTGCACCGGCGTCATGGGCCGCGCGGCCGTGCCGAGCGGCGCCAGCACCGGCGCCCACGAAGCCGTGGAGCTGCGCGATGGCGATAAGAAACGCTACCTCGGCAAGGGCACTTTGAAGGCCGTCGAAAATGTCAACAAGCTGATCGCGCCGGCGCTTCTGGACATGGATGTTTTCGCGCAAGTCGCCATCGATCGCGCCATGTTGAATCTCGATGGCACGCCGAACAAAGGCAAACTCGGGGCGAATGCGATCCTCGGCGTCTCGATGGCCGTGGCCCATGCGGCGGCCAAAACCGCCGGGATGCCGCTGTACCGTTACGTCGGCGGCACCAATGCCACGGTGCTCCCCGTGCCGCTGATGAACGTCCTCAACGGCGGCAAGCACGCCGATAGCACCGTCGATTTCCAAGAATTCATGATCGTCCCCGTCGGCGCCAAGACGTATCGCGAAGGCCTTCGCATGGGGGCCGAGGTGTTCCACTCGCTCAAGAAAGTGCTGCACGATAAAGGGCTGAACACCGCCGTCGGCGACGAGGGCGGTTTCGCGCCGAACATCCCCTCAGCCGACGAAGCCCTGGCGACTATCTCGCAAGCCATCGAAAAGGCCGGGTACAAGCTGGGCGACGAAGTCGCCTTTGCCCTCGACCCCGCCTGTACCGAGCTTTACGAGGAAGCCAAGCACAAAGGCAAGGAAGGGTACTGCTTCTTCAAAAGCGCTCCGGACCGGATCGCCAGCACCGACGAAATGATCGACCTTTGGGCGGGCCTGTGCGCCAAATACCCGATCCGCAGCATCGAAGACGGCCTCAGCGAAGACGACTGGGCGGGTTGGAAGAAACTGACCGCGAAGCTCGGCGGCAAAGTCCAACTCGTCGGCGACGATTTGTTCGTGACGAACACGACCCGCCTCCAGCGGGGTATCGACGAGGGCTGCGGCAACAGCATCTTGGTGAAGGTCAACCAAATCGGCACACTGACCGAGACCCTTGAAGCGGTCGAGATGGCCAAGCGGAACAAGTTCACGGCGGTCATGAGCCACCGCAGCGGCGAAACCGAAGACACCACGATCGCCGACCTCGCCGTGGCGACCAACTGCGGGCAAATCAAAACCGGCTCCGCGAGCCGGACGGACCGCATCGCCAAATACAACCAACTGCTACGGATCGAGGAAGAACTCGGCGCGGCCGCCGTGTACGGCGTCGAGATGAAGTGAACCAAGAGATTAGCGACCGGCAGCTCAGTCTGCTGGTGCACCGTATTGCAAATTGAGGCGATTTAAGGAATCTCTTCGCCCGTTTCGGCGTTGAAGAGTTTCGTTTTGTCGCTTTCCTGTAGGACGACGGACTTTCCATCGGGGCTGAAACTTACGTGTGCCCCGTAGGAATAGAACGTCGACTTGCAGATCTGCTTCGAAGTCGCCAAGCTGAACACCACTCCACCGCGATCTCGGTTCGAAGTGGCGATCCGTTCTCCCTTCGGGTCGAAACAGATCGAAATGGGATCGCCCCCGCATTCGATCGGGTCCCCGATCTGTTTGCCAGAGGTCGAATCCCAAATCCGCGCTCTATTGTCGCCGCAAATGGTCGCGATGCGCTTGCCGTCGGGGCTGAAGATTGCGGAGTGGACTTTGCTCGGGTGCTTCATCGGGGCACCGATAATCTTGCCGCTCAACGTGTCCCAAATGCACGCGGTCTTGTCGCCGCTCCCCGTCACGAGTTTTTTGCCATCGATGCTGAATTGCACCGTGGTGACATCTTCTGTGTGCGTCAGTTCTGGGCTGAGCGTCGCCGTGGCCAAGTTCCATACGAAGGCACCGTGCCAGTACGAAAAAGCCAGCATCGTCCCATCGGGACTGAAAGTGAGATTTTGAATTGGGCTCAGAGAACCTGTCGGTTTGGGCGAGGGGAGTGTTTTTCCGGTCTCCACGGCGAACAGATACACGCCCGCCACGGTGCAACCGATCGCAATTCGCTTGCCATCCGGGCTGATGGCGACCTGACGGATATCGCTCGGGACTTTCAGGGGTGGCGAAATCGCCTTGCCCGTTTCGACTTCCCAGACGCGGGCGGTCTTGTCTTCGCTCGTGAGGAACCATTTCCCGTCCCGCGAAAAGCCGTGGGCTCTCGCTTTTGGAATCTGCTTCCCCACCGTCATCGAAGTTCCGCGATCGACGATGCTCGTACCTTCCACATCAAATTTCGTCTGACCGTAGTCCGTGACCATGATCCTCACCTGCTTGTCGCCGAAGTGGATGAATCGCTTGCCCGAAGTCAAATCGTACTCAGGAGTGACCGGGTCGATTTTTTCGGGCGGTTCTGCAATCGGAATCGGTTTCACAGGGATCGTCGGCACCTTGGCCGTGGGAATCGTGGTCGTCGTTACGGTCGGTAGGCTCGGCTTCGGTACGACCGGTTGCGATGGAATCGCGGGCGCGACTGGAGGCTCGGCGCCAGTCGGAGGGGAGGACGATCCCCCGCAGCCGAACAGCGAGAGCGACAATGCGACCAGGCCGACACTTGCGATCTTCGAGGGGAGTTGTTTCATGAGTTCGATCCCGTAAACACGAGTGCGGAAAAGTGCGGTACCGGTTCCAATATAGAGGAATCGCTTTCTCTCATCTTTGGCTTCACTTCGATCCGCGATACAATTCAACCGTTGGGCCTGTAACACCGGATGCCGCCGAATGCCGACGTTCCTCAGCGATCCGCCCGATAGCCTTTACATCACCCTGTTCATCCTGATGCTCGCCGGCATCGGTGCCGGGATCCGCTACCGCACGCGCAAGGCACTCATCGCCGCAGGAATCGGGATCGGGTTATTCGCGGGTTTGTTTCTGATCGACAAACTGTTCGAGAGCCCGCGCGAGATCGTCGTCCGGACGGCGGGGGAATTTCAAAACGATTTCAACACCGGCGAATGGGCCAAATTCGAAAAGCACATCGCCGAAGATTTCGACCGCAAGGGGAGAAAGAAGAAAGACATCAAGGCCGCGTTCGATTTTGCCAAGTCTCACAGTGCCAAGGTCGCGCTCTGGTCGTTCAACCGCGACGATGTCGTCGTGAACGGGGACGCGATCACCGTCGGTTTCGATGCCAAGCCCGAAGGGCCCGAAGCGGAGGCGTACCACCGCTACGTCCGGGGGACTTTCAAGAAAGGCCCCAATGGCAAATGGCAACTCGCCGGCTACACGACCTACAAACCTCTGAACCGCAATGTCGAAGAAGAAATCGCCGGCGGCTGGTGAACCATGCACGTCAACGGCGTCGAGATCGTCGATACCTTCGCCGAAGCCTTCCCGATGACGGCGGCGCGGGTCGTCGTGACCGCGTGCAATCCCGAATGGGCCCGGATCGGGGCCACCGCCGCCACGGGCTACGCCAGCAGCGTGATCGGCTGCGATGCCGAGGCGGGGATCGAACGCGAACTCGCCCCGACGGAAACCCCCGACGGACGGCCCGGATTCGCGCTGCTGTTCTTCGCCTTCAACCGCGATGCCTTGCAGAAGGCCCTCGTCAACCGCGTCGGACAGTGCCTGCTGACGTGCGCCACGACGGCGGTGTACAACGGCCTCGAAGGCGATGCCGGCAAATCGATTCGCATCGGCGGGAACCTGCGCTACTTCGGCGACGGCTGGCAGATCAGCAAACAGATCGACGGGAAGCGCTACTGGCGCATCCCGACGATGGACGGCGAATTCCTCTGCGAAGACAGCTTCGGCACGACCAAAGGCGTCGCCGGGGGGAACCTCATTATCGCCGGGAAGTCGCAAGCGGAAACACTCGCCGCCGCCGAGGCCGCCGTGATTGCGATGCGGGCCATCCCCGGCGTCTTGCTCCCCTTCCCCGGCGGCATCGTGCGTTCCGGGAGCAAGGTCGGCAGCAAGTACGCGGCGCTGAAGGCGAGTACGAACGAAGCCTACTGCCCAACGCTGAAGGGCATTGTGAAAACGGAACTCCCCGCCGGTGCGAACGCCGTTTATGAGATCGTGATCGACGGGTTGGCGCTCGCCCTCGTGGAACAAGCGATGCGGGTTGGGATCGACGCGGCGTGCGGTTGCCCGGGTGTCTTGCAGATCACCGCGGGGAACTACGGCGGCAAACTCGGGCCGTTCCATATCCTGTTGCATTCGCTGTTCGCGGGGGGCTAGCCATGTGGATCATCGATGTCCGCCACGATTCCGCAATTCCCCTCGAGTTCGCCGGCGTCACGCACGACCGACTCTCGCAACTCACGATCCACGAAGTATCGAAGTTGCCGGTGCTGTGCGGTTCGACACGCGCCGATCTGGGCGAATTCGCCAACATTTCAGCCAACAGCATCGACACGGTTACCGTCATTCGAGGGGATACCGGCAAGGTCAAGCGGATCGGCGCCGGGATGAAACACGGGATGCTGAAAGTCGATGGCGATGCGGGCATGCACGCCGGCGCGGAAATGGTCGGGGGATTTCTCTGCATCGGCGGCAACGCCGGGGACTGGCTCGGGGCCGAAATGCGCGGCGGCGAAATCGCGGTCGCCGGGAACGCGGGCCACAATGCCGGCTCGGCTTACCGCGGTTCTCGCCACGGGATACGCGGCGGTTGGATCCGTGTATCCGGCAATGCCGGCAATGAACTCGGCCTGCTCATGCGGCGCGGTTGCATCGTCGTCGATGGGACCATCGGCGAATTCGCCGGGGCGTCGATGATCGCCGGCACCATCGTCGGCAAGAAAGGATTCGGCCCCCGCGCCGGCGCGGGTATGAAACGAGGAACACTGATTTCGTGCGGACCGACCGAATCGATCTCGCCTGGGTTCCGCTACTGCTGCGAATATGAACCCGCCTATCTCGATTTATTCCGGAATCGGGTTCTGTCCGAACTGCCCCGCGAGACCGTCCATTGCTACCGGGGCGACGTCCTCACCGGCGGTCGGGGGGAACTGCTGGTGTTGGAAGCGTGAGCGATGTTCTTTGCGCATCGGTCGCTCAAGCGAGTGATTAATCCCTCACTCGGCTGACTAGCAGGGTGTTGAAAAACTCCCTGTTGCCTCCTCCTTTGTATCGCGCTATCCTCGACGAATCTTCGCGGGGGGATTTGCGATGCGGGGTCGGATC
>JAYSYN010000263.1:0-10721 GCA_043727575.1 Fimbriiglobus sp.
CCACTTCTTGGCTTCGTTGGGGTTTTTGGTGAGTCACTCTTTTTTCGTCGGTTGTGGCGGGTCTGGCTTCTTCGGCGGTGGAAACTTCTGCTCCAACTCTGCGAACAGCTTCTTGAAGTCCTCGCGGTCGCGGAGCGCGTCGAAGTCGGTGTCTTTCTTCATGTGCGCGGCGTCCTTGTAGCCCGCCTGCACGGCCTTGTGCAAGAACTGCATCGCCCGGTCAGCGTCGTCCTTGGCGAGTCGGGCGGCGTCAGCCCCCGGGTTCTTCGCTTGGACGCCTGCGGTGATGGCCCGCCAGCAGGCGGCGTCGTACAAGCTGCCGGCGTCCGTGCGGTCGAGCTTCTCCCACATTTCGGCCGTGGCCCGGCAACCGGCTGGGTCGCCGGTCTTCTGGAAGTACCTCCCGCGGAAGTAGAAGGCATCCGAGATGGTTCGGGGATCGAGGGCCGGGCTGGTGGGGGCCTTGGCGAGGAATTCGTCGAGGAGCGGGATCGCCTCGATGCCGCGATCGCGTTGAATCAGGGAAATCGCCACGTTCACCGTGCTCCGGAGGGTTTCCGGGTCGTCCGCAGGCAGCACCCGCTTCCGAATTGCCAGCGTCTCCTCGTGCAGCGTGAGGGCGTCGGCGGATCGGTTCAGGGCATAGTAGCTGCAAGCCAAGTTGTTCATGCTCTGGAGCGTATCCGGGTGGTCCGCAGGCAGCACCCGCTTCTGAACTTCCAGCACCTCCTCCCGGAGCCTGAGGACTTCGGCGTGGCGGTTCAGAGCCTCGTAGTTGTTGGCCAGGTTGGTCATGCTTCCCAGCGTGTCCAGGTGGTCCTTGGGCAGCACCCGCTTCTGAATTTCCAGCACCTCCTCCCGGAGCCTGAGGGATTCGGTCGGGCGCTTCAGGGCCGCGTAGCTGTTGGCCAGGTTGGTCATGCTCTTGAGCGTATCCTGGTGGTCCGGGGGCAGCACCCGCTTCTGAATTTCCAGCACCTCCCCGAAGAGCCTGAGGGCGTCGGCGGATCGGTTCAGGGCATAGTAGCTGTTGGCCAGGTTGTGCATGCTCTGGAGCGTATTCGGGTGGTCCGGGGGCAGCACCCGCTTCTGGATCGCCAGCGTCTCCTCGCGCAGCCTCAGGGCGTCGGCGGGGCGGTTCAGAGCCACGTAGCTGTTGGCCAGGTTGTGCATGCTCTTGAGCGTGTCCGGGTGGTCTTGCCCACGATGTTGGGTGTACAGCGTCCGTGCCCGCACAAACTGGTCGCGGGCCTGCTCATGCTCCGCGAGGTAGTAAAACGTGATGCCCAACGCCCGTCGCAACCGGGCTTCGACCAGCGGCTGTTCGGCGAACCCCTTCTCCAGGCCCGGCACGCTGGCCGCGATCGCGTCCCGCAGGGTTACGCCCGCGCCCAGCCCGTCGTCCTGCCCCTTCGGCCGGGCTGCCGCGAACACTTGGTCTTCAAAGAACTTCACCACCGCGTTCGCCTCGGCCTCTTTGGCCAGAGCCTCGACCTTCGCGATCTCGGCCTTCTTCCGCTCGTCGGCCTCCCGCTCGGCGGATCGGAGCGCGTTCCCCTTCTGCTCCTCCGCGTCCTCCTTGGCGGCACGCTCGGCCTCGGCCGCCCGGTTGGCCCGGATCAACCCCACCGTCGTCCCCGCGATGCCAGCCACGAGCACGAACAGCACCAAACTCGCGGCGATGACTTGGCCCCGGTTGCGCCGCACGAACTTCCGCACGCGGTAGGCTGCCGTCACCGGTCCGGCCGATACCGGTTCGTGGTTCAGGAACCGTTCGATGTCTTTGGCGAAGCCATTGGCGGTTTCGTACCGGCGATTCCGCTCCTTGCTCAGGGCCTTCAGCACGATCCAGTCGAGTTCGCCCTTCACGAACCGGCCGAGCCTGGTTGGCTCCGTCTGGCGGTTGGCCGACACGCTGGGGAGCGAATCCGACGAACTCAACCGGCTGCTCGGCGTCGGTGCGTCCTGCTCCCGGATCAGCTTCAGCATCTCGTCGAACGCAGCTTTTTTGACCACCTCGCGCGTCAGCGGCGTGGTGCCCGTCAGCAGTTCGTAGAGGATGACGCCCAGTGCGTAGATGTCGGCCCGGGTGTCCACGTCCACGGCGTTGAAGGTCGCCTGCTCCGGGGCCATGTACAGCGGCGTGCCCATGACCGTGCCGAAACCGGTGAACAACGTGTTCTCCGTTAGTTGCAAACCACTCGTGGCTTTTGCCAGGCCGAAGTCGATGACCTTGGGCAGCGGTCGGCCATCGTGGTTTTCCACGAGGATGTTCGACGGCTTGATGTCGCGGTGGATGATCCCCTTCTGGTGGGCGTGCTGCACCGCCCCGCAGATGAGTTGGAAGAGCCGCAAGCGATCCGGAATGCCGAGCTTGTGGGCATCGCAGTATTCATTCAGTGGCACGCCCTTGACCAACTCCATGATGAAGTAGGGCGCGCCGTCGTCCGTCGTCCCGGCATCGAGCAACCGCGCGATGTGCGGATGATCCATCAGGGCGATCGCTTGCCGCTCGGCTTCAAACCTCGCGAGGATCGTCGCCGAGGTGCCGCGTTCGGCGCGGATCAATTTCACCGCGACGCGCCGCTTCACCGGTTCGGTTTGATCGGCCATCCACACGGTGCCCATGCCCCCTTCGCCGATCTGCTGGAGCAACTTGTACCGCCCCGCGATCAAAGTCCCGACGCGCCCGACGGGCGGCTCGACGGTCCGGGTGGAATCGCCGGAAGTCTGCGTGACGGCGCGGTCGGTGAAACTCCCCGTGGGCATGGCGTCCGGGTGCGGCTCGGCCAAGAAACCCCCGGCCGCGGCGTGGGCGCGGAGCAGGGTCTGCACCGCTTGCACCAACGGCGCGTCGCCGCCGCACTCCGCATTCAGAAACGCCGGGCGTTCAACATCGGGCAGCTCGAGCGCCTTCAAAAACAGTTCGTTCGCGCGGGGGTTCCAGTCGGCCATGCGGCACCTCTCGATTTGTCGTTATCTCAATTGGCGGAATCCGAGCCGGAGTTGCACGCACAAAATGGAAAAGTTTTCAAACTTCGGCGAGTTTGCGGAACAGCCACGCCCGGGCGAGAGCCCAGATTCCGTCGGCTTGGCGGCGACTGAGTCCGAGCGTTTCTGCGGCGTCGCCGTGCGTGAACCCCGAGAAATAGCGGAGTTTGACGAGTTCGGCCGCGGTCGGATCGTGCCGTTCGAGTTCGGCGAGTGCATCGTCGAGCGCGATCAAATCGATGTCCGCCGCGTCGGCGGAAACGTCGTCCAACTGCACGCGGGTGAACGCGCCGCCGCGTTTGTCGGCCTTTTTGGCCCGGGCGTGATCGACCAAGATTCGCCGCATCGCCTCGGCCGCGGCTCGGAAGAAGGCGCTCTTCGATGCGAAGGAATCGCCGCCGAGTTTCAAGAAAGCTTCGTGGACGAGCGCCGTGGCGTCGAGGGTGTGCCCGGGATTCTCGGCGGCCATCTTGGCCGCGGCGAGTTTCCTCAACTCCCCGTAGACGAGGGGCAACAGGGCTTCGCCTTCCGGCGGATCGGATGCGGGCATAACAGCGAGTGTACGCGAAGGCGCAGCGGGGTTCCCGCAATTCCTCTATTTTCACCGAGTCCTTGACTTCGTCCTCCGCTCCCGACTGCTTTTTTCGACAACCCGGCCGGATGGCCGTTGAGCGTGGGAACCCCGGTCAGTAGGATGACGCCGAGCGCCTGGCCGCGGGTGCGTTGTCCCACTCCACTTCCGAGAGCCCCGCCATGCCCGACAGCTATCAAGACACGCTGAAACGAGTCCGAGCCCCCCGCGTCCGGATCGATTACAAAGTCGAAACCGAAGGCGCGGAACCACTCTTGGAATTGCCGTTCGTGGTCGGCGTCCTCGCCGATTTGTCCGGGATGCCCGCCGAGGCGAACCGCCCCGTCAAGCAGCGCAAGTTCGTGCCGATCGACCGCGACAACTTCGGCGACGTGATGAATCGGGCCGCCCCGCGCGTCGCCTTCCGGGTCGCGAACAAAGTCGACGACAAATCCGAAGACTTGCTGAACGTCGAATTGAAGTTCAACAAGCTCGAAGATTTCGAACCGGCCCGCGTCGCGGAGCAAGTGCCCGTCCTCAACGAAATGCTGCAGATGCGCAAAAAACTCACGGAGCTACTCGGGAAGATGGAAGGCAACGACGCCCTCGAGAAATTGCTCGGCGAAGTCCTCGGCAACACCGAGAAGAAACAAGCGCTCCTCGACGCCATGAAGCCGGCCTCGGACGCGAAGTAATCCGTTCCCACACACTTGCACCCGCCGGAGTTTTCACGACATGGCCGCCGAACAATCAGCCGGATCCGCCGCGACCACCGCGACCGAATTCGATAGCAACCAGTGGCTCGACGCGGCGCTGGGCCGCATGAAAGTCACCGACGACAGCGCCGCCCGCAGCCGGGGTCTCGAAGCCCTCAACGACTTCATCAAAGCGTCGCTGCAGTCCGGCGGCACGGTCAGCAAAGACGTCGAAACGAATATCAAGTTTTGGATCGGCGCCATCGACCAAAAGATGACGGCGCAGATGAACGAGATCCTGCACAACCCCGCGCTGCAGAAGCTCGAAGCGACGTGGCGCGGCCTGCACCACCTCGTCAGCAAGTCGGAAACCGGCGAGACGCTGAAGATCCGCGTCTTCAACATAACGAAGGACGAACTCCGCAACGACCTCGAACGGGCCGTCGAATTCGACATGTCCGAGACCTTTAAGAAGGTCTACGAGGAAGAGTACGGCACCCTCGGCGGCCACCCGTTCGGCATGCTCATGGGCGATTACGACTTCGACTGCCGCCGCGGGCCGGACGTGAAAATCTTGGCCGGGATGGCCGGCATCGCGGCCTCGGCGCACGCCCCGTTCGTCGCCAACGTCAGCCCGAAATCGTTCAATATGGACCGGTTCTCGGAACTGTCCAACCCGCGCGACCTCGCCAAAATTTTCACGGGCCCCGATTACGCCGCGTGGCAAGCCTTCCGCGAATCGGAAGACTCGCGCTACGTCGCCCTGACTTGCCCGCGCGTCTTGGCCCGCGAAGTCTACGGCGAAAAATTCCAGCCGGTCGCCGAGTTCAACTTCGAAGAGAACGTCGACGGCGTCGACCACGACAAGTATTTGTGGATGAACGCGTCGTGGTGCTACGCGGCCCGGATCACCGACGCGTTTTCCAAACACGGCTGGATGGCCCGCACCCGCGGCGTCGAAGGCGGCGGCAAGGTCGAAGGACTGCCCGTCCACACGTTCCCGACGGACGACGGCGACGTCGCCATGAAGTGCCCGACCGAAGTGGCCATCACCGAGCGCCGCGAACAAGAACTCGAGAAACTCGGCTTCCTCTCGCTGATCCATTGCAAAGGCAAACCCTACGCCGCATTTATGTCGGCGACTTCGGCGCAGAAGCCCAAGAAGTACGACCGCGACAACGCGACGGCGAACGCCGTGCTCGGCACGAAGTTCAACCAACTGATGTGCGTCTCGCGGTTCGCGCACTTCCTGAAGGTCATGGTCCGCGACAAAGTCGGCTCGTTCATGGAGCGCGGCGAGATGGAAGTTTGGCTGAACCGCTGGATCAACAACTACGTCGTCTCCAATCCGGAAGGGCAGAGCGACGAAACCAAGGCGAAGTACCCGCTGGCGTGGGCCGAGATCAAAGTCGCGGACGTCCCCGGCCAACCGGGCATGTACCGCGCCGTCGCCCATATGCGGCCGCACTTCCAATTGGAAGGCCTGGACATCTCGCTGCGGATGGTGGCCAAGCAACTGGGCAAATGACGCGTCGGGACGGGTTGGAAATAATTCTGCACGCGGTGTCCGGGCGCGGGCCGGTTCCGCATTACTCTGGTGGAACGGACGACGGTGGCGGAGTTGGAATCGGCAGTCGCCGATGGCTTCCCCCGCGTTTCGAACACACGCTTTTTTACTGGGAGATGGTCATGCCGATTTACATGAAGTACGACGGGATCGAAGGCGCGGTGACCGCGGCGGGCTTCGAAAAGTGGATCGAACTCGACTCGTGCCAACTGGGCGTCGGCCGCTCCATTGCCTCAGGGGCCCGCGGCAACCGGGAATCGTCGACCCCGAGCTTCTCCGACATCACCGTCAGCAAGCCACAGGATAAGGCGAGCACCGGGCTCTTCACCGCGTCGCTCTTCGGCGAAGGCAAAAAAGTGAACATCGCGTTCACCAAAACCTCGACGGACGGCGCGACCCAGCAAAAATTCCTCGAGCTCACCCTCGAGAACACGCTGGTTTCGGCCTTCAGCATGTCCGGAAGCGGCGGGGACGCGAGCCAGCAGCCCTCCGAGTCGATCTCGCTGAACTTCACCAAGATCGAGTGGAAGCACACCGAAACCGACGTGAAGAACAAAGCCGCCACCCCCGCCATCGCCTCGTGGGACCTCGCCTCGGGCAAGAAGTAACCCCCCGCTCGGCGGGCCGGATCGAACCCGGCCCGCCTCGCCTTCCGAATTTTTCCCACGACCCGGGTGAACCATGACCGCCAGCGAACTCTTCCGGGATGGGAAGCTCCGCGGGGCCATCGACGCCCAAATCGCAAAAGTCAAGTCGCACCCGGCCGACAACCCGGCCCGCTTTTTTCTCTTCGAACTGTTTTTGTTCAGCGGCGAACTCGACCGCGCCCGCCGACAACTCGACGTGCTCCGCTACGAAGACCCCCAGCACCTCGCCGCCATCGGGCAATACCGCCAAGCGATGGACGCCGAAGTCAAACGCCGCGCGGTGTTCGCCGGCACCGAACAACCTAAAGGCCTGACCGACGGCCCCGCCCACGTGATGCAACGGTTCGAAGCCCTGCCCTATTCGGCCCGCGGCGAACACGCCGAGGCCAAACGCCGATTCGACGAGGCGAACGCCGCCGTGCCCGTTCTGAAAGGGACTTTCAACGGCGCGCCGTTCGAAGGTTTGTTCGATTCCGATGAACGCTTCGGCACGGTCCTCGAAGTCTTCGGCTCCGGCGGTATCTACTCGTGGGTGCCGCTCGAGAATATCGAATCGATCACGATGAATGCGCCCGCGGCTCCCCGCGACGTCCTCCTCCGCCCGGCCAACCTGGTGTTGAAAGATGGCATCGAGGGCGATGTCCTCCTGCCGGGGCTCTACCCCGGCTCGTGGCAATCGACCGACGAAGAACTCCAACTCGGCCTGGCCACCGACTGGCTCGGGAACGACGGCGAAGTGACTCGCGGCGTCGGCGTCCGGCAATGGCTCGCGGGCGGTATCCCGCAGCCGATGACCGCGCTCCGGACGATCCAATTCGATGGCTGATCGACCCGGTTTCTCAACGCTTCCATACCGAGAGCTTCCCGCATGTCGACGACCGCCGGATTTCACACCCTCGGTGCCAAGGAATTTTTCCGCCGGTACCCCGTGAACGCGATCACGAAGCCCAACGTCGTGCAGGCCGTATTCGACCCCACGGCGGTCGTGGCCCCGTCGCGTGTCAAAGGCGACTCGAAAAATTCGCTCGGCTCGGTTCAAAAAGCCATGCGCGTCCGCTGGATCACGTTCCACACCAACCCGGCTATGGGGGTGAACGTCATGAGCTTTGGCTGCCCCTCCCCCACCAAGATTATGGTGGATGGCGCGGACAACGGTGGTATCCCCGCTTTTCACTTGCCCTATCAAAACAACGAAAATATCCGCCTCACGCTGAATGCGACCGGCCCGCTCGCCGCGGGGGTCGACTTCTTTCTGACCGAACAGGTCGACGGATGCTCGATCTACGTCGAAGGGACCGCGCAAACCCCGACCGTTTACCACATCAACGCCGCGAACTACGCAGAAGCGACCGACTCACCGACCGGATTCGTAACGCTCGCCGCGGACCAGGGGCTTGTGCTGACCGGTCTGGACGATATGGCCAAGCATCGGCTGCGGTTCAAAATGAAGTCGGACTTGATGGACAACCGCTTTCAAACCGAAGGCTTCAAGGCCAAAACCGTGCAGGCGGGCGTCAACTTGGTGCCGAATCAGAAGCTCGAAGACGAAGACTACATGATCCGTCCCGCCAATCCTTTCGTGGCCACCTTCGAAGCGAGTTTGCCCGCCCTCAAGCTCGCCGGCACGGCGCCGACCCAGGTCGGCGGCAAATCGGTGGATCGCATGTCGCTCGTGGGGACGCAGGCTTTCGTCTTCGGCATCCGAAAAAACCTCGAGTGGAAATTCTACGTGCAGCGCCAAGCCCTGGTGGAGTACTACCACCGCACGACTTCGGTGAAATCGCACATCCAGGCGGCCGTCAAATACCGCCAGCGCCCGTACTACACCCTCGGCATGCAGCGGATCGTCCAGTTTTGGCCGACCCGGAAAGTCTGACGCCCGCCCCACGGCCCGGACCCGCCACCATGCCCCCGCCCGCCCCGCCACGCAAGGGCCTCCAGCCCACCATCGTCGACCGGCTCCTCGACTCCGAGTCGGCCGGCAACTCCGTCATCACCGGGTACACCGTGGAGAAGATGTATCTCGCCGTGCGCCGCGACCTCGAAGATTTGCTGAATACCCTGCACCCGTACCACAAATTCCCGGAGCAATTCCCCGAGACCCGCGACTCCGTCGTGACCTACGGCTTGCCCGACCTCGCCTCCATCGAGGCGATCTCCACCGAGCAGCGCTCGCACATCGGCAAGCTCATCCTCCGCGCGATCCATCGATTCGAGCCGAGGTTGAAAAACGTCAAAGTCACTTTGCTGAAGCAGGAAAGCGGGTCGCGGATGTCGGTGAAATTCAAAATCGAGGCCCGTTTGACGGTCGACCCCGCCCCCGAAGTCGCGTTCGATACCATCCTCGACGTCGGCACCGGCAAGTACGAAGTGCAGGCCCAAGGATGAGCGACGCGCTGTTCCGCCATTACGAATCGGAACTCTTTTTCATCCGCAAACTCGCCCAGGAGTTCGCCCGGAAATACCCGGCCGCGGCCGCGCGCTTGCAACTCGAACCGGACCGCTCGACCGATCCCCACGTCGAGCGCTTGATCGAATCGTTCGCGCTGCTCACGGGGCGGATCCGCAACAAGATCGAAGACGAATTCCCCGAGTTGACCGAGGCGATGCTCTCGGTGCTCTACCCGCACGTCCTCGCGCCGATCCCGTCGTTCGCCGTCGTGCAGTTCAACCTCGACCCGAGCCGCGGGACGCCGGACGGCGTGAAGATCCCGCCCCGCAGTCCGCTCAATACCGACCGCGTGGGCGAAATCAGTTGCCGGTACCGCACCGTCTATCCGCTGACGCTCTGGCCCATCGCCTTGACCGAAGCCAAGCTCTACCCGCCGCCGTTCCCGCCGGGGTTGAACCCGCCCATCCGCGCCGCGGCGGCGATCCGCTTGCGGCTGCAAGCCACCGGCGCCTTGGCGTTCGACGGCATGCAGTTCGACCGCTTGCGGTTCCATCTCGTCGGCGAGAACGCCCTCGTCGCCGCGCTGTACGATTTGATTTTCAACCACGCTTTGGAAGTCGCGTTCGTCGATCCTGCGAAGCCCAAGGGCGCGGTGGTCGTACCCGCCCAGGACGCCCTTTTGCAAGTCGGGTTCGACGAGTCCGAATCGATGATCCCCTACCCGGCGAACGTCTTCTCCGGGTACCGGCTACTCTCCGAATACTTCGCCTACCCGTCGAAATTCCAATTCGTCGACGTCGCCGGGTGGGGCGCCGCCCGCGCCGCCCTCGGCCCGGTGAAGCAGGTCGATGTAATCGTGTTCCTCGACCGCTCGCACCCGCGCCTCGAGCAGTTGCTCGAACCGAATCTCCTCCGGCTCGGCTGCACGCCCGCCGCGAACCTCTTCGAGCACACGGCCGAGCCGATCCCGATGACGCACACCCGGCCGGACTACCGCGTGACGCCGGAAGTCGGCCAGCCGGCGGGGTACGAAATCTATTCCATCGAAGGGGTCACCGGCGCCGGGCTCGACGCCGACGACCGCGAATACAGCCCCTTTTACCAGTTCCGCCACGGCCGGGACCGCGATTCGACCAAGGCGTTTTGGTACGCGACGCGCCGCGCCAGCTTGGCGGCCGAGGACAACGGCACCGACGTCCATCTGCACGTCGTCAACGGGGACTTCGACCCGACGAGCCACGAGAAAGAGACCCTCGTCGTCCGGACGCTTTGCACGAACCGCGATCTCCCGTCCCGACTCCCCCGCATCGGCGACGAGGTCCGCTTCGAAGCCGCGTTCGCCGCGCCGGGTACGAAAGTGCGTTGCGTCCGCAACCCGACCGGGTCGCTGCGGGCCGCGAATCCGAAGGGGCGCTACTGGCAGTTGATCTCGCACTTGAACTTGAACCATTTCTCGCTGACCGGGGATGCCGACGGCTTGGCCGCGCTCAAGGGTTTGCTCCGGCTCTACGACTTCACCGATCCGATCGCCGAGCCACAGGCGGCGGCCCTCGCCCGGCAGTCGATCGACGGGGTCGTCGGCATCGGCTCGAAGCGGGTCACGGGCTGGGTCGGCTCCGGGGAACTCGGCGGCTTCGCCCGCGGGTTGGAAGTCCGGCTCGAACTCGACGAAACGAAGTTCGTCGGCAACAGCGGCTACCTCTTCGCCAGCGTGTTGGAGCGGTTCTTCGGTTTGGCGGTGTCGATCAATTCGTTCTCGCAACTGGTGGCGAAGTTCCGCCAGCGCGAGACCGACCTGAAGCGCTGGCCCCCGCGCTCGGGGGAGCGTCCGTTGCTGTGACCATTGATGCGGCGTGCC
>JAYSYN010000264.1:0-10717 GCA_043727575.1 Fimbriiglobus sp.
TCGGGCAGGTCGTGGCGGCTGAACATGGGAGCCTCGGAGCGGGGAAACGGCTTCCCACGCTATCGCAACCCGCCTACATTCAGTCATTACGACCTATGGTTCTACCCGAATTCGGGAATGATTTCGCCGGGGGGTGGGGCGCTTCGCGGCGAAACCATTTTCGGCGCGAAGCTGTTGACACGGCCGCGATGTTTGCCAGACTGAACGCATCGGGAGGGATGGCCGAGTGGTTTAAGGCAGTGCTCTTGAAAAGCACCGTGGGGTTCACCCTCACCGTGGGTTCGAATCCTACTCCCTCCGATCGCAATGCCGACCGCTTTTCCAAGGCGACGCCGGGCCCTACCTCGCCGGAGAGAATTGGGGGGTTCGCGCCGGTTTCATTTTTGCTGAGTAAACTGTACTCCGAACCCGCCCACCACGACCCCCGGCCCTTTCGCATGGATCGCGACACGTTGACCCCGTCCGAACTCGGCATCGATATCCGGGAATTGCGACCCCGCGGCTTCGGCCACACGCTCCGCCACGCGACCTTCCGCTCGTTGAAGCACCGCGATTACCGGATCTATTTCTTCGGGCAGCTCGTGTCGTACATCGGCTCGTGGATGCAATCGGCCGCGCTGATGTGGCTGGTGTTCGAATGGACCCACGACGCTTTTTGGCCCCCGCTGCTCTTAGTGGCGACCGTCGGCCCGACGCTGTTCCTCGGCCCGCTCGGCGGGATGCTCGCGGATCGCTTCCCCAAGAAACGGGTGATCTTCGCGGCGCAATGCGGATTTCTGCTGAGTTCGCTGAGCCTCGTCGTTTTGCTCGCCGCCGGATACGCCACGCCGCCGGCGCTGTTATTGGTGGCGTTCGTCAACGGCGTGATCCAAGCCGCGGATTTGCCGGCGCGGCTGGCCTTCGTGCCCGAGTTGGTGCCGAAAGACGACCTCATCAACGCCGTATCGCTGAACTCGCTGCTGTTCAATTCGGCGCGGGCGGTCGGGCCCGGGTTGGCGGGGCTCTTGTTCCTCGCGGCCGAATGGGGGCCGGGGCGACCGGTCCACACCGGGGCGCTGGCGTGCTTCTCGATCAACTCGCTGAGCTACGTCGCCGTGCTGGTGGCGCTTCGGAAAATCCGGGCGCGCGGGGAACCGGTCGAACGTCACGAGCGGGGGGAATTGTTCGCCGGGTTTCGCTACCTGCGCGCGAACCCGCAGCTCGCGGCGCTGCTCGGCCTGACGGGGTTGCTGTCGGTCTTCGCGTGGCCGACGCTGACGCTCTTCCCGGCTTACACGAAGTTCGTCCTCGGCCACTCCGAGAAAGAGTACAGCCTGCTCGTAAGCGCGCTCGGTTGCGGCGCCCTGATCGGGGCGCTCGCCACGGCGACGTACGGATCGGTGGAATTGCGGGGCCGGTTGCTATCGCTCGGGGCGGCGTTCGCGGCCGCCGGCATCACCGGCTTGGTTTTCGCGCGGGCCATCGGCCCCGCGGCCGCGTGCGCGGCGACGCTCGGCTTCGGGTTGATCCTGTTCCTCAGCACCGGGCAATCGACGCTGCAACTCAGCGTCGAAGGGGTGCGCCGGGGCCGCGTCATGGCGCTGTGGGCGATGACGCTGAGCGCCAGCGCCCCGTTCGGGCATTTGGTTTTCGGCGAGGCCGCGCGCTTCTACGCGCTGCCCGACGTCTTCGCGGTGATGGCCGGCGGCGCCGCGGCGACGGCGCTGCTGGTCGCCGCGCTGGCGCTCACGCGTTGGCAACGTGCGTCGTCACGCTATTCGGCATCGCCGGCGGAAGCACGACCGGCAGTTTGATCACCACGATCACCGGGGGCGGTGGCGGCGGGGGCTCGTACGGATCGGTCAACCCGGCCGGGTTGGTGCGATCTTCGAGGCTCGTGAGGTTTAAGAAAACTTGGCTTTTGCTCTTCGACATGGCGCGCCTTCAGCAATTGGGTTTGAGCCGGTTGACCGATCGCATCGGAACTCGGCGACACCGGAGATTTAGCACGCGACTTTAGAGCACACCGGGTAATTCGGGGGGAATTTGCCGGTTATTTTCTGCGCGGAATCGCGCTAACTTCCGGACCGTTCCGACGGGCCGCTTTCGACGTTTTCGGTCCCGGATTTCACTCCGGGCCGAAACGGCCGATCCCCGCGCGGCCATCGGGGAGAGAAGGTTCCGGCGCCGAATCGTCGCAATGCGATTTTGTGAGTTAGTCTCCCATGTCCGAATCGCCGACGCCGCGCGATCCGGACCGCCGCGGGAGAATCCATGTTTTCGATTGCGATCCACCCCATTCCCAAAAGCGGGTCCGCCCCGGAGCCCGGGTTCGAAACGCGCCAGAATTGGGTCGGTGTCAGACCGTCCGACGACCCGGGACCCCCGGTCCCGGCGTCGGGGCGGGAGTCGACCCAAGCCGAGCGCCTCGAAGTCGCGTTGAAACTCCTACCCGAGGCGGGCGCGGAGATCTTCGGTTTCCGGCTCGTGCGCGAACTCGGCCGCGGCGCTTTCGGCCGCGTCTTCCTCGCCACCCAGTCCGAATTGGCCGGGCGCGAGGTCGCGTTGAAGGTTTCGGCCGACCTCACCGGCGAATCGCGCGCCTTGGCCCAACTCCAGCACACGAACATCGTCCAGGTCTACTCTACCCACCATGCGGGGCTGCTCCAAGGCGTCTGCATGCCGTACTTCGGCTCCACGACGATGGCCGATTTGCTGAAGCGCTACCGGACCCGGAACCGCTTCCCCGCCACCGGTCGCCAACTCGTCGAGACGCTGCGCAATTTGTCGAAACCGACCCGCGGCGGCGACGAACCCGATGATCGCGAACCGTCGAAACCGCGCCCCGAAGCCGAGGCCGATTCGATCTTGACCCTGCTCTCCCGCGAGAGCTACGTCCGGGCGATCTGTTGGCTCGGCGCCCGCCTCTCCGACGGACTCGCCCACGCCCACGAGCGCGGCCTGCTCCACCGGGACATCAAACCGGCCAACGTGCTCATCACCGACTATGGCCAACCGATGCTCCTCGACTTCGGCATCGCCGAAGACCTGAAGTTGCGCTCGTCGCTTTCGAGCGCCGTCGTCGCCGGCACCGTGCCGTACATGGCCCCCGAGCACCTCGAGGAACTGCGCACGGGCCGCCCGCAAGCCGATGCCCGCAGCGACGTCTACGCCCTCGGCATCGTGCTGTTCGAATTGCTGACGGGCCGCTACCCGTTCCGCGCGCCGACCGCGTCGATCGAAGACGAAGTTCCGAAGTTGATCGCCGAGCGCAACGCCGGCGCCCCCGCGCTGCGCCCTTTGAGCCGCGACATCACGCCGGGGCTCGAGTCGATCGTGCGCACTTGCCTGCACCCGGATCCGGCCCGCCGGTACCAATCCGCGGCCGACCTCCGCGACGACCTCGACCGCTACCTCGCCTATCAGCCGCTGAAGATCGCCGCGGAAACCTCCTACCGCGAGCGCTTCAACAATTGGAGCCGTCGACACCCGCTGCTGACGTCCAACGCGACCCTCGGCGCCGTCGTGATCGCCGCGATGGCGGGCGGCGGCTACGCCTACTCAGCCCGGCACGAACGGCTGCGGCGTTTCGAAGCCGAACAATCGTTTCGCCAATTCGAGGGGGACACCCAGTCGGCGAAGTATTTGGTCTATTCGGGGGCGGGCCGGCCGAAACTGCTCGACGAAGGATTGGCGAAAACCAAAGCCGCGCTCGATCAATACGGCGTCGGCGAACCCGATTGGGACAAGCGCCCGAGCTTCGCCGCGCTGCCCCCCGAGCGCCAGGCGAAATTGCGCGAGGAACTCGCCTCGCTTTGCGTGCTGATGGCGCGCGGGACGTCGGCGCGCGACGGGACCCCCGCCGAGAAAGACGCGGCTTTGCGGGACGCGGCCCGCTGGAACGACTTGGCCGAGCGCGTCGCGGGGGAAGCGCCCCGGGCCGTCTTCGCCCAACGGGCCAAAATTTTGAAGCGGATGGGCCGGGCGGACGAAGCCGAAGCCGCCGAGAAACGGGCCGGCGACGAGACCGCCGTGTGGTCGGCCGGCGACCACGCCCAAGAAGCCAATGACCTCCTCGGGCAGGACCGAACCGCCGAGGCGCTCATTCACTTCCGCAAGGCGATCCGCCTCGATCCGAAATCGTTTTGGGCGCACATCGGCGAAGGGGGTTGCCACGTCGCCCTCGGCCGCATCCACGAGGCGCGCGGCAGCTACACGGCGGCCATCGCCCTCTGGCCCGATGTCGCGTGGGGTTACTTCAACCGCGGGCTCGTCGGCCTGCAACTCGGCGATGCCGACGTCGCGCTCGAAGACCTGAACAAAGCCGCCGAGATCGCGCCGGAATTCGCCGACATCTACTGGCAGCGCGGCCTCGCCTTCCAATTGAAAGGCCGCTTCCACGAGGGGCTGCGCGATCTCGAGGAGGCGGTGCGGCTCGGGGTTCCCGAGGAGAAAATCTTGTTCGTGCGATCCGAGCTGCACGCGAAAGCCGGGGACGCCGCCGCCGCAAAACGAGATCTCGATGCGGCGCTCGGCCGCACCCCGACCGACGTCGCGGGGTGGGTCGAACGGGGCCGCGCCCGGATGGTCGCCGATCTGCCGGGCGCGCTCGCCGACTTCGACCGAGCTTTGGAACTCGACCCGAAAGCCATCCACGCGTTGTTGTGCCGGGCATACGTGTTGAAACGGCTCGAGAAATACGACGAAGGCCTCAAAGCGCTCGAACGGGCCGTACTCGCGGCTCCGGAGAACGCCCACGCTTGGGCCGGTCGCGGCTTGCTGTACGCGCGATTCCAGAAATGGGCGGCGGCCGAAGCCGATGCGAAAGAAGCGCTCGCCTTGGATGCGGGACCGCAGATCGTCTACCAAGTCGCCGCCATCTACGCCCGGCTCGCGGAGCACGACCCGGCCTTCCGGGCCCGTGCGCTCGACCTCGTCACGGTCGCGGTCAAAGCCGGCGTCGGCCGCAGTTTCCTCACGAACGACCCCGAATTCGCGGCGTTCCGAGACAACCGGGAATTCCAACGCGTGGCCAAAGGCGAATGAGCGAGCGGGATCAATCTCGGCAACCGAGCAAGCCTTCGCGGTAACTCGGGAACTCCGGGACGAACCCGAGTTGTGCCCGGGCTCGGGCGTTGGAAATGCGTCGGTTCGCCTCGCGCACCGGTTGCGGGGCCGGTTCGAATTTCGCTTCCGGTGCACCGAGTAATCGCGCGAGTTCGGTGTAGAATTCCCGCCGCGTCGCCGGGTGGTCGTCGGCGATGTTGAAGGTGCCGCCCGGCGCGGCTTGCTCCGCCGCGAACACCGCGCGGACGCCGTCCTCGACGCGGATGAGGTTCAACCATTTCTCGGCATCGCCGAGGTACGGCTCGCCGCGCAACAGCGGTTGTTTCCGCAGCCACCGATTTGGCCCGTAGATGCCGGCGAAGCGCAGGATGGTCGCGTCGGGGCGGAACTCGCGCAGGGTCTGCTCGGCTTCCCACACGATCCGCCCGTTCTCTTCGAGCGGCTCCGTGGGCGAATCTTCGTCCACGATCGACCCGTCCATCTGCCCGTAAACGCTGGTGCTGCTGACGTAAATGAACCGCCCGCCCTCCGGGAGCGCGGCCAAGGCATTCCGCAAGCCGCCGACGTAGACATCGCGCATCGACCGCCCGGCCGCGCGGTCCAACCCGACGGCGTACAGGATCGTCGACGCCGCGGGCAACGCCCGCAAGCTCCCGGGGTCGAGCACATCGCCGACGATCGGCTCGAACCCCACTGCCGCCAAGGTGTCGGTCCGCGATCGCGTGAGCGCCCGCACCGCCCGACCGGAGTCGAGCCAGGCCCGCCCGACCCGGGCGCCCAAGTATCCGCAGCCGATTATCAACGCCGGGTTGGCCATCGCAATACCGCACGAGTCAGGATGAAGTGATATCCTATCATTCTCATTGTCGAACTGATTTCTGCTCCCGCGGCGAGGCCTGCCGGTTATGGATCGCCCCGTCGAGATTGCCGCCCCGCCGATGACCCCCGAGCCTATTCCGCGCGCCGCCCCTTGGACCATCTGCCTCTTCGGGTATGCGGTCGCGTTGACCATCACCCTCGGCGTGCTCTACTACGGTATGCGGCTCGAAGATGTCGATTTGAGCGTCCCGTTCTCGTATCAACACGACGCTCTACTGATCTTGCCATTGGTCAAGGCGACGATCGAACGCGGCGATCACTGGACGAACGACCGCCTGGGTGCGCCGGGCCGGCAAGAACTGTACGACTACCCGGTCGTCGACCGCTTGCATTTCGCCGGCATCCGGCTCCTCGGCCTAATCCTCCGCGATCCCGTCACCGTCTTCAACGCTTATTATTTGCTGACCTACCCGCTGACGACCCTCAGCGCGATGTTCGTTCTGCGCCGCTTCCGATTGTCGATCCCCGCTGCCATCGCGATCTCGGTCCTCTACGCGTTCCAGCCCTACCACTACCTGCGCGGCGAGGTGCATTACTTCCTCTCGGCGTACTTCGTCATCCCGCTGACGCTCTGGATCGCCATCCGTTTGTGCCAAGGGGCCGTACCGTTTTTCCGACGGCTCGACGACGGCACCTACCGCCGCCGGTTGTTCCAAGGGGCGGGGTGGGGGACGGTACTCGCCGCCGCCGCGACCGCCACGGCCGGGGCCTACTACGCCTACTTCGGCTGCGCGCTGATCGCCGCCGCGACCATTTACGGCTGGTGGGTCTCCAAGACTTGGCGCACGCCCGTCGCCGGCGGCGCGGTGCTCGCCATCATCGCCGGCATCGGCGTGTGGAACCACATCCCGACGGCTCGGTATCAAGCCGTCCACGGCATCAACGACCAACCGCATCTGCGCTACTCGGAGGAATCCGAAGCCTACGGCATGAAGATCGCGCAGTTGGTCCTCCCCGTGACGGGGCACAATTGGCAGCGGTTCTCCACGGTCCGCGCCGAGTACGACGCCCCGCGGTTGCGGCCGAGCCAAACGGAAAACGAGTGGGATCCCCTCGGCCTGATCGGTGCGGCCGGGTTGATCGGCCTCTTGGTCGCGGCCTTTTTGCCGGGGCTGCGGAGCGGACCCGTCGGCCCGTTGGCCTCGCTCGCGCTGTTCGCCGTGTTGCTCGGGACCATCGGCGGCCTGGGGTCGCTCATCGGCCACCTCGTGACACCGCAGGTCCGGGCTTACAACCGCATCAGTATCTACATCGCTTTTATGGCCCTGATGGCGGCCGGCGTCGGCGTCGACCGGCTCACCCAGTCGCGCTGGCGCGGGGTCTTGCTGCTCCGGGTCGCGGCCTTCGCCCTGATTTTGTGGGTCGGGCTCTGGGATCAATTGAACAATACTTGGTTCCGCGACGACGGCATGGTGAAGGAGCGCAAGAAGATCGCGGCGAAATACCGCGAAGACCGCGCGTTCTTCGCGCGCATCGAGGCGATGTACCCCGACGGCGGCGCCGTCTTCAACTACCCTCATGTGCCGTATCCGGAGGGGCATCCGGTGCGCGGCGTCGAATCGTACGACCACGTCCGCGGGTATTTGCACACGGACAACGTGCGCTGGAGCTTCGGCAGTATGAAGGGCCGCGAGTGGGATCTGCGCTTGCGGTCGATCCCTCTCGAGGCGACGCCGATCATGCTCGACCGGTTGTTGCAGCTCGGATTCCGCGGCCTCCTCGTCGACACCCGCGGCGTCGATCCGAAGGTGTTCGCCGGTGTGGACAAAAGGATTCACGAAGCCATTGGCGACGGCACCGCGTTCGTCCACCCGGATCGCACCCTCGTGATGTACGACCTCCGCGCATACGCCCAGTACATCGAACGGACGAAGCCGGCCCTTCACGCCAAGATGACCGCCGCCGAGTGGGACTCGATTTCCACCCTGTGGCTGAAAGGGTTCGTCAGCTACGAAGCGATCGGGGAAGAAAAGCGCCGCTACCACGGTCGGCCGAAGGCGACGATGGTTCTGGTCAACCCGACGGAGCGGACCCGCACCGTCCGCGTCCGGATGGAATTCGCCACGCTGCAAAAGGAACCGACGACGCTGACGATCCGGGGCGACGTCTGGAGCGACACCGTCGAAAACCTCCGCGAGAAGCCCGTGCGGTACGAGCGGGTGTTGACGCTGCCGCCCGGTCGACACACCGTCGAATTCGAATGCCCGCCGCCGATGAGTTTCCTCCCGGCCGACTCGCGTTGGCTCTTTTGGGCCGTCACCAACTTCGATTTGAAGGAAGAAGAGCCGACGAACGAGTGACTCGATTATTCCACCGTACCGAGCGGCACCGTCACCGCGAAGACGACGTAGCGCCCGAATTCGCGGTTCGAGCGGAACACGGTTGTGCGGCGGTCGTACGGGAAGACACCGTCCCAATTCTGAGACAACTTCGGTAGCAGGTAGTTCGGGGCCGGGTGCCCCCGGCCCGGCCGATAGGGCGTCGGGGCGTTGTCCCAACCTTCGATTCCGGCGACCCACTCCAAATCGACGACTACGAACCGGACCTTAGGGTTCGCCTTCAGTTCAGCGCGCACGAGCTTGCCCGCATCCGGGCTGATGCCGTCGGTATTGTGGACGTGCATGAAGCGGATGCCCGGCTGCAAGCCGAGCAGCAGGTAGAGCGGGTGAACCCCTTCGTTCCAGCAGACGACTTCGCGGTCCATCGCATTTTGCCCGCGCAGGTACTCCGCCACTTCGCCGAGTTCTTCCCAGTTCGTCGTGGCGACGTGCGGCTTCTCGCGCTTGAGCCGGTCCTTCAAACGGGCATCCTCTTGACCCGTCGTCGGTGTGGTGAACGACGCCGTCCACTTATCGAAGTAGCCGCGCCGCGCCAATGGGTGCCGGTAGTCGAGGTCGAATCGGTCGAAGTCCCGCCCAATTTGGCGGCAGGTGACTCGGGCCGAGTTTTGGAAGTCGGGGCTGTCGTCGGCGATGCGGAAGGCGAGGTTCAGCGCTGCGATCCAGCCCAAGGCGAGCGCCGGCAGGCACCAACGGTGCGACGCCCAGAGTGCGAGCATCAACAGCACTTCGAGGACGTGGACGTAAATGAATTCCCGCTGGAATAGCAGCGACACGGCCGTCCAAGCGAAGAAGACCCCCGCCAGCACCGCGCGGGTGAAGCGCGCCGGATCATCCGGCGCCGGGTCGAACAAGATGCCCCCGAGCACGCGGCCGACAGGACCGCGTTTGCCGTCGGGGAGCCACCGCGCGGACCAAATTCGGCCGTCGATCAGCGACGCGACTACGAGCAGCATCGACGGGACGAGCAGGGCGCTCCACGGGCGGAACCACGTCCATTCCAAATCGATGCGGCCGTCGAGTTCCTTGAACATCAGGTCGGAATAATGGACGTTCCACTCAGTCATCACGATCCAATAATGCGGCCACGTCCCGGAGGCGACGAGGTAGCCGAGGCCGAGGAGACCGAGCGCCGCCCCCGCCGCGAAGTTGCCGGCGAGATCGAGCGCGGCCCGTTTCCACAATCCCGCGCTCAGGCGCCGGACGCTCAACAGCCAGGCGAACAACGCGATGGGGATCACCTGCGGTTTGATCCACGCCGCCGCGCCCCAGAGCAACCCCTCGGCGACCGCCGGCCAGAAATAGCCGCGTGGGGAACCGATTCGGCGCATCCGCAGGAGCAAGGCGATCAAGGCCGGCAGCGCGAGCCAAATGTCCCGCTGGGCGTGGATGTACTCGGTGCTGAACAGGTAGATCGCGAGCATCCCCGCCGCGGCCCATGCCCGCGATGTCCGGCTACCCCCGCCGAGTTTCGCCAGTCGATCCAAACAACAAACGATGCCGGCGAACACAGCGAGATCGACGGCCCGCACCGCGATAGTACTCGTGCCCAGAGTCGCCCGCAGCAGCGTGAGGCACCAGACGAACCCGGGCGGGTTGGTATCGAACACATCGCGGTAATGGACGCCGCCCGCGAGCAGCGACCGCGCCGCGACGTCGTACAGGGTGACATCGCACCAAAGGGGAATTCGCAAGAAAACCGGCGCACCGAGGACGGCGAACAGGCCCGCGAGGAAGATCGGAAACCAAGGGGATCGGACGAAACGAATGGCCGGTACTCCCCGCGATGATGCCCGGAACCAAAATTGTATCGACTGGGCGCCAGGCCGGGATCCGTAAGGCGGCAATTCGTCGCGCTTCCCTACCCGAGCGGTGGGCGTGGGTGCGCTTTGATCCGTCGGAGGGCTCACGCCCACCGCTCGGTAGGCGGTTTCCCTTCCTGCGCTGGGCCCATTCCCGTATCATATTAGCGGGCGCGGACCTGCGCCCGCACTCTCTCCCGACGGATCATCGCGAACAAGGGTAGGTTGCTATGGGTGAGTCGAGCCAAAAGGTTCCCGCCGCTGAAATGAGCGGGGCCGATATCCTCGTGCAGAGCCTCATCCAGCACGGCGTCGAAGTCGTCTTCGCCTATCCGGGCGGGGCGAGCATGCCGATCCACCAGTCCCTGACCAAGGTCACCGACAAGCTCCGCACGATCCTCCCGCGCCACGAGCAGGGCGGCGGATTCATGGCCCACGGCTACGCCCGCACCACGGGCAAAGTCGGCGTCTGCATGTCCACTTCTGGCCCCGGCGCCACCAACTTCGTGACGATCCTCGCCGACGCCAAGATGGACAGCGTGCCGATCATCGCCATCACCGGGCAGGTGCCGACGAACGTCCTCGGCAACGACGCCTTCCAAGAAACGCCGATGGTCGAAATCTGCCGGGGCATCACGAAGCACCACTACC
>JAYSYN010000265.1:0-3522 GCA_043727575.1 Fimbriiglobus sp.
ACTGGAAACTGATGGTGGGCATCCGTGCCTCCGGGTGTCGGGTATGGGAAGTGAAGCCTACCAGATGGCCCGTGGCAAAATCGAGAGGTCTACCCCCGGTGCAACCCGCGATTGACAGTCCCGTTCGTTCCCGGTTAGCCTGCGGCTCTCGAAACCTCACCGCCACACGGGATGGGTCGCGTGCCGCGATTCGCATCGACATTCCACGCCGCGATTCGCGACCGTCGACCCGGCATCGGGAACCGGGTCGTGCGCGCCGCCTGCTGGTGGCTGCGTTGGCCGTATGCCGTCGGCGTATCGATTCGAAATCGTCGATTCGACCGGAGTCCAGACCGCGCCGCCCGCGTCTCGATCCCGGTGATTTCCATCGGCAACCTCACGCTCGGCGGCACGGGCAAAACCCCCGCGGTCGAATTCTTCGCCCGCTACCTGCGCTCGCTCGACCGCCGCGTCGCGATCCTCAGCCGGGGCTACGGCAGCGACTCCGGGCCGAACGACGAAGCGCTGTTACTCGAAGAGAATCTGCCGGACGTCCCCCATTTGCAAGGGCGCGATCGGGTTATGCTCGCCGGCACCGCGATCGAAGAACTGGAGAGCGAAGTCCTCGTCCTCGACGACGGTTTTCAGCACCGGCGGTTGCACCGCGATTTCGACATCGTCCTGATCGACGCCACGCGGGACATCTTCGACGAATACTTGTTTCCGAGGGGTTTGCTGAGGGAACCCGTATCCAATTTGACACGGGCCCACGCCGCGATTCTCACCCGCTGCGATCAAACCGCACCGGAGACTGTGCAGCGACAACTGGCCGAACTCGGCCGACGATTCCCGCATTTGCTGCTGGCGACCGCCCGGCATGTCGCCGTCGAACTGATCCGCGAAGGACACGAACCGGTCGAAACCGATTCGTTGAAAGGCCGGCTGGTCATCGCCTTCTGCGGTATCGGCAACCCGGAGGCCTTCCTTCGCACACTCGCCGACCTCGGGGCGACGGTGCTCGATTTCAAAACGTTCGCCGACCACCACGCCTACACACGCGACGATGTCGAAAGCCTGCGGGCTTGGGCGGCGGCCTTCCCCGAAGGAACGACCGCGGTGACGACCCAAAAAGATTGGGTGAAGCTGCGTACACCCGATCTCGCCGGGCGACCGCTGCTGGCAGTGCGCGTCGGTTTGGCATTCGATTCCGGCCTGTCCGAATTACTCGCTCAACTCGAAGCGATCCTTCCGGAGCAGACCGACGAATGAAGCGACTGGCGCTGTTTCTACCGAACTGGATTGGCGACGTGGTCATGGCCACGCCGGCGATCCGGGCCGTGCGCGAGCATTTCCCAGACGCGGAATTGCTGGCCGTCTGCAAGCCCTACGTCGGCGAAACGCTAGCCGGGGCCTCATGGTTCGAGCGGACGATTTTGTTCGGAAAAGGCGGGCCGCGCGAGCATCGCTTCTCGAACGTCGTCCGGGAACTCAGACGCAACCCCATCGACGCGGCCGTGCTCTTTCCGAATTCGTTTCGCGCCGCGCTCCTCGCTAAGTTCGGCGGATGCCGGGAACTCTTCGGCTTTGCTCGCTACGGCCGCGACCTCCTGTTGAGCAAGCGGCTGTACGCCGAACGCGGCGCGAACGGCCGATTCAAACCGGTGCCGGCCATCGACGATTACAACCGCATCGTCCGGTTGCTCGGCGTACCCGATCCGGGCCATCGGATGGAATTGTTCACGACCGACGCGGATGAGGCCGCGGCGGAGGGAGTCTGGAACGATTTGAAATTGGGGGCGGTTCCGAGCGTCGTCGGGCTCAATCCGGGCGGAGCGTTCGGCTCGTCGAAACACTGGCCGACGGACTCCTTCGCCGAGTTGGCCCGGATGTTGGCGGCGCGGGGGCACGCCGTGGTCGTGTTGTGCGGCCCGAGCGAACGGGACGTGGCCCGCGACATCGTCGCGAAAGCCGGTTCGCCGCGCGTCGTCGGCCTCGCTGACAGTCCGCTGTCACTGGGGTTGACCAAAGCCGTCGTCCGCCGGCTCGCGTGCCTCGTGACGACCGACAGCGGCCCGCGCCACTTCGCCGCCGCGTTCGACCGGCCGGTGGTGTCGCTCTTCGGGCCGACGCACATCGGCTGGACGGAGACGTACTTCGAAAAAGCGATCCACTTGCAAAAACCGGTGCCGTGCGGGCCGTGCCAACTGCGGGTCTGCCCGCTCGACCACCGCTGCATGACGACCCTGACCCCGGCCGAAGTGTTCGCCGCGACGATCCAATTGCTCCACTCCGAGGACCGGCAGGATGCTGACCGCCACGCCCACTTTCGCCGCGCGGGCTGAAGCGACCGCCGCCGGATGGATCGAGTTCCACCCGCGTTACCGCGCGTGGCTGGGCAAATGCGGCGTGCGCCGCGCGGCCGATGCCCTCGCCCTGCGCGGCGAAATCGTCGGTGGGCACGCCGACCGGCACGTCGTGAAGGTCGAACTCCACTCCGGGGTTTCGGTGCGCGGCGCGTACTTGAAACGAGAGCACGTCGTCGGTCGCCGGTCGCGATTCCGCAATTGGAAAGAGGGCTTCGGTTGGGTTTCCCGCGCCGAACGCGAAGCAATCACTCTGCAAAAGCTCGAAGAACTCGGCCTGCCGAGTCCGCAGTGGCTGGCTCACGGAGAAGATGCGGCGGGCCGAGCGTTTCTGTTGATCGAAGAATTGACCGCGGCGGTTCCGCTGCGCCAGCACCTCGCTGACACCACGTTGACAGCGTACGAATTCCGCCTGTTGGCCGAGCGGATCGGACGGATGCTGGCCGAATATCACGCCGCCGGAATCGGCACGCCGGAACTCGCCGCGAAGCACGTGCTCCTCCGATCGGGCGCACTCCAGCCGATCCTGATCGACTGGCAATCGGGTCGGAGCGACCGCGCCGTTTCGCTCGCCGACGCGAACGCTTGGTTCGGGGCGCTCCACGCGACGCTGCCGGAAGATGGAGTGACGCTCCGCGATCGACTCCGCGTGCTCTGGGCGTATCGGCGCGTGTTGAAGGCGTGCGGAATCGCACCTGCGCAAACATTCGGCGCGTGCGTTCGCGCCGTCCGCACCGCTTCCGCAAAACAATCGAAACGCTCGTCGGTTCGGCAGCAACTCGGAGCGACCGGCACCGCGCCGCAACGCTTGGTCTGGCTGGACGGCGAAGCGATGGTCGCCATTCCGGAACTGGCGCTCGCGTGGCCGGAGCATCGGAACCACAAACCCTTTTACGAATTGCCGCCGGGTACGGAGAGCATCGCCCTACCTTGCGGGACGAGCGGGGAATTGACTCGATTCCGCTCGTTCGATCTATTCGGTCGATTCCTCGCTTCGATCCGCGAATGCCCTTGGCGTTCGCCGGGTGCCAAGGCCGCGCGGGTCTGTTTCCACCTCGAACGCTTCGGGATCGGCGGGCCCAAGCTGCTCGCCTTTGGACAACGGCGGAAGTCGGCGTTCGAGGCGCAATCGTTCGTGATTGTCGAAGCTAAAACCGGACACGGAATCGGAGACCGGGTC
>JAYSYN010000266.1:0-10546 GCA_043727575.1 Fimbriiglobus sp.
GTACTGGAAACTGATGGTGGGCATCCGTGCCTCCGGGTGTCGGGTATGGGAAGTGAAGCCTACCAGATGGCCCGTGGCAAAATCGAGAGGTCTACCCTCGGCCGATTTCCCGGTTGCACGCCCGGCTCTGTTCGGCTATCCGCGTGTGCGACCCATTCTCCCGTGGAACACCCGATGCGGCGGATGGCTTGGACGGTCGTTTCGTTCGCCCTCTTCGTCGCTGCGGCGCCGGGGCAGATCGCGTCGCCGTCGCCCGTCACGGGTCGCTCGTCGTCCGCCGTTCCCCTCAGCGAAACTTTCACGCCGAGCACGCTCTTCCCGCCGAACCCCAGTTCGCCCAAACCGAAGCCGGCCCCGGTCCCCGAAACAGACTTCGAAGGTCCCGTCGAACCCGCCGCGAAACCGGAGTGGAGTTTGCTGCCGCCGCGTCTGCCGCAGCCCTGGTCGGGCGGGGCCGATTTCGGCCTCAACGGCGCCGCGGGCAACTCGGACGTCTTCAACTTCCGCGGCGGCTGGAACGTCCGCCGCAAGAGTCTCGACAACGTCCTGACCTCGGATTTTCTGTACGTCTACTCGTGGCAGAACGGCAATACGAATACCCAGCAGGCGCTCTTCAACACGCGGGACGAAATCCTCTTCGCCGGCAGCAAGTGGACGATCTTCGCGGCGAATCAGATCGAGTACGACGAACTGCGCGCCTACCGGTTCCGCATCGGAATCTACGGCGGGGTCGGCTACACCGTGTTCGACGACGCCCGGACGACGCTGCGCTCGCGCGTCGGCGTCGGGGCCGTGCGCGAACTCGGGACGGACGGCTCCGCGAGCCGGTGGATTTCGGAAGCCATTTTCGGGTACGACTTCCGCCGCAAGCTCACCGAGCACAGCGCGCTGATTTCGATCCTCGATTTCTACCCGCGCATCGTCGATTGGGGCCAGTACCGGATCCGCGCGCGGCTGGCCTACGAATGGGTCATCGACCCCGACACGGGCACGGTGCTCCGCTTCGGCATCCAAGACCGCTTCGACAGCGACCCCGGCAAAGCCAAGCGCAACGACCTGACTTACTTCACGACGCTCGGGTTGAAGTTTTGATTTGGCGAGGGGGCTCCGCAGCCGATTCAATTCCGAGTGAGGCCGAGAAACCCCGCAGCAAATCTGCGTACCGTTCCGAGGGTCGTTGCTTAAGTTCGACCCCGCCTACAACGTTCTTTAGATTCGCAAATGGCGAGCAAATTGGGGCGAGGACGGTGACATGCACGAAGATCAGCAAAAAGAGCAGTTCAGCCGAGCCTATGTCCAAGCGGTGGCCGCGTGTGCCGGTTTTGCTTGGAGCGTCCCGAGTGTCGACGATGATAGTATCGACATGACCTTGGCTCAAACCGGTGGTCGCGGAACCTTTCGCTCTCCCAAACTCGATCTGCAGATCAAATGCCAAGCGGCCGCGACGCCGTCCGATTCGAGGTTTTCTTTCTCACTGAAGTTGAAAACCTACGATGACCTCCGCGAGCCAACCGTCTTTGTGCCTCGAATCCTCGTGGTCGTTTTAGTCCCGACCGATCCGACGTCTTGGCTCATGCACTCCGAAGTCGAACTCGCCCTGCGCCATTGCGGCTACTGGTCCAGTTTGAGGGGATTGCCGCAGAGTGCGAACGAAGCGTCTCAGACTGTAACCATGAAACGGGATCGAATCTTCAACATCACGGCCTTACGCGCTATGATGCGTAGAGTCGGATCCGGAGATTTGCCATGAAGCCGGACATCCGGGACGCGGCCAGCATTCAATCGTTACGTCCTTTGGAAGTCGCGGCCTACCTGCGCGCAAAAGGGTGGGATCCGATCCCGGCGACACCGGGAATGTCGATTTGGCAACGGCGCCTCGGCGATGAGGAGTTCGAGCTGGTTGTACCTTTGGAATCATCCGTGCGTGATTACGCGCTCCGCATGGGCGAGGTATTGCGAACGCTCGCGGCAGTCGAGAATCGCTCCCAAACGGATATTTACGCGGACTTGTTGACGACATTCGCGGACGTCGTCCGCATCCGAATCGACGACCCCGAAGCGAAGGATGGAACGCTTTCAATCGAAGGGCACGCGCAAATCGCCCAGAAAGTTCGAGATCTGCTATTGGCCGCCGCCTGCTCTGCGATCGAACACCGAGCGGTCTGGCATACGAGGAAACCGGCGCAAGCGCTCGATCGAGTTCGCAGACTACGGATCGGGCAATCAGAGCGCGGTAGCTACGTCATCACGGTCATCTCGGCGGTCAGCCCCGCACTGCAAATGCCTTCGCCCGATCGGCTTTTTGAAGCGGCGCTCCCTTTTGAGCGACAAGTGATTCAAACCTTAGCCACCACTCTTGCGAAACTCGACACGGCCACCGAACAGGCCGCGCTTTCGGGCCAATTCGAATCCTTCGAGTTGGCCGTGCGCGACGGGGTCAGCGCCAACTTGTGCGATGCGGTTGCGGGGCTGTAGGGCGACGAGGATCGGTTCCGCAATTTGGAGTTCGATTTCTCTTGGTCCCCGGCGCGGCCTTTGGAACCCGGAGTTCCTTCCCGCGTGCGTTTCGCCGGCGACCGGATTTCGATCATCCGCGAAGCGTCCCGCGTGATGCGCGAAAAAGCACCCGTCCGCGATTTCGGAATCGAAGGAGCTGTGGTCAGATTGGATCGGCCGCCGGGGGCGTCGGCGGGCAGAGTCACGATTCTCGGTGTGGTTGAAGGCAGGCCCAAACGCGTGTCCTTCGAACTCGGCGATCCCGAGTATCATTTGGCCGTTCAGGCCCACGATCAAGAACGCGCCTTGACATGCGCCGGCTCCCTCGTCCGCGAAGGCCGGGGGTATCGTCTCCAGAATCCCCGGGATGTCGCGGTCGAGGACGAATGACCCTCGAAGGAGGTATACGACGGACCCACTCTTGGATAATGCGTGGCTTCGGGACAGGCGTCCTCAGCGGATCCGGAGGGTCACCGTTTCGCCTTCTTTGATGGCGCTGGTCGTTTTGGCCGAGCCTTCGCCGATGAGCATGTAAGTGAAGCTGCCCATCGGCACTTCGATCTCTTTTTCTTGCGACGGGGCGAGCGGGTACGACTTCTCGTTCACCACGATCGAAATCTTCGTGGCGAACTCGTTGACAACCTTTACCTTGCCCAGGCCCGCGGCGAGTTTGATGCTTTCGCCGGGCGACGCCCCGACCGTCCGTTTCGTCAGGGTCTCGTTCATCGCGACCAGTTTGGTGTCGATGTCCTTGATCGCCTTTTCCATCTTGTCCATGCGCTTCAACAGGCCTTCGTCGGCCGCGGTCAGGCCTTTGCCGTCTTGCCGGCCCATCACCTGCGAGTCGAGAACGCCGAGCAGCTCTTTGGATCGTTTCAAATCTTCCTTCAGATCCTTGATCTCTTTCTTCAACTCCTCGATGGTCTTCGCGTCGACGGTCGTCGACTTCGGCTCTTCGGCGCGGAGTGCGGACGCCGGCGCGAGGGCCATCGCGACGCCGAGGGCTGTGGAGAATGTCAGTTTTTGGATCGACAACATGGGGGCGTCTCCGGGTGCGGGCTTCGGCGGTGTGATGGTCAGCGGACTGGGCGATTTCGTTTCCACCGGTGTCGATACCGGTCGCGGGGCCGGGAGGCGATCCACGACGGGCAGCGGCGGCACGAGGATTTCGTCGCCGATCTTCCGCGGCGGCTGCGGGACCTCGCCCAAGACCGGGATGGCCTCGGGAACCACGGGCACTGGCAATACCGGAACCTCTGAAATCAGATTAAGCGGCACCGGCGCCGGTCGCAAGGGATTTTTGGGATTCATCGGTAACGCGGGCAATGCCAACGGCATCGGGACACTAGGCTGCGCAGTCTCGGGGGGCTTGGGTAGTTCTAGGACCGTCGGCAGCGGCACCGGCAACGTATCGAGCGCGGCCGGAAGCGGCAGCAGAACCGGCGCGGGTGGCGGGAATGTCCCGAGAACCGGGAGGGTCGGCAAGCTCGGATCGATCCGCGGCTCCGCGACCGAGATCGGCGGCGCCACCGGGATCGGTTCGGCACGCGTGGTCCGCAGCAGGCCGAAGCCGCCGGCGCCGAGGATCAACCCGGCGGCGACGATGCGACCGAACGAGACGCGCTGTGTGGCCCCAGCCATGGCGATGCCCATCCGTGGTTCGAGATGCGGTCCCCCTCTCCGGCGCGGAAAGGGGGTTCGAGGGTGAGGACCGTTACTTTTCTTCGTACTGGGCGATGCGGTTGACCGTGCCCGTGCGCGGTTCGTCGTCCAGGTCGAGTTCCATCTGGAAGGCGTCCTCGCCGCTGTCTTCGTAGTAGTTCCGCAAGACGCGGGTCGCGCGGAAGTCTTGGCGGCGGAAGAAGATTTGCGCGGCGAGGTTGCGCTCGCGGACGGCGAGGCTGATTTTGCTGCGGCGGTGGCTGGCGAGCTTGCCGATGAGCTTGACGATCATCTGCGAGCCGATGCCCTGCCGGCGGTAGCCCGGCGCGACGGCGAAGTTCAGCACGTGCAGGCGGTTCTTGTGGAGTTCGTAGATCATGAACCCGACGATGCGGTCGTTGGCCTCGGCGACCATGCCGATGCAGTTCCGCTGTCGCAGGCACTGGAGGAAATCCTCCTCGGTCCACGCGAACTCGAAGCTCTGGCGCTCGGCTTGCAGCACCTCGGCCATGTCGCGGCGGATCATCCACCGGATGTGGACCTTCACTTGCAACAAATTGTCGACGCTTCCTGCAATCATTCCCGGATCTCCCCCAACCGCGTAGCCCGGCGTGCGGGCCGCGCAGATTTCATCCGTTCCGAATCGCCCGGCGCGGTACAGCGACCGCAGCCCCGAGCCCTTGGCGTCGTGTTTCGCCCCCCGGCGAACCACGCCACCAGTGCGGAATGCGGAATTCGGAGTGCGGAATCAGAGAAAGCACGTTGGCGTTGCTTCGTTCTCAATTCCGCATTCCGCACTCCGAATTCCGCATTTCCCCCATCATTCCTTGTAGAACCTGGTGTTTTCTTCTTTGACCACCGCCGTGCGGTTCTGGTCGCAGGTCATCTTGACGCGGAACCGCATGTCGCCGGGTTGCGTCCCCTTCACTTTCACCCGGTAGACCGCGTCGCCTTTGACGCCGACGGTGCCGATCGGGTCGAACAGGATCTGCTGGCCCGTGGTGCGGCCGACGGTCGGTCCCTTCGCGTCGGTGGCGCTGGTGCTGTCGGCGAGTTCGACGACCAATTGCACGTTGCTGCACGCCCCGGTGCCCGGGTTCGAGATCTTCACTTCGTAGGTCACTTCCTTGCCGACTTCGACGACGCCTTCCGAGCCGATGACTTCGAACCGCAGGGCCGGGACCCCTTCGGACTTCACCGGCGACTCCGCCCGCGATTCGAGGGTCTTGGCTTTCGCCCCGACTTGGGCGATGCCCGGCGTCGCGGGTTCGGCGGCGCCGGCTTGGGCCACCGAGCGGATCACGGCATCGGTCGGCGACGTGGCCCGGAGTTTGACGGTGAGCGTCTTCGAGCCGTTGGCGGCGAGGCCGGGGAGTTTCCACATCACCGATTTATTCGCGGCGGTGTAGGTGCCCCCTTCGGACGCGGCCACGAATTCGAACCCGTCGGGAACGACGGTCCACGTCGCCACGGGGTCGGTCGCGGCGGTGCCGGGGTTCGTCAGTTCGATAGCGTAAACCGGTTCGGCCTTCACGAGGCAGCGGGCCGGGCCCGATTGCTTGGCGACGAGCTGCGGTTCCACGAGCGAGACGTTGGTCTTCGCCGTTTCGGGCGGATTGCCGTCGGCCCAGACCGTCAGGCTGCACAACTGCTGGCCCGGCTTGTTCGCGAGGGCCTCGAGCGTGAGCGACTTGGACGCCCCCGCCGCGAGGTTCGCGAGTTCGGCTTCGATGACTTCGCCCTGCGGGTGCTGCAGGCCGGCGCTGAAGCGGGCTTGCAGAATCACTTTCGCCGCGGGGCCGGTGCCGGAGTTCGAAATCTTGATCTGGAAGGGCACCTTCTCGCCGACGCGGGCATTCTCGGGGCCCGCTAACGCGAGCACCATCTTCGGCTTGGTGACCTTCACTTTGCTTTCGACGGCCACCGAGAAACTGACCGTCGCCCGGCTCTTGACCTCACCTTCTTCGGCCGCTTTCACGGTGATCTTGATCCGTTTTTCACCGCCTGCTTCGATGCTGCCGTACGACCACGAGAGCTTGCCGTCGGTGTTCGTTTCGCTGGCGGGCTCGCTCGAGACGAAGGTCGCCCCGGCCGGGACTTCCTCTTCGACGCGGATCCCCGAGACGCCGACGGTGCCGGCGTTGCGGAGCACGAGGGCGTAGGTCAGCGACTGGCCGACGCCGACCGATTCGGGCGCTTCGAATTCGACACTGACGTTCGGCGAAACGCGGGACGCGAGCGCCCCGACCGACGGGACGGCGCTCAGTGTGGGAACGGTCGTCGGGATCGTCGAAAACGGGGCGGGTTGGAGGCCGCTCGGCGGCGCGACGATCGTCGGGCGCTCCGCCGTGATCATCGGGATTTTGTTCTCGGGCAGGGCGGTCGGCAGCGACGGCATCGGCAGCGGGTCGGCGACGACCGGCGGGAAGAACGGCGGGATCGCCGGGGCGCCGCCCGCGATGGGCGGCAGCTTCGGGAGTTCCGGCTTGTGCAAGTCGATGTCGTTCGCGGTGACCTGCCGGACGCCGTCGGCGGCGGCGATCACGGGCTGCGTGAGGCGCGGCTTGTTCGCGGCGGGCGGGGCCCCGGGGTTGACCCCGTAGCCGGGGCGCACGCTGCTCGGCGCCACCGTGCCGGTCGGCGCCGGCGACACCGTCGGCGCATAATACTGCGGCGATTGCCCGAGTACCGGCACGGCCGCGGCCGCCGTGAGCAGCCCGAAGGCCGACGCTATTTTGAGGCCGAGTTTCAAACGCCTTCGCATCGCACATCCCCCAGCGGAGCAACAATCGGTCGTCGTGGCTTCACCCCGGCGGGGCCGGGTATTTGATCGCGTTCTTCAGCAGCTTCGCCGCCAGCGCCTCGCTGAGATCGATCCCCGTATGGAGGCTCAGCAGCAAGACGATATTGGCGACATCCGCGAGTTCGTCGGCGATGGCGATCCGCAATTGCGGATCGGTCGCGGCGGCCCGCGACTCCTCCGGCGTCAGCCAGCGGAAGATGTCGCACAGTTCGCCGACTTCGCTGGCCAAGGCCATCACGAGGTTCTTCGGGCTGTGGTACGGCTCCCACCCCCGCGCCTCGGCGAAGCGGCGGATCGCGCCTTGCAGCTCGGCCACGGTGGCGGTTTCGTCGGCCATCCGGCGCAGTCCTGGTATTCGTTCCGGCGGTGCCCGCGTGCGGCCGAGTTTCCCCCAAGGCCGACACGCGAACGAAACGAGCACATAGCAAAGGCCCCGGCGGTGTCAACTGGAAAGGGGGAGCGGATGCCGCCCGAACCGGTACGACTTCGTTGTTCCTTTCCGACGTTGCCCCACCCACCCTCCATCGGAAAGTACCGCCCGGCCCGGAATGCGACCAACTCTTCGGAATGACCAAGCCCGCGTAGGACTTGCGACGAGCCCGAAAAAGGCCCCCCGCGAAAAAAGGACTGGGATAGGCCGGAATCGAGTCGGGGGCGTAAGTTCAAAGCATGAGCAAGCCGCACCCGCTCGCCGTTTACTTGGCCGATTGCCGGTCGCACCGCGCGACCGGCGCCGTCACGCCGGAAACGAGTCTGTACGGCCCGCTCGCCGTGCTCACAAACTCGCTGTGGAAGTTGACTCATCCCTCATTGCGAAATACATCCACAGAAAGGCCGCTTGCCAAGCTCACTTCCGCGGAAGAATACAAACCTCAGTCTTGCTAGCTCAGTGCGTGACTTGGCGGCGATAGCGTTGTACAGTTGTGATAGAGCGATTGGTTTCAGACAGGATGGATATGCCTACTACCTCACTCGCAGTCGCCTCTCCGCAGACACCGGCGGCATTGGCAACCGGTCATCACCCCATTACCAATGCGACTTGGCAAGTGTTCTGCGGGGATTCCAGTTTGGTACTGAAAACTCTACCCGCTGACCGATACGCGGCCGTGGTCACATCCCCCCCTTACTTTTGGCTACGCGATTACGGAGTTGCGGGACAACTCGGACGCGAACCGAAGATCGACTTGTACGTCGATAGCATCGCGAACGTGATGGACGAGGTGAAGCGCGTGCTGCATCCGAAAGGACTGCTGTTCCTCAACCTCGGTGACACCTATTATTCGGGCAAAGGCAGACCCCACGGGAGCGACAGCAAGCACCCCGGCCGGCGTCAGCGCGAGCTGCGGGCCGTGGACGCGAGCGGGCTCGGCGTGCCGAAGAAAACCCTTCTCGGAATGCCGTGGCGGGTGGCGCTGGCGATGATCGACCGGGGCTGGACCCTGCGGTCGGCGGTGATTTGGAAAAGGGTGCACGCCACGCCCGAGCCGACCGCCAAAGATCGACCGTGGCGGACCCACGAGCAGATTTTCCTGTTCGCCAAGAGCCGCGTCTACGATTTCGATCGCGGGCCATTGCGGGAGGCTGGCGAGGAGGACGTCTGGTGCATCCCGTCCCATTCGCGCGCGGGCCGGAAGCACCCGGCCGTGTTCCCCGCCGAGTTGGTCGAACGATGCTTGGATGTGGCAGGCGTTAAGCGAGGTCGAATGGTACTCGACCCCTTCGCGGGAAGTGGGACGGTGTTGAAAGTGGCGACGGCCCGCGGAGTGGGGGCAGACGGCATCGAATTGAGCCATCGGTTTTGTCGCCAGATGGCGGCGGCGTTGACGACGTCGGACTGATCATTTCCCCTTTTTTTCCACTGTCGGCGTGCCCGCGACTATTCCTTCGATGATTAATGGCGCTATCACTTCGGCGCGATCCACGCGGGCGTATTTGTCGTTGGTGGCTTTCGTAGCCGCTTTCATATATCGCAACACTTGCGCAGGAACTGTTCGGGCCTTTCCGGATTCACCATCCGGATCTGCCTTATAAAGCGCATCGACCTCGTTGTAGAAGCTTGCGAGCCGAGGTCCCGCGGTAGCGGGATCGAGTTCGGCCTCGCCCTTGCGATACAGGTAACAGACTTCCACGAGCAGGGTGAACAAGTCGGTTTTCTTCCACACACGGCATTTGGCCGGGAACGCACAGTTTTCAATGAACAGGTAGGCGGCTTCCAGTTCGGCCTCCACCGCGTCTTTTTCAGGGAAGTCGTCATTGAAGCGGGTTAGGAAATCGACCACCAACTCCTCGCGTCGAAAATACCCGGCCAGCAGCGTTGTGACAAGCGTTAAACTGAATGTCAAATCCCTCATCCTCTTCCAATCGGCGGCCGAAAACGTTCGGTGGTCGCGAAAGAAGCGGTGTTCGGCCACCGTCTGGCAGTAAGTGCGGTAAGCCCCCGTGTACAAGGCGTTGAAGCGCTCGGTCGCTTTGAGCGCGTAGTCGGTCGAGTTGATCCGGTTGAAGATATCCGCGACCGTCTGGCTATCCACTTCTCGGAGTTCACGGACGGCCACGAGGTAACTCAGAAACGCTTTTTGTGCTTCGAGCGTGAGTTTCTCGTACGGCGGCACGAGCCGATAAGAAATGTCAGGGGACCCGTAAAGATACTCGCGCAGGCAAGAAACGCGTTGCTGGCCATCGACCAAGTGGTCCTCGCGACGCCGGGTCACCGGATCGGTTTTTGCGGCGACGATAAAAATTTCCGGGAACGGGAGTCCGAGCAGCACCGTTTGAAGAAAGTGATCCTTGACTGCGGGCGTCCACACGCTCCTGCGTTGAAACGGCGGGTTCAAAATCAATCGACCTTCGTCCACATCACGGATTAGGTCGTTTATCTGCCTGGAATTAGTGGTCGGAGGGATCATTCGGAAAGGCTCCGGGAATCTCGCTTGCAGTTCTCAACAGCGATACGTTGGTATGCCGCCAATCTTACCCAGTCCCGATAGATGCGTGCGGATGCACGGCGGTTTCCGAATCGCCGGTCGCGAGACAAACCATCGAAAAAGCGTCTCCATTCATTAGCCTGCTCGAATCCTGGACCCGCTGGCAACCCACGCGGATCGACCCAACCTCTGAAGAGCATCCTGCGAAACTCTTCGCTCTCGTTCGACGCTCGGAAAGCAGCGCTAAGTTGTGAATACTCGAACACAGCGTTCCAAAAACGATCGAATAGACTTGACGAAACGACGGCGATGTCGAGATCGGAACTGCTTCCGATCCTACTGTAGCGAGGGCGATCCTCCCCAGGTTTTTGGTGGAGGGTGAACCCGGTTTTGGAAGAACCGACCAGTACGACTTCAACCGGTTGAACACCGAAGTGAAGAGCCACCTCGTGTCGAAGTGTGAAGTATTCTGCTTCCGTAAGCGCCGCCGGCGATCCCGTGAGAATGTGCTTCTGTACCACTTCTTCCGAAGGGCGGCTGAGGTCGATTTGGAATTCCCGCAACTTAGTCCTACAGTTGTATTTGCTATACTAACCCCGCCAAGGAGTTGAGGCGGGGGCGAGCCATGTCAAGACGACCGGACCGGGGTGATGTCGAGCGT
>JAYSYN010000267.1:0-10509 GCA_043727575.1 Fimbriiglobus sp.
ATAACTCCACGCGGCCCGCCTATCCAAGCGCGCTCCGGGAGTGCACCGCCCTCGACCAACCGAGGAGAGTAAGGGTGGGATTCGCTTGATTAAGGATTAGAACCAGGTGAAAATCCAATAGATGCCCTGCGCAGAATGTTAGAAAACCACGATCCGAAGAGACCTGCTGGATACATAAATCGGGTACGCCCGGGGTTTGAATACACAATCGTTACCGCCGAGGTCGATGGGAGGTATGATGTCCAAAAGCACACTATTCCTTGAGCGGGATCCCACACCGAATTGCCGATCGTTGAAGGTTCGGCACTCTCTTGAAATTTCTGCGTAGGGCGGGTGGAGTCTTCGGAACCCGCCGCCGGGAAGAAGCAGCCTCCGGATAACTGCGGTGCGTAATTCCTCACTGGAAATGACGCATCAAGGCGCAATTTGCGCGACTTGTGGGTTCACGAGAAGGGTGGCTTGCGAGTCAATCCTTGGAGCTGTTGACGTGCCGCCGTGGCCGGCTCACTGCGAGACGCAAATGTTGATTTTAGGTTATCTGCAGTCACAAGCAGCAACCAAACTCACCTCGGGGGAGCGCGTCCGCTGGGTGTCGCTTGGGGAGAGCGGTTTCCATCCTGTTGAATAATTAAGCCGCCTGCCGAAGTTTGCGCCAGTCTCAATACGCCTGGCGAATTTGCCGCAACTCGATGCCGGGCTAGGCGTAGCGGGATGATTCCAGAATTTTGCAATGATTCCAGCTTTTTGCAATGATTCCAGGTGAGGGTGTGTGACTTCGGGCTGGAACCATTTTGCGTCGTCCTCCCGAGGTCCTCGCCGCTGCGAGGACCTCGACGCGTAGAACCCGTAAGCGAGTTCCCTGGTCGGCGTCGCGGCTCTGGTGGTTCCGGAATGGCGGATCGCGATCGAGCGGATCGTCGTCGTTGGGGATTGACAGGCTAACCCGGCGCGGCGCGGTTGTCGTTTTCGCGTCCGCCCGCATGATGAGTGCAGAGACCGGATGGGCGGGGAGCCGCCCGGAGACTTGGCGGAGCCGATTGCGACATGAAACATTCCCGCGCCGGGGACGGCGAACGCACGCTGGCCGTGTTCGTGGATTTCGAAAACCTCGCCCTCGGCTTCGGCGGCCGCCGGGATCGCTTCCAAATCGAAAAGGTTCTGGAACGCCTCGTCGAAAAGGGCAAAATCGTCGCCAAGAAGGCCTACGCCGACTGGAGCCGCTTCGGCACCTACGCCGGGTCGCTGCACGAAGCGGCCATCGAACTCATCGAAATCCCGAAGCGCTCGATGACCGGCAAGAATTCCGCCGACATCCGCCTCGTGGTCGACGCCATCGACTTGGCTTATTCCAAAGACCACATCGACACCTTCGTGATCGTCTCCGGCGACAGCGATTTCTCGCCGTTGGTGTCGAAGTTGAAAGAACTCGGCAAGCACGTCATCGGGCTCGGTTTGGTCGAAGCGACATCGAACCTGCTGCGCGACAACTGCGATGAATTCATTTACTACGAAGACCTCGACCGCCCCGACGTGCTGCAAATCCACGGCGGCGTGCAGGTGCCCGAAGTCAAACGCAAGGTCTTCAACCTTCTCGTCGATTCGCTCGTCGCCCTGCGCCGCGAGAACAAGGATGTCATCTTCTCGTCGATGGTCAAAGACACGATGAAGCGGAAGAAGCCATCGTTCAACGAGGAGTATCACGGCTACCGCACGTTCAGCGAACTACTCGAAGACGGCCAGCGGCACGGGCTGATCGAAATCGAAAAACACAAGACGAGCGGGACCTATGTGGTCAACCGCTTCGGCGACGAACTCCGCCGCAACGGCCCGCCCCCGGCGGTGCAGCAATTGCCGCCGCCCGTGCCGCTGGCACTCCCGGCGCCGAAGCCATTGCTCCCTCCGCCGCCGCTCGAACGCCCCCCGGCGCTACGGAACGATCGCGGGCCCCGTCCGACTTCGCCACCGCCACCGCCGATTCTTCAGCCGCAACGGCCCGTCGAACCGCGGCCGATTTTGCAACAGCCGAGCCGTTTGCCGCAACAACCGATTTTGCAGCCGAAAGCCCCGCCGGCTCGCGTTCCGGCGGACGACGACCGGATGCCCCTCGGGCGCTCGCTGATCGAAGACGTGGACGACGACCTCGACGAGATCCCGTCCTACTCGCCGAAGCGGAGTGCCCCGGCGGACGCGGCGCCCGCGAAAGCCCCGCCGGCCAAACGCGAGCCGGTGAAACCGAAGGCGACCGCAGCCGAGAGACCGGTTGCGAAAGCCCCCGCGAAGCCGAGACCGGCCATCGTGGAAAAGCCGGCACGCGTCATCGAAACGATCAAAGTCATCGAGAAGCCGAAACCCGCGCCGAAACCGCCGGTGGAAGACGATGGCTTCGGCTCCGGCTTGGACGAGTGAGCTGAGACAGTCCGATTTCCGAGGAAAGACTATGCCGGGCCGGTCGAGACTCGCGTTCACGTTGATCGAACTGCTCGTGGTGATCGCCATCATCGCAGTCTTGCTGGGCCTTTTGCTGCCGGCGGTGCAAAAAGTCCGCGAAGCGGCCGCGCGGGCCAGTTGCCAGAACAATTTGAAACAACTCGGGCTGGCCTGCCTCAATTACGAATCGTCGCAGCAGCGGTTTCCGAATTCGAACACGCCGGCGCCCCCGTGGCACGGCTGGCCGGCATTGGTGCTCCCACAGCTGGAGCAGGAAGCGATCCGCAATCAACTCGCGATGAACGTGAACTGGTACGACAACGCCAATGCCGCGACCCGCTCGGCCCAAGTGAAAACCTTCCTTTGCCCGAGCGCCGCGGGCAATCGCCTCGGCCAATCCGCCGTCCCCGGGGTCGCGGGCTCCCCGTTCGCCGGAGCGGCGTGGGACTACACGAACGTGTCGGTCGTGGCCGTTACGCTCTTGGCGCAACTCGCTTACCCGGATGGGCCGGCATATTCCAACGTTTGGCGCGGCGTGATAAGTTCGCAAGGTTCTTCGATCGCGCAAATCACGGACGGCCTTTCGAACACGATCTTGATCGCGGAAGATGCCAACCGGCCGGAGTACTGGGTCAAAGGGAAGCGCGTGCTCGACCTCGCCCCCCCCTTCGGCAGCGGGGGTCCGGGGCAAGTCACCGGAGGCTTGTGGGCCGATCATCAAAAAGGATTCGGCATCGAAGGGACGAGCCCGGACGGCTTCACGCTGGTCGGGGAGTGCGCCGTGAATTGCACCAACGCCTACGAAATCTACGCCTTCCACAGCCTCGGGGCCAATATCGCCCTGGCCGATGGGAGCGTCCGGTTCCTCCGCCAGAGCGTCTCCATCCGGACGCTCGCCGCGCTCGCCACGCGGGCCGGCGGGGAAATCCCCGCGGACGAATGATCGATTCCTTCCCCGGAGACGCCGCGTGCCCGCACTGTTCGCCCTGACGATGTTCCTGAGCGCGACGCTGCTGTTCATGGTCCAGCCGATGGTCGGGAAGATGGTGCTCCCGCACGTCGGGGGGAACCCGGCCGTGTGGAACACCTGCATGGTCTTCTTCCAAGCGCTGCTGCTCCTCGGGTATTGGTACGCCCACAAATTGACCGGCCTGCGCAGCCAATCGAAACAAGTCGCGATCCACATCGGCGTGCTCACCCTCGGCGGCGCGGTCCTCGCCGCGGCCGCCCTGCTGACGCCGGGGCACTCCGCAGTCCCGATCCTGAAATCGCTCGCCCCCGAAGGCGGTTCGCTGCCGTTCTTCGCCGTCATCTCGATGCTCGCCGTCGCCATCGGCTTGCCGTTTCTCGCGGTCTCCACGAGCGCCCCGCTGCTGCAGCGCTGGTTCACCGCCACCGCGCACCCGAGCGCGAAAGACCCCTATTTTCTCTATGCCGCGAGCAACGCCGGCAGTTTGATCTCGTTGCTCGGCTACCCGCTGTTCACCGAACCGACGTTCCGCACCGTCCAACAGACGTGGCTCTTCGCCGGCGGCTTTTTGATTTTGATCGGCCTGTCGATCCAATGCGGTCGAGCGGCGTTGAACCCGCTGCGGCCCGCCGGGAAAGAACTCCCCGAGTCCCCGGTGGCGGAACCGAGACTCGGGCAGAAACTGCGCTGGCTCGCGCGGGCGTTCGTGCCGTCGAGCCTGATGCTCGGCGTGACCACGCACATGACCACCGACGTCGGCTCCGTGCCGCTGCTCTGGGTCATCCCGCTGGCGCTGTATCTGCTGACCTTCATCATCGCCTTCGCGCGGACGCCGGCGTGGTACAAATTGGTCCTCGGCAACGCGGCCCCGGTCGCCATGCTGCTACTGATCTTCACGATGGTGGCGAAGTACGACGTCGTGTCGCATTTCTTGATGCTGGCCATGCACCTCACCGCCTATTTCTTGCTCGCGCTGCTCATGCACACCGAATTGGCGAACGACCGACCGCACCCGAAATTCCTCACGAATTACTTCCTCTGGATCTCGTTCGGCGGCGTACTCGGGGGCCTCTTCAACGCCATCGTCGCCCCGTTGTTGTTCCCGCAAGCGTTCGAGTATCCCATCGCCATCGCCATCGGCTGCATGCTGATCCCCGCGGCGAAACGCGAGCCCACCGAAGGTTCGGTCGAATCGGCCGGCATCGCGTTGTTCCTCGACATCTTGATCCCGATCGCGATGCTCGCCGTCTGCGCCGCGCTGGTGTCGCTGGGCCGCTACGAAACCTTCCGCACCGCCTGCGACTGGGTCGCCGACGCGACGCGGGTGATCGACGGGAAGGTCGTCGTGCTGTTCGCGGTTTTCGCGCCGCCGTGCTTGTTCTGCTTCTTATTTATCGACCGCCCGCTGCGCTTCGGCCTCTGCGCCGCCGCGATCCTCGCGAGTTCGGCTTTCCGTGATCTCGCGCGCGGCTACGACCCGAAAACCGAGATGTCCCGCGAATCGATCCGCAGTTATTTCGGCATCATGCGGCTCGACGGTTACCCGCAAGACAACGCCGTTACCCCCGCCACCTATCTGCAGCTCTCGAAGTTCGACGGTTTCAACGATGTCGCCCTCGCGCTGCGCATCGACGCGCGCGACATGTCGCACGGCACGACCCTGCACGGGCGGCAGTTCCAAGGCCGCTACCGCGTGCCGCTGCCGCGGGCCGACGACAAAGCCCAGCGCGAGTTCGAACCGCGCGAATATTCGGTCGCGCCGATGCTGCGCGATGACCTCCGCGCCCTCGGGGCGTTCTCGGTGTGGGAGAGCGTCGCCCTGCTCGGTGCGAAGGAATCGTGGGATCAGCGTGGCGATCCACTGACGTATTACCACCGTACCGGCCCGGTCGGGGCGATGTTCCGCGAAGCCTTCGCCCGCAAGGGCTTGCCCAAGGTCGGCATGGTCGGCCTCGGCACCGGGTCCGGCGCGGGTTACGCCATCGCCGGTCAAGAGATGACCTTTTACGAAATCGACCCGGCCGTCAAAACGATGATCGACGGCGGCAAGCACTTCACCTACGTCACCGACGCCCGCCAGCGCGGGGCACACGTCGACATCGTCATGGGCGACGCCCGTTTGATGCTCGAAAAGTACGATGGGCCGAAATACGACCTCCTGCTGATCGACGCCTTCAGTTCCGATTCGATCCCGGTCCACCTGCTGACGGTCGAATCGGTGAAGTTGTACAGCGAGCGCATCGCCGAGAACGGCCTGTTGGCCATGCACGTGTCCAACCGCTACTTGCGGCTCGAACCGATCGTCGCGGCTATCGCGGCGCAACACGGGATGGCGTGCCGGATTTGGGAAGACAAATCGAACCCGATGCCGGGGAAGACGGAATCGTCGTGGATCGTGCTCGCGCCGACCGAAGCCGACCTCGGCCCCGCCTTCGTCGAGTCGAGTTCGTCGACGGTGGAATTCCCGTGGAAGCCGATCCCGGTGAACGCCGAAATCCCGCCGTGGACCGACGACTACAAAGACATCTTGCGCATCATTCAATCGAAGGAATTGCAGACGCTCCGCTGGTGGCTCGGCTTGCCGACGCCGATCCGGGAGTGAGCCGCACCCTGCTGATCGTCGGCGCCAGCGGCCGCGCGGCCGCGGCGTCCGCCGTCCGCGCCGGCTGGCAACCGGTCGTCATCGATCTCTTCGCCGACGACGATACTCGGGCCATGGGGCCGGTGTTCCCGTGCCCCATGGACGAGTATCCGCAAGGGTTTGTCGCACTCGCAGAGCGGGCGCCGCCGGGCCCGTGGATGTACACCGGCGGACTCGAAAACTATCCGGAGGTGGTGGAAGCGATCTCGCGGGATCGGGAGTTGTTCGGCGTTGGGCCGGAGACTTTGGACCGGGTCCGCGATCCATTTTTTCTGGCGTCGATCCTCCCAATGCTCGCGATGAGACGGGAAGGAGAATCGCTTGATCCGAGGAAGAGATGGTTGCGGAAACCGCTGCGGGGTTCGGGCGGCTTCGGCATCGCGGAACTCCCCCTCACCGCATCGGAGACAGGGCCGGGGCATGAGGCCTACGCCCAAGAATGGGTAGAAGGTTCGCCTTACTCGGCGTTGTTCCTATTCGCTGACAGTTCCCCCGTACTCCTCGGCACCTGCGCGCAACTCATCGGCGAAGCGCGGTTGAATGCCCCGCCATTTCGGTACTGTGGGAACATCGGACCGCTACCCGCTGACAACGCGTTGACAGCGGAACTCGAACGGATCGGCGACACGCTGCGATCGCTTGGCCTTCGCGGGTTGATCGGGGTCGATTTCATCTGCACAACGGACGGCATCCGCGTGCTTGAAGTGAATCCGAGATATACCGCGTCAGTCGGACTCTACGAGCGGGCGACCGGAGAATTGTTGCTCGCCCGGCATATCGATTGTTTCTCCGATCCCGGGGCGTTGCCCCGGGCGGAGAACGGCCAGCCCGCCGGGCTGAAGATTCAGGGCAAAGCGATCCTATACGCCGAGCGCACCTTTGCGGTTGCCGCCAATCATCCCTGGCGCGGGCCGGACTTCGCCGACATCCCGGCGGTCGGTTCGGTCATTCCGGCGGGGCAACCGGTGGTCACTTTGTTCGCGGCCGCCGATACTGAACCGGAGTGCCGCGAACGGTTGATGGAATTGGCCCGGGAGAGTGCGCCGCGATGATCCGCTTGAACGAACGGGCCGAAGCCCTCGCCGACGAGATGGTCGAACTCGCCGCGGCGATCCGCGTGACGGTGTCCGAAGTCGACGGTGCGCGCGTCATCGATTGCGGCGTCGCCGCCATCGGGGGCCTGCAAGCGGGTTTGCAAATGGCCCGCGTCTGCCTCGCCGATCTCGCCGAGGTCGCGCTCGTCAACGGCCACATGGGGCCGACCATCGCGGTCACGACCGACGCCCCGGTGCTCGCCTGCCTCGGCTCGCAATACGCCGGTTGGCAGGTGCGAGCCGGCGAGTTTTTCGCCATGGGATCCGGCCCAATGCGAGCGCTGGCCGGTCGGGAAGAGGTCATCAAACAGCTGAATATATCGGATGATTCGACGGTTGCCGTCGGGGTGCTCGAAAGCCGCAAGATGCCGGATGCGAGTGTGGTCGCCGCGATCCGCGAGAAGTTGCCCGCCACTGTCGACCGGTTGACACTGCTGGTCGCCCCGGCCAGCAGCATCGCGGGGGCGATCCAAGTCGTGGCGCGCTCCGTCGAAACCGCGCTTCACAAACTGCACGAATTGAAGTTCGACGTGAACGCCGTCGTGAGCGGGTTCGGCGTCGCTCCGCTGCCCCCCGTGGCGAAGGGCGAACTCGCCGCCATCGGCCGGACGAACGACGCCATCTTGTATGGCGGCCGCGTGACATTGTGGGTCGATTGCGACGATGCCGCGATCGACGAGGTCGGTCCCGAGGTGCCGTCGAGTTCGTCGAAGGATCACGGCGAACTCTTCGCCGACTTGTTCGCGCGCTACGGCGACTTTTACAAGATCGACCCGCTGCTGTTCAGCCCCGCGGAAGTCACGTTCGTGAATTTGCGAACCGGCCGGGCGCGGACGTACGGCTCCACCGATGCGGGGCTGTTGAAGAAGTCATTCTTCGGGACGTGACCCATGCGCTTCGGCATTCTCTGCGGCGGTACCGGCTGGCATGTGCAGGATCTGCTCCGCGCCGCGGCCGAAGCCGGGCACCCGGCAGACGCCATCGACTTCCGGCGGGCGCAGGCCGGTGTTCCACCGACGCGATCGGCTTTCGATGCGCTGATCGTCCGCACCATGCCGGCCGGGTCGCTGGAGCAAATCATCTTCCGCATGGATACCCTGCACGCGTCCGCGATCCCGGTGTTCAACCCGCCGCGGGCGCTCGAAACCTGCGTCGATAAATTCTTGACGACTTCGCGATTGGGTGAAGCCGGGCTACCGGTGCCGCGCACGATTTGCACGCAGACCGCGCCCGATGCGATGCTTGCTTACGCCGACCTCGGCGGCGATGTCGTCGTCAAACCGATCTTCGGCTCCGAGGGGCGCGGGATGGTGCGCCTCACCGATCCGGAAGTCGCTTGGCGGACGTTCCACGCCATCGAGCAAACCGGCGGCGTCCTGTATTTGCAGGAGTTTATCCACCATCCCGGGTGGGATCTGAGAGTGTTCGTGCTCGGCGACCGCGTCCTCGCGTCGATGAAACGGTTCGGCCACGGCGACTGGCGGACCAACGTCGCCCGAGGCGGTACGACGGAGCCGTGCGAACTCGCACCCGCCCAACAGAAGTTGGCCCTCGATGCCGCGCGGGCCACGGGGGCATTGATCGCCGGAGTCGATTTGATGTGCGACCAATCGGGCCGCTGGGTCGTGATCGAAGTGAACGCCGTACCGGGTTGGAAGGCGTTGGCGGCGACCTGCAGGATCGACGTCGCGGCGGAGATCATCCGGTTCATCGCGGGGGGTGCTTGATGGACGCCGCCATGGCCGCGCACACCGCCTGCGTTTGGGAAGTGCTCGCCCGCAAGGTCGGCAACGTCCGTCCCGGTTGCGGATTCAACGATCTGGATTATCTGGACTTCATCAACTCGGCCGGTTCGCTAGCCCTGGCCCTCGCGAAGTTCGAGAGTGCCGGCGTCGGGGAAACAATTCTGCACGCCGTGCATTTGCGTCGGCAGGTCACACCGTCGAACACGAACCTCGGCATTATTCTGCTGCTGGTGCCGTTGGCGAAATCCGCGGATCGACCGGGACTTCAAGCTCTTCTGGCGTCGCTGACCATCGGCGATGCGAAGCACGCATTCGAGGCGATCCGCATAGCCTCGGCCGGGGGATTGGGCGAGGTGCCCGAGCAATCGGTGAACGACGCACCGACGGTCACACTGCTCGACGCCATGCGACTCGCGGCGGATCGGGACATGATCGCGAAGCAATACGCCACCGGTTTCGCCGACGTCTTCGACTTCGGCGTGCCGCATTTGCTCCATGGCTTCGAGAAGCACGGCCGCGTCGAAGCCGCGATCATCGAATGCCAATTGAGCTGGCTCGCGAGCTACCCGGATTCACTGATCGTACGCAAATGCGGGATCCATCCCGCAAATGAAGTACGAAATCGCGCCTGGGAAACCTGGATCGACGGTGGCTTGTCATCCGAATCCGGTCGAGCTTCGGCCGTCCGATTCGATGCTCACCTCCGCAGCGACGGCAATCGCCTGAACCCCGGCACCACGGCCGACCTCGTCACGGCGTGCCTGTTCATCGCGTTGCGAGACGGTAAATTGAAAGCGACCGATCCGTTCGCTTGGCCCGTTCCCGATTGGTTGTGATCCCCATGCCCGCCGAGCGATATTCCATCCGCGTGAACAAGGATTACTTCTTGTTCTGCTGCGCGCATTTCATCACCTACAACGGCGACGATTGCGAGCGCTTGCACGGCCACAATTACCGCGTCGCGGTCGAGGTCGAAGGGCCGCTCGACGCCAATCATTACATCTTCGACTTCGTCGCGCTCAAACGACGGACGCAATCCATCGTGGACGAACTCGACCACCATATGCTGCTGGCGATGGAGAATCCGCTGCTCCCCGTGACGGACGCGGGGAATAACTACGTCGTGAAATTCGGAACGAAGTCGTGGAGCTTCCCGAAGGAAGACTGTGTCGCATTGCCCATCGCGAATACGACGACGGAATTGCTGGCGAAGTGGTTCGCGGGACGGTTGTCCGCGGAGTTGGAGAAGCAATATGGCTATACGCCGGAAGTGATGCGCGTCGAAGTCGAAGAAGCGACCGGGCAATCGGCGACATTCGCGATCACCAGTTAGATTCGGCGAACCGAACCCGGTCACGGGTCGGGTGAAGCCGAATCTCAATCCCGATCCGTTCATGAGATTCCCATTCACCCGACCCGTGACCGGGTTCGGCTCGCCGAATCACGCCTTCCCGACGTCCTTCCATTGGTGCGTCTTCGCCGACTCCAGCACGGCGTCGAGAACCAGTTGCGTTTCGAGCGCGTCGCGGAAGGTCGGGCTGGCCGGCTTGCCGGTGCTCAGGCCTTGGAGGAAGTCGGCGACTTGGTGCGTGAAGCTGGTGTCGTACCCGACGGCGAGGCCGGGGACCCACC